>NZ_JBEXGT010000068.1:0-36288 GCF_040607475.1 Sphaerisporangium sp. NPDC005288 | reverse complement strand
GCCCACGACGCACCAGGTGATGTGGTCGTGGATCCCTCCGCGCCGCCGCACCCGGCCCGGAGCCCTTCCGCACGCCGGGCGTGCGGCCTGGGGGCCGGTCCCGGCGGCGGAAGCTCCGGGCCGCTCCGCCGCACCGAGCACCCGCCGTACCGATCGAACCCGCCGCACACCGGAGCACTGCCGCCCTGTCGCTCGCAGCACGCCAAGATCATTTAGCAGTCGGCCGCGAGAGGCTGTCAAGATCCACTTTTCGCCGCAGTGGCGCCGGCCGAACTCCCTCGCGGTCGCCCCTTCGGGGTGCTACGCATTCCGCCGGCCCCACCGCTCCGCCTGCTAGGAGCCAGCACGGAGATAGCCGGGTCAGACGGGTACCGGATGCGCGTCCATCATTCGCAAGGCTCTACCGAACGCGCCTGTGGGTACTTTCTTCCGGGCATGCAACGCTCCCGACCGTTGAAGCGAACTTGCTGTCCTGGACGTAGAGACTTCAGACCAGGCGGCAAATCATCGCGATTCACGAACCATGCCACTCCGCGAGTATCACGGATGAACCCATACGGAGCGCCCCCCTTCCATGAATCGACGGTGCCATATCGGTACCCATCGAGAGCGCGCTCGCTTGACGCGCCGCCCGCTGGATCCGTGAATGGGCTCCGCAGCCGATAATCGGGAGAGATGCCGGAGTCCAGCAATGATTCCCATGAGGGTGCGTGATCAGCGTGCCTTTTGAGCAAAGGGGCCGACCTCACTCTGTGTCCGGCACCGTCAGCTTCGGTGAAACCGTCGGGAACGATGACGCGAATATCTCGCTCTTGAAGACGGTAAATCAGGGGAAGGAAATCAGCATCCCCGGTGACCAGAATAGCAACGTCAATCTTGCGCGCTATGGTCAGCTCATAAGCCAATAGAGCAAGCTCGACATCGGCTCCGGCCTCCCCGTTGCCGCTCTCGTCCGTGCACGCTACATCGTGCCGGATGATTCCCTCCTTCCTCAGCACGCGGTCCCAGGTGTTCGACATGACGCCAACAGGACGCCTTGAACCACCAGAAAGTCGATAGTCAGTCTTTGCTGGCTTTCCGAGTACGTAATGCGCCTCCGTCACGGAAAGGTCAGCTAAAGGCGTACCAAGCTCCTTGTGCAGATACCAGCACATCAAGTCATGGATACCACCGAACGATAACTTCTTCTTCCATTTAGAGTCATCTGCGACATACTGCCATAGGTGCATAAACCAGCCGCCATCATAGAGAACACCAAGACGTAGAGTAGAAGTCAACGTAACCCTCCAAGTCGTAGGTAGCGATCAGTTGGCCCCCCCACGCAGAGGCCAACTGATCGCGTCACATCGAAAAGGGGCGGCAGCGCCATAGGGGAGCGGAATCCCCCGGCTCCTATGCGGGGGACCCTTGCGCTACCGCCCCAGCTTTAGGGAGCCATCTCCGCATCGGTCAACGGCTCAACTCCCAGCGCATCGGCCGCCGCATCCGGACCCGGCCGATCCAGATCCCATCGGCGGTGAAGGCGGCGCGCGTGCCGCCCCCTGCACTCCCGCTCCACGCTCTCGGCGACCGTGCGGGCAGCCAGTACCGCCGTTGAGCGAACCGCGCTGTCAGCAGAATCGAACGCCTCACGCTGCCGAGGACACCCCAGCGCGTCACCGTGCCGATCACGCCGGTAACCCACCTCGAACCACACGGTCCGACCGGCTTCGTCCTCGTACACACCCCACGCCCGCGCCAGCAGGTCCACCAGCATCATGCCCCGGCCGCTCTCGGCGAAGTCGTCCGAGACGCAGACGCGTGGAACCGACTCCCCGCCGTCATCCACCACATCCACGTGGATCCGGTCGAAACAGTCGGCCAGCGCCACCGTCACCCGGCCGCCATCACGGGAGTCGGAGTGAACAACCGCGTTCGTGACGACCTCGGAAACCAGACGCGTCACATCCTCCAGCGCCGGATGATCGGCACCGAGCTTTCGCCGGACCCAAACACGCGCCCGCGCAGGTGACTGCGGAGAGCCCAGCAGATCGAGAACGCCCAGCAAGGACGCTTCTGCCCCATTTTGCCGAGGGGGCGGCATGGTCTTATCCTCTGCCACAGGATCGCACCTCCAGCGTGCGGTTCAGGGACCCGCACGGCGTTGCCAGCGCCTGCGGGTTCCGTCTTTTCTGGCGTCCCCTTCATGACATCGCCCCGTAACCACGCATCAACAGTGGGGAGTAGGTGAGACTAGGGGAGACGGCCAGCGTCCACGTCTCCCCTAAGGAGCGCATGCGATGGAGAACCTTCCGGTCTGGGCAGCACGACTGCGAGCCGAACGACGGGATAAATGCTGGACGCAGCGCGAGATGGCCAGGGCGCTTGCGGACGCCGCCGACCCGCATACTCGCGCACGTTTACCCACCCGAGACTCACTCACCCGAATGATCAAAGACTGGGAGGCGGGCAAACACCGGCCGAAAGATCCTTATCCGGTGCTGTATTGCCGAGCATTCGGCATAGATGAAGCCGAGCTTTTCCCCGGTGACACCGCCAATAAAGCTCAGCGGAGCGATCTCTCCCAAAGTGAGACTGATGACGAGATCAATGCACTCGAACTTGCTCAGTGCGTTGCCGCTAGCGACGTTGGCAATGAGACATTAGAACGACTCGAACTTGTCGTTGATGACCTCGCCACGGCCTACCCGAGCACACCACCCGATGAGCTACTGCCCCGGATACGCAAACACTTGACGTACGCCATGAGCCTGCTCGATGCGAAGAAAACGCTTATCGAACACCGCCGCCTACTTGTGGTCGGAGGCTGGCTATCACTGCTCGCTTCCACTTGCAATATTGATCTCCGCCGGTTCCCGGCCGCCAATGCGCAGCTCAAGAGCGCCGCCCAGTTGGCCAAACACACGGAGCATCCCGAACTAGCCGCATGGTGCCTGGAAACTGAGGCTTGGCAGGCGGTCACCAATGGCGACTATGGCCGTGCCTTGACTTTATCTCACGGCGCACAGGCTATCGCGCCTCACGGAAGTTCCGCATACATCCAGGCAACGGCACAGGAAGGGCGAGTATGGGCACGCATGGGGGCCGCTCATGAAACGCGAGATGCACTGAACCGCGTCGCCCGACTCGTCTCACCATTACCGATGCCCGATCGTCCGGAGCATCACTACCGATATGACCCTGCAAAAAGCGATGCGTACGTTGCGACCACTCTTTCATGGCTTGGCGATCCCGCCGCCGAACAATACGCCCGCCAGGTACTCGCGCGCCTGGAAACTGCAACAGATGGATCACCGCGCCCGCGTAGGGCTGTATCTGCACGCATTGACCTCGCCTTGGCTCTCATGGCAGCCAATCAACCCGATGAGGCTGGCCAACTCGTGCTGACAGCGGTGACAAGCGGTCTTCTGGTGCCGTCGAATTACTGGAGAGCCAAAGAAGTGATCAGAGCCATCGAGGTACGTCACCTACCCGAAGCTGTCGAGCTACGCGAGGCATACCGGGAACTGTGCCGTCCGTGAGGCTCCACCGGTGAGCCTGGAGACCGTTACAACCATCCAGCAGCGGACAGAACGATGCCTCCGGCGGGGGAATCCGGCTCCGGGGCGCTCTTGCCGGAAGGTCGTAGCGGGGTTGGGGTGGAAGCCTGTCCGTTCCTCCTACCGTCATCCCGGGCGAGCCAAGCAGACCAGGGGGCAGGGGCACAGGTCGTTCCTCCAGTTGGGGGCTCCACCTGTACCCCTGCCCCCTGGCCCGCTTCCCCTTCGGGGCGGGATGACGGCATACGGGACGGCCAGGCGGACGGTTGCTGTGGCAGACCTTTCCGGGCCGGGGTCAGTGGCGTCCGGTGCGTGGTGCCGCCGGCCGAACTCCCTCGCGGTCGCCCCTTCGGGGTGCTACGCATTCCGCCGGCCGCACCACTCCCGCATCGGACCCGACTGTCAGCCGGGCGACTGTTGCCGCGCTTGTTCTCTGGCGAGCTTGCGAGCTGTGGCGATGCGTTGCCGGGCGATCTCAGCCCAGAACGCCTCACCGGTCCGGTAGCCGCTCCCGGCGAACCGCCATTCGCCCACGGTCACCGTCTGCCGCTCACCCGGATCGGGCAGGCCCCGTCGTTGCCGGGACTGCTCAGCCTGGTAATCCGCCCGGACCCGCCGCAGCGCGCCCAGGGTGGTCGAGTAGTGGCGGCTCTTGGTGGAGAAGTGCCCCCGGTAGCCCAGCATGTGCGCCCACCGCCGCAGCGGCACCAGCCGATAGGCGGGAAGGTCCGAGAGCACGAAGCAGGTGTAGATCATGCGCCGCGCGTGCTCGGTCACCTCCACATACGCAACGTCGCGCACTTGCCGGATGGGGCGATCAACCGTCCCGGCGGACTCGGCCCCCTTGGTGGCGTACTTGGCGATGTAGGACGCCACCCGCTGATCAGCCATCCCCTCCAGCGACGAAGCCACGTAGATAGGTTCCACGTCGAGCTGACGGCCCCACCGGGCGACGAACGCCGGTCCGTCGTCGGGCACCGGCACCGAGACCGCCGCCGCAGCCTCCCCGATCGCTTCCTGAAGTACCGGCACGCTCGCCCAGTCCGGCGGAGGCGCATCAGGGCCGTCCGGCCCGTCCAGCCGGATCACGGCATGGAAGTGGACCAGGCCGCGCGCCTGATACTCGGCGACCTTGGCGTACGACAGCCGCATCCGCCGCCGCAACGCCGCCCGCGTGATGCCCAGCCGCCGGGCGAACACGGCCGGGAGAGCTTGGGTGAACCGCCGCCACAGCTCACCCGCATGCGCGTTCCACAGCACCGCCCCCGGATAGTCGTAGCAGTCCACGCAGACCGGTTGCCCGATCTGCCGATCACCATCCTCATGCCGGACCCCGCAGCCCTGCGACCGTCCGTGCTCACACACCGGATTGTCCCGCCGAGGACGACACGGCAGCGTCGCACCGTTCTTCTCACGGCGAGCATGGACCGCCCCGAACGACGGCGCGGTGAAGGTCGCGAACACGCGGGGATGGGCGCTCACGCCGTCGGGAACGCCCTTGCCGCCTTGCAGCCCTGACAAGATCAGGTGATAGGTGTCATCCCGGTAGACCTCAGCGCACGCGGGGCACCGGGAAGCCCGCCGATTGCCGCACGCGGTCAACAGGTACCCCGTGGGCTCCTCAGCGGTCCGGTAGACGTCCAGCACCTCTAACGAGGCATCGAAGGTGATCCGGCGTCCTTGCAGCCGTACAGGCTCAGCACAGCCGCCCGTAGCACGCACCATCTCTTGCCACCGGGAGAAGTCCGGCATGGACGCACGTTGAGCAGCGGCGACGATCTCAGGAGAGAAGGAGGGAGGCTCACTCACGCGGCGTCCCTCCCGCCCTCAGCCGAAGGTGCGGACACGGTGGGTACGTCGGCGTACTCGATGCCGTGAATGGTGGCGATGCGACGCCATTTGTCGGCAGGCCACTGAGGCGATTCAGCCAGTTTGCGCTTGCACCACTCCTCAGCAAGCGCGGCGTACGGTCCCAGTTCTTCGGGTACCAGCAGGGGCCTCCTTTCCTCAGAGGGAAGCCATCCGCCACGTCCGAGAACGACGAAAGCGCCGACGCAGGACAGGCCGAGGACAGGTCACGGCCTGTGGAACGGTGGCGCTTCCAGCGAGAGAAAATCTTGGAGTGTTTGTATGCGACTGGTTAACCGGTGAGCGCTGCCAGGTGTTGCGGCCTACCGCTAAGCCGGGTCCCTCTCAGCGGAACGGCTGATCATATGTTTCTGCCCGGTGGCTTTCTTGCGCTCGTCTCTGTCGCTGCCGGTTTCTCGCTTGCTTCGGAGTCGTGTGGGGGAGGCTTCGGGACTCTTCTACATCTACCAGACGACAACGTATAAGGGCAGCTCAGAGTTCCCTTTACCGGGACGTACCGTGAGTGTCTCTGGGCGTCCCTTCGCGTCCGTGGGAGTCCGTAGACGTCCGTCTGTGTGCGACTGCGCAGGGAGGAAAGTAAGGGACCTGTACCCCTTTGGTAAGGAGAGCAGGTCCCATGGCAGCCCGAGGACGTCTAGGACGTCTAGGTCAGTCCTCACGCCAGATTGGGTCTAGCAGGTCCGGATTGAACGGCTTGTTACCCTTCCCTGCCGGGAGGACGATCACCGCGTGCAACGCCTCGCGGATGTGTGCCCGCTTCTGGGACAGCGGCAACCCCCCGTCTTCCTCGGCCAGGTGCCATCGCTTGCGGATGTCCGCTGTATCGATGGCCGCTCGCTGGCGGGACCGCTCTGCCGATGCATTGAAGTTGCTTCGTTCGGCCCGAAGCTGGTTCACGGTCCCTTGGAGACGGGAGAGGGTCTTGAAGTAGTGGTCATTATCCACGTTTCCGGCTTCCCACTGCCGCGTGAACTCGTAAAGACGTTCTTTTGCCTGCTGGTACTCCTCCTCGCGAAGCCACGAGGTTTCGTTTCTATGGTTGGTGAACGTCGCCTCTTTCTCCATCTTGCTCAGCACGAGTTGTGAGATGAAGAAATCAACCAGGTCCCCATTGCGGGACAGCGAACCGCAGCCACCCTCTGACTTGGAAAGACATTTGTAGACGTGGTTGCCCTTGTGGTAGGTGTGCGCAACCCGAAGTGGCGTGTTGCATATCCCGCCCTCAGCCTTGGGGTGGCCGCAACGCACGATCCCCGTCAGGAGGTATTTGTGCTCTCGGAAGTCAGGGGGAAGCGGAGCGCCCAGCGTGCCGTTCCCGTTCACGCTGCGTCCCCTACGGCTATCGATGATTGACCGGACGGCCCGCCACTCGTCAGGGGTGATGATGGGTGCCCAGTCGCCCACAACAGGTTCGCCCGACTCATCCAGAACCAGTTCGCCGTGTAGCTCTCGCCATCCGCACAGCCGCGCGTTTGCGAGCGTCTCTCGCAGCCTTGTGCCCCGCCAAGGGTTCCCACGGGGGGTCTGCACACCTTGGCGCAGCCATGCATCGACGATCGACTTGAGAGACCGCCCGGCGAGGAAATCGCGCGCCGCCTGCCGCAGCAGCGGAGCCTCCACGGGGTCGAGCGTACGCCGATCCGGCATCCAGCCGAACGGACGATGGCCGCCGACCGCGATGCCCGCCTCAGCCCGACGACGATGATCACTCCGCATCCGGCGTTGCATCTTCCGGACCTCCATCTTGGAGATCACGGCACCGAACAGGCCCATGCTTTCTACGTCTTCGCTGTAAAGGTTCTTGGTCTGCTTGGCGTCGGCGAACACGAAGCCGTCGTTGTAGGTGAACGCGTCCACGAAGCGCTCATAGTCACCGGGACGACGTACCAGACGGTCATCATGGGTGACGACGACACCCCGGACAGGCGACCCGTCCGGCAGTGCGCCAGCTTTCAGAGCCTTGAGCATGAGCTCGAAGTCATCCCGCACGACATCAGGCTTCGCGGCGGACTTGTCGTTGTCGGTGTACTCACGGACGACTGTCCAGCCATGCTCAGCCGCAGTTCTGCCGTTGATCTTGTGTTGATCCTTGACGCTGTGCTCGTCCCTGTTCCTCTTGTCCGAAGAGGCGCGGGCATATGACACGACGGGGACGAAGTCCTCCGAGGTCAACGCGGGCAGCCGTCGCACAGTGCGTTCCTCCCTGAGATTATGTCCTCAGGGAAGGTTCTACCAGGAGATCAGCGACTGCTTGATCCCGCCGAGCGGCGAGTGGCGGATGGCGTCCGCGCACCACTGGTCGCCCGCCGAGCAGGCGTCGTCGGCCGGGTAGGTCGTCGCCGCCGGTTCGGCGAGCGCCGCCGACAGGCTGTCCAGCAGAACGGCGCGGCAGCCCGCCACCGTGCCGTCCCCGCAGTACTTGGCGGGCAGCGGTCCGGCGACCGGGTCGCCGAGCACCGACCGGACGTCCTTGCCGACGTAGCCCCACCAGCCGTACTGGAAGGCCGAACCCTTGTGGGTCTGGGCCTCGTTGGCCGAGGCCGGGAAGCTCGACAGGTCACCCTGCTGGTGCCCGGAGGGCGACTCGTTGATCTGCAGGGCGTTGACCAGTGACTGGTACAGCCCGTCGCCCAGCCCCGGCCGGAACTCGGCCCTGACCAGCTTGGGCCACCAGGCGTCGAAGGCCCGGATGGCGTCGGCGTGCGCGTAGGTCTTGCTCCAGGGCGAGGTCTCGACCCTCTTGGCGCCGCCTGAGGCCCACGCCGACAGCTTCGACACCGCCGAGGCCAGTGCCGGGTCGGACACCGTCCCGCTGTTGATCACCCGCAGCAGGCCGGGCAGCACCTCCTCGCCGCGCAGGTCGGTGACCGCCGCGTCGGCCATGATCTTCACGGTGCCGGCCCGGTCGAGCTTGCCCGCGCCGGCGAGCGCGGCCTTCACCGGACGGTCCAGCAGGTCCACCCGGTGCACCGGCCCGAAGCTGAAGTTGCCGTCGGCCGCGCCGAAGTCCTTGGCCTGCTTGTTGTTCCAGCTCACCAGGTAGTCCTGGCCGGCCGTCTGCGGGTGGGCGGAGGCCGGCAGGTAGGTCGCGCTGTTGGTGGCGGGGTCGTAGCCGGCCCATTCGTGGGCGGCGTCGGCGGTCATCGGCAGGTTGGGGTCGGAGCCCGCCGCCCTGACCGGGACGTCGCCCGACATGAAGTACGCGGCCTCGGCGGAGTTGACGTAGAACCAGTTGAACGCGAAGCCGATCTCCGACGCCGAGGCGGCGAAGGCGGCGGCGTTCCCCATCTGGGCCGGGTCGTTGAACAGCGCGAAACCGACCGCGGAGTCGGCCTCGTGCTGGTAGGTCGAGCGCAGCGTGGTGAAGGCCGTGGGCTGCCCGCCGACGGTGCCGCGCCAGGTCACCAGCCCGTACTTGGTGCGCTGGATGACCAGGTCGTAGGACCCGGCGGAGGTGGTGTCGGCGACGTTCGGCTTCCAGGAGTTGGTCTTCTTGAGCGTCTCCATGGCCGTGCAGGCGCCGCGGTAGAGGTAGTAGGTGGAGGCCGTGGTCACCGCGCCGCCGGAGGGGTTGCACAACTGCAGCGCGTAGGTGTCGGTGATGTCCTCCCCGGCCGAGGTCGCGCTCCAGGCGTAGTCGGTGCCCCTGCCGAGCAGCACGTACAGGTTGAGCCCCGCGAAGGCCACCCCGCGTGAGCGGATGCCCGGCCCCGTCAGCTCCTGCAGCATGAGCAACTGCGGCGCGAAGTAGCCGGTCTGCGGGCCGAACACCGCGATCGGGTGCCCGGAGGCGGACTCGGCGGCCGACACCACGACGGCGTTCGACATGCCGGGCTTGGAGTTGTCCACCGACAGGCCGGGAAGCACGCCCTTGGCGGCGGCCGATGCGGCGACCGAGGTGGTGGCCGACCCGGACTCGTTCTGGGTGATGTCCACCGGCGCCGTCGTGGCGGCGTCGGGCAGCACGACTCCAGTGGCGCCGGGCGCGGCCCCGAACGGGAAACTCTGGCCGTTGTGCAGGGTCAAGGTGGCCTCCGGGTCGTTCTGCGCCCGGAACGCCGCCCATGCCTGGTCGCCGGCCGCCGTGCCGTACTTGGCGCGGGCCGCCACGCGCACCAGGGCCGACTGCATCTCCGCGCCGCCGCCCCCGCCGAACAGCCCGCCGATCACCCCGGAGACCGCGATCAGGTCGGTCATGGTGAAGTCCTGCGGGCCGCCGGCGTTGGTGATCGCGTCCAGGTGGCCGGTCAGGACGTACTCGCCGGGGCAGTCGCGGCCGGCCATGCAGTGGTCGATGTAGGCGTTGATGCCGCTCACGTAGTTCTGCACGTCGGCGTACAGCTGGGCGCCGCGGGGCCCGGAGTCCCGCAACCGGGTGATCTGCGCCTGCAGGTCGGCCTCGGTGTAGGGGGAGTTGCGCCAGACGCTCTGCTCCAGGGCCCGGTTGCCCGGCGCCCCTCCGGCGAACGGGGTCAGCTCGCCGCGGCCGACGTGGCGCATGAGGTCCATCAGCTAGAGGCGGTCCTGTGCGCCGGCGTACCCGGCGCCGAACATGGTGCCCTCCCGGGTGGTCCCGGTGATGTGCGGGACACCGGTGGCCTTGTCCCGGACGATGGTCACGTCCGCCCGGGGGCTGGTCGTGCTCTCCACCTGCCCGGCCGGCACCCCGAAGGAGGCGTCGTTGAAGAAGGCGGCGATCTGGTCCTCGGTCAGGCCGGTGTAGCCGGAGATCAGGCCGGCGTACTTGCCGAGCTGGTCGCCCGAGTGCCGCGGCATGGTGCCGAGCGACTGGTTGGCGAGGATCTCCACCAGGGTCGCGTTGCCGTTCTGGCCGGGCGGCAGCACGTCGGCGCACTGGCCGAGACAGTAGTCGTCGGCGGTGTAGACGGCCGCCGATGCGGGCACGACGGGGGATGCCAGCGTGAGGATCGCGAGCGCGGAGGCCGCCGTGATCATCCGCCGGAGACGTGCGTGCATGTGAGAACCCCCAAAACATGAGGCGTACTCGAATGTTTGGGAGGACCATACGCTCGCACCAACACCGGATCAATGGCCGATGTGATAATCACCCGTGCCCGATGGCGGGCCGGCGCGTTGCCGTGAACCTCGGCCGGTCCCGGTCCCCCCGGCAGCCGGGCCGGCCCAGGCGGTGATGAGACCAGCGGCTCAAGCGGTGGCGAGGTGAGCGGCTCAGGTGGTGGCGAGGCGAGCGCGGAGGGCGGCGGCGCCGGATTCGGCGAGCCAGTCGGCGAGCGTGCGCAGACCGGGGTGGATGACGCGCAGGGCCTCGATGTCGGCGTGCCAGCGGTGACCGGCCTGCCAGCGCTTCTTGGTCTCGGCGATCCCCGGACCGAGCCGGGCGGTCTCCTCGTCGGTGAGTTGCTCATACCTGATCGGGATGCCGGTGGCCTCGGCGATCGTGGCTGCCGCCTGCACCGGGGTCGGCTCGTCGCCGGCCAGCTCCAGGGTGCGCCCGGCGAACCGGGCCGGGTCGGCGAACGCGAGCGCGGCGAACTCGGCGATGTCCTCCAGCGCGATGACCTGCATGGGCTGGTGCGGCGAGAACAGGTGCCGGTGCACGCCATCAGGGGAGATGCCGTCGATGCCGGTGACTCCGGCGGCGGCGAGATAGTTGGTCATGAAGCGGACCGGGCGCAGCACGGTGGGCGAGGCGACGTGGTCGCGCAGGTACTCCTCGATCAGCGCCTTGCCCTCCGACATCGACGATGTGCCCGACGTCGAGGCGACGGTGCTGTACACGACCTGCGCGATTCCCGCCTTGGCCGCGGCGTCGATCAGCGTCCGGCCGCGAGCGATCTCGAGTTCGGTTTCCGGTCCGGCCGGGCCGTAGGCGACCGGTGGGACGCCGAACACGGCGGCGGCGCCGTCGAGCGCGGGGGGCAGGCTCGCCGGATCGTCGAAGTCGCCGCGCATGAGCCGGGCGCCCGCGGCGGCCAGTGCCGTGGCGGCCGGCGCGGTAACGTCGCGCACCAGCGCCCGCACCTGCCGGCCTCGGGCGAGCAGCAGCCGGGCGGTGGCGCCGCCCTGCTTGCCGGTGGCGCCGGTGACGAGGATGGGAGCGTCGATGCCGGCGGGTGCCGCGATGGTCATGGTGTCCTCCACAGATGTGCGGGATACTGGATACGGTCCGGAATGCTCCACCCGTTTCGCCGCCGCAGACAAGGATTTCGTGACATGACGGCAGTGCCGGTCGCCGGGCGTTCCGACGCCCGCCGCAACCGGGATCTGGTACTGCGCACCGCGATGCGGGTGTTCGCCGAGGAAGGGCTCCAGGCGTCTCTCGGCCGCATCGCCCAGCGCGCCGGGGTCGGCGCCGGGACCGTCTACCGGCACTTCCCGAGCAAGGACATCCTGGTCGAGGCGGTGCTCGCCGAGCACCTCGAGGCCCTGGTCGCCTCCGCCGGCCGCTGGGGCGCCCGCGCCGCTCCCGGTGACGCGCTGTTCGGTTTCCTGCTCGAAGTGGTCGAGAAGTCGGCGGACCGTCAGAGCGTGTGCGACGCCCTCACCGGTGACCGGAGCTGGCCACGTGCCGTGCTGACCGCCGCGGTCCAGCGGTTCCACCAGGCCCTGGAGCGCCTGATGCGCGACGCGAGACAGGCCGGGGCGATACGCGCCGACGTACGGCTGGACGATCTGTCGGCGCTCGTCGTCGGCGCCGTCGCGCTGCGTTCGGCACACCGGGACCAGGCCCGCGGCGCCCAACTGGTGCGGTTGCTGCTGGACGGACTGCGTGCCAGGCCTGTCACGAATCCCGCATCATTTCGTGACGCGTCCTCGTCGCCTCGTCACGGACCCACCGCCCCGCGGCTCTGCGAGGAGTGCGGCGCGTCGCTTCCGATGCGCGACACCGGACGGCCGCCCCGCTACTGCGGCCCCACCTGCCGCCAACGCGCCCACCGCCGCCGCTCCGCCGGTTGACGACCCCACCGGCTCACCGCTCACCCGGGACTTGACCAGGCCTGACCCGTCAAACGGCCGTCAGAGCCTGTCGATCTCGGTCAGGTCGATGTCGATGTCGAACGGCGCCGTCAGCCGAACCCGATCCTGATGACTGCTGGACAGCACGTAACTGCGCGTGGTCGGGTCCAGTTCGTAGACGTTCAGCGGGGGACATACGGAAGGTGATCGAGGTCCTCGGCGTGGAACCCCTCAGGGGGAGGGATCAACCAGTCGGGTAGCTCCGGATTCGTCATCATTTCGCTCCGGACCTGGACCTTCATGCTTCCCACCGTAGCAAGTGGCTTCCCTGATCCCGGGGGCTTTGGTCAGGTGGTGACGGGCACTTCGCGGCGGGCGCGTTCGGCTAGGGCGTGTTCGTCGGTGCGGGCGTCGTACCGGCGGAACTTGGGGAGGGCGGCGGCCATGGCGGCGACGGCGGCCATGCAGAGCAGGCCGCCGACGCCGAGGGAGAAGCGGGCACCGCCGGCTTGGGCGAGGAATCCGGCGCGGGCGTCGCCGAGCATGGGGCCGGTGGAGTAGGAGAGCAGTTCGATACCGGCCAGGCGTCCGCGGTATTCGTCGGGGATGGTCTGGTTCCAGATGATGCCGCGGAAGACGCCGCTGATCATGTCGGCTGCTCCGGCGAAGGCCAGCAGGGCGGCCACGAGCCAGATGTTGGGCATGATCGAGGCGAGGGCGACGCCGGCGCCCCACAGTGCGGCCGAGGTGATCACCGCGCGGCCGTGGCGGTGGACGTGGGCGGTCCAGCCGGAGGTGGCCGAGGCGATCACCGAGCCGATGCCGCCCGCCGCGTACAGCAGGCCGAGCGCCCTGGGCTCGTGGAGCTGGTCGGCGAGGAACGGGAAGAGCGCGTTGGAGAAGGCGAACACCATGGCGGCGATGTCGACCAGGTAGGTGCCCATGAGGTCGGGGCGGCGGACGGCGTAGCGCACGCCCTCGACCAGCGAGCGCAGCGAGGCCGGGGTGTGGTCACCGGTGCGGGGAACGGGGCGCACGCGCACCAGAAGCAGCAGCGACAGCAGGAAGGACGCGATGTCGATGCCGTAGGAGGTGGCCGGGCCGAGGGTGACGACGATGAGGCCGCCGGCGGCCGGGCCGACGATCATGCCCGCGTTGCGTGCCAGGCCCTGGATGGCGAACGCGGCGCCCATCTGGTCGAGTTTGAGGACCCGGTTGATGATCGCCTGCTCGCTGGGCCCCCGGAGGCTGGACAGGCCGGCCGACAGTGCAGCGACGACGTAGAGCACGGGCACCTGGGCCGGGGCGGGGAACAGCACGGCGTTCAGCAGAAGGAGCACCGAGGTCAGGCAGAGGCCCACCTCGGACAGGACGACGATCTTTCGCCGGTCGAGCGCGTCGGCGATGGCGCCGCCCCACAGCCCGCACACCACCATCGGCGCGAACTCCACCAGGCCGACCAGGCCCACCGCGACGTAGGAGCCGGTGAGCTGCTTCATCTGGAAGGGCACGGCCACCATGGTCATCAGGCTGCCGAACATCGTGACCAGGCTGGAGCCGAACAGCAGCCGGAAATCCCGCGAGTCGCGTAGTGGGCTGAGGTCCATGCGCAGCCGCAGCAGCAGGGTCTTCAGCGATCGGGCGGGACTCGTCGACACAGGTGGCAAGTCTGAAGGCCCGCGACGCTCCCGGGCAACCGGTTTTCCGTGCGCCGGGGCCGCCGCACCCACGGACACGCGTTACGGGCACCCGAAGGACGCCCGGCGGCCGAACCCGCGCCCCCGTCCGGGAGCGGTGCCCGTCAGAGCTCGGGCGATGAGAGGGCATCCGGGCCGTCATATAGTCGGCTCACCGGGGACAGCGCCGACGAGCGTGATGGGGCCGCATGGAGATCGAGGGGTCGTTCTGGCGGGCCATCGCGGTGTACCGCATCGCCTCTCTCGGCTACGCCGCGGTGTTGCTGGCGAGCGCCGGCGGCTACCTCCGTCCCGTCGCGGGCTGGGCCGTCCTCGGCGTGATGGCGGTATGGACCGCGGCCACCACGATCGCGTACTCCTCCGCGAGAAGCCGCCCCCTGCTGGTGCTGGACGTGCTGGTCACGCTCGGCTGCATGCTGGCTTCGCCGTACGTCCAGGGACCTGACGCCGGACCTGCGGGTGTGATGCCGGTGACGGCGACCTGGATCGGGGGGCCCGTGCTCGCCTGGGCCGTGTACGGCGGGCGGCGGGCGGGCGCGGTGGCGGCGATCGCGCTGGCGCTCGGCGACCTGTGGCTGCGGGATGCGGACCGATTCGCTCTTTCCGTACCCATCAACGGATCCGTGCTGCTGATCCTCGCCGGAACCGTCGTCGGCCACGTGGCGCGGCTCACCAGACAGGCCGAGGAACGGCTGCAACGTGCCGCCGAGATCGAGGCGGCCGGCCGGGAGCGCGAGCGGCTCGCTCGCAGCATCCATGACTCCGTGCTCCAGGTACTGGCGCTGGTGCGACGCCGCGGGCTGGAGATCGGCGGGGAGGCCGCCGAACTGGGGCGGCTGGCCGGAGAGCAGGAAGCGGCAGTGCGCGAGCTGATCCGCAGCGGTCCGGGCACGGGGGAGCAGGACGGTGCGGGCCTGGTCGATGTGGGGGCTCGGTTACGCCGGTACACCTCGGCGGTGGTCACCGTGTCGACACCCGCGACCCCTCTGCCGCTTCCCGCCGGTCACGCTCACGAGGTCGTCGCGGCCGTGGGGGCGGCGCTCGACAACGTCCGGTGGCACTGCGGCGCGGAGGCGAGGGCCTGGGTCTTCGCCGAGAACGACGGCGTCTCGATGACCATCACGGTGCGCGACGAGGGCCCCGGCATCCCCGAGGGACGCCTATCTGAGGCGGAGGCGGAGGGCAGGCTCGGCGTCGCGCAGTCCATCAGGGGCCGGATCGCCGGCCTCGGCGGCAGCGTCGGTCTCACGTCCGTGCCGGGCCAGGGAACCGAGGTCGAGCTGGTGATCCCCGTGCCCGCCCGGCCTGCCGCCCACGAGCGGGCCCGCACATCCTGGGCGGGAACGCGGGCCGGTCTACAGTTGCGGAATGACCAGCGCTCTGCGGGTGATGGTGGTGGACGACCACCCGATGTGGCGGGACGCGGTCGCCCGTGACCTGGAGAACGCCGGGTACCAGGTGGTGGCGACCGTGGGCGAGGGCCGCCAGGCGCTCCGCGTCGCCGCCGCCCTGCGGCCCGATGTGGTGATCCTCGACCTGCGGCTTCCCGACCTGTCCGGTGTCGAGGTGGCCAGAGGGCTGGCCGCGTCCGATCCCGCGCCCCGCGTCCTGGTGCTGTCGGCGAGCGCCGAGCATGAGGACGTGCTCGAGGCGGTCAAGGCCGGCGCCTGCGGATACCTGGTCAAGTCGGCGAGCCGGGAGGAGTTCCTCGGCGCCGTCCGGCGCACGGCCGGCGGGGAACCGGTCTTCACCCCTGGCCTGGCAGGGCTGGTGCTCGGCGAGTATCGCCGCCTGGCCACGCAGAGGCCTTCGGACGCCGGGCCGCGCCTCACCGATCGGGAGACCGAGGTGCTGCGCCTGGTCGCCAAGGGCCTGTCCTACCGGCAGATCGCCGAACGGCTGGTGCTCAGCCACCGGACGGTGCAGAACCACGTGCAGAACACCTTGAACAAGCTCCAGCTCCACAACCGGGTCGAGCTCGTCCGTTACGCGATCGAGCGGGGACTGGACGGGACATAGCGGGGACTGGACGGGACACAGCGCGGCCGGAGCGGCGGCTCACGGTGTGTCGACCTTGTACGGGTCGTGCTCGGAGAGCAGTTTGTCCAGGCGTGCCTGGTCGACGCGGCTGGACATGCTGTCGAGTTCCTGCCGGTCGCGCACGCACTTGGCCAGTCCGAAGGTCGTGGTCACCGTGTACAGCACGGCGATCGCGAGGAACGCGCGAATCCAGGGATCGATCGGCAGGAAGACGATGCCGAGCGCCACGCTGCCGAGCGCCACGGCGAAGGAGATGACGCACTGGGCGTAGTAGGCGCCGGTCATGGCGGGCTGGAGTGGTTTCTTCATGCCGTTCAGGGTCTGACACCGGCCGGCCGGACGCCTGAGTAGGCGTACCCATCCTGTCTGAGTACCTCAACCGAAGGGGGCCGGGGCCGCGCCGGCGGGGTGCGGGTGTCGGGGCCGGGCGTGGCGGGGTGGGTCACCGTGCGTCGGGCAGGCCGATCATGAGGGTGGTCAGTTGTCGAGCAGGCCGATCATGAGGGTGGTCAGTTCCGGCAGGGACAGTTCGCGTCCCTGGGCCGCGAGGCGTTCGTACTCCGCCGGCGGGAGCGCTTCGCGGACGGCGGCGGCTTCTCTCGGGCCGTCGAACGGGTCCATGAGTTCGGGAGAGAAGCCGACCCGGCGGCCGACGGCCTCCACTCCGCCCATCAGCACGGCCGCCTGGCCGGCGCGTCCGCTCAGCGTGAGGGCGTGGGCGACGGTGTGGATCAGGACGAGCCGGGAGGTGACGTCGTCGTGGCGGTCGAGGGCGTCCAGGATGCCCGCGGCGATGCCGAGCGCGCGCCGGCCGTCGCCGCCGTCGCAGGCGGTCTTCATGGCGGCCCACGCGGCGGAGCCCGCCGCCCAGTCGTGGCCGCAGGACTCGGCGGTCGCGACGGCCTCGGCCAGGACGGCCTCGGCCGCCGGGCGGTCTCCCATGACGCGGGCGAGCGTGCCCTGCACCATGAGGGCCTCGGCCACCAGCCAGTCCTCTCCGGTGCGCCGGGCGAGGCCGACGGCGCCGGCGGCGAGCGCGGGGGCGTCGATCGGGATCCCGGCGAGCACGCCGAAATGCGTCTGGTAGACCCGCGCGGACGCCTGGACCACCAGATCCCCGGCCTCCTGGCCCTCCCGCTCGGCGGTCAGCACCTCCTCGTACGCCTCCGCCGGCCTGCCGGCCAGGTAGCTGAGCCCGCTCACGGCGAGCCGGGCCCGTCCGCGGACCTCCGGCCCGGCGTCCGGCGCGGCGGCGAACGCGTCGGACATCCAGGACAGGCCCTCGGCGATGTGACCCATGCGGTACCAGAACCAGTACAGCGCTCCGCCGAGCCGCAGCGCGTAGTCGCCGTCCCCGTCGGCCAGCGCGGAGGCGAAGGCGGCGCGGAACTCCGGCTGCTCGCGGGTCAAGCGGGCCAGCAGCTCGGCGGCCTGCGGGCCGTGCAGCCTGCGCTCGGCGCTCTCGGCCTGGGTCAGCGCCCAGGCCCGGTGACGCCGCCGTGTCCCGGCGAGATCGTTGGCGTCCAGTTCCCGCAGCGCGTACTGGCGCAGCGTCTCCAGCATCCGGTAGCGGCGCGGCGCGGTGCCCGGCTCGACGGCGATCAGCGACTTGCGCACCAGCGCCGACAGGGCGGGCAGGACGGGGGCCTGGCCTGCGACCGCGGCGGCGGCGTCGAGGTCGAACCCGGCGGCGAACACGCTCAGCCGATGGAAGAGCCGCCGCTCCGCGGGGTCGAGCAGATGGTGGCTCCAGGCGACGGTCGCCTCCAGCGCGCGGTGCCGCGCCGGCAGGTCGATCGGGCCGTCCACCAGCACGTCGAAGCGGTTCTCCAGGGCCGCGGCGATCTGGCCGATGGAGAGCATCCGGCACTGCGCGGCGGCCAGTTCGATGGCCAGCGGGATGCCGTCCAGCCCGGCGCACAGCCCCGGGATGCGGTCCAGGTCGCCCGGGTCGGGTGACCACGCGGGCAGCGCCGCGGCGGCCCGCCGCCGGAACAGCTCGGTGCCGTCCCCGGCGGGGTCGAGCGGCAGGACCTCGTAGACCGCCTCGCCCTCCACGCCCAGCGCCTCGCGGCTGGTGGCCAGCGCCCGCAGGGCCCCGCAGCGGCCCAGCAACGCGCCGGCGAGGGCGGCGACGGCCTCCAGCAGGTGCTCGCAGTTGTCGAGCACCAGCAGCAGCCGGCGCCCGGCCAGCACGGCCGCCAGCGCCTCGGCCGAGGCCACCCCCGGGATGCCCAGGCAGGCCGCGATGGTGGCGGGGAGCAGTTCGGCCGAGGTGAGGCCGGCCAGCTCCACCAGCCAGGGGCCGTCGTCGTCGGTACGGGCCCTGGCCGCCTCCAGCGCGAGGCGCGACTTGCCCACCCCGCCGGGGCCGGTGAGGGTGACCAGCCGGTACTCGGTGAGCAGGCCGCCGACGGCGGCGAGGTCGGCCGTGCGCCCGACGAAGCTCGACAGCGCGAAGGGCAGGTTCCCCGCTGGTGTGGGCTTGGCCGCCAGGTCGGCCGGTGCGGCGGCGGGAGAGCCGGCGGGGGCCTGGGAAAGGGGCGCGCCGCCGAGGCGGGCGCCGGTGGTGAGCGCGGGCGGCGGGTCGAGCCGCGGATCCTGGGCGAGCACCGCGGCCTCCAGGTCGCGCAGCGCGGGGCCGGGGTCGATGCCGAGCTCGTCGGCGAGCCGTTCCCGTACGGCGCGCAGCGCCGCGGCGGCCTCGGCCCGCCGGCCCGACCGGTACAGCGCCAGGGTGAGCAGTTCCCAGCCGCGTTCCCGCAGCGGCTGCTCGGCCACCAGGGCCTCCAGCTCGCCGACCGCGGCGGCGTGCCGGCCGAGCCGGATGGCGGCGGCCAGCCGGTCCTCGTACGCGGCGGCGCGCAGCCCCTCCAGCCGGGCCGCCTCCGACACCGCGAAGCCGGCCCCGTCGAAGTCGGCGTAGGCCGGTCCACGCCACAGGTCCAGCGCCTCGGTCAGCAGTTCCTCGGCCTGTTCCGGCCTGCCGCCGTCCAGGGCGTGCCGCCCTGCCACGGCCAGGTCGGCGAAGCGCTCGGCGTCGACCGCGGCCGGGTCGGCCCGCAGCGCGTACCCGGGCCCCTCGCGCACCAGGAGCCCGGCCGGGGCGCGGGCCGCGCGCTCCGGCTCCAGCGCCCTGCGCAACTGGGAGATGTACACGTGCAGGGTCGCCGGCGACGGCGGCGGGGACCCCTCCCACACGTCGGACATGAGCCGCTCGGCCGACACCATCCTGCCTCGGGCGATCAGCAGCACGGCGAGGACCGCGCGTTGCCGGAGCCCGCCCAGGCCGACCGGACCCCCGCCCAGCTCGGCCCGAAGCGGGCCGAGCACCCCGAACCGCGCGGCATCGGCGTCGACCCGGCCCATCGGCCCCCCTCGCACAACGTAGATCGATGCGAGGGTAACCCAAGGAAAGCGGTACAAAAAGGGGATCGTGGACCGTTCCCTCCAGCGGTCCGCCGCCACGATCCCGGGGGGTCACCGGCCGGCGGGCGCCTGCGCCCGGATCTCCGGCTCGGCGAGGGCCGGAGCGCCGCGGCGGGAACGAGGCCGGAGCACCCGGGCGATGATCCCCGGCGACAGCAGGCGCTGCGGCGGCGCCTGGAGGTTGGCGACGCTCAGGAAGGCGTTGCCGACCACCGGGTCGGCCTCCGCGGCGGCGTGGAGCCGTGTGAGGTAGCCGTTGAGCAGCCTCACCCGCGGGGACCGCGGGCCCTCGACGGACGGGAACCGCAGGTCGCCGCCGACAGACATGTCCCAGGGCACGTCGATGATCCGCGCGGCGCGCCCGAAGAAGCGGCGGGCCAAGCCGTCCAGCCCGTCGGCCAGGCACTCCCGCAGGGCGACGGCCTCGCAGGCGGCCACGGTCATCCCCTGCCCGTAGCTGGGGTTGAACTGGCACAGCGCGTCGCCGAACACCAGGTAGCCCTCGGGGAAGCGGCCGAGCCGTTCGTAGCGGCGGCGGATGCTCACCGGGATGCGCATCAGGCGCGGCGCCCCGAGCGGTTCCAGGCGCAGCAGGAGGTGGTGCAGGTCGGGGACCGGAAGCCCGGCGGCGAAGGCGTGATACCCCTCCGGGTCGACGGGCGGGACGTCGTCGCCCATGCCGAACAGGGTGACCAGCCAGCGGTCCCCCTCGGCGCTGAGCGCGACCCCGCCCCTCGGCACGGCCGTGCCGTGCCCCACGATCATGGCCGCGACGTCGGCGTCGCCCGGCCGGCGCCGGTACTCGCGCGAGACGTACACCAGCCGGGAATCGACGCGGTCCTCCGGCGCCGGCTCGTACCCCAGCCCGCGCAGCCACTCCGTGCCCCGGTTGCCCCGCCCCGTGGCGTCGACCACCAGGTCGGCCGCCATCTCCTCGGCCTCCTCGGGACGGTGGCCGGGGCGCAACACGCGCACTCCCGTGACGGCCCCGCCGGGACCGGCGATCGGCCCGAGGACCTCGCGGCGCTCGTGGACCACCACGCCGGGAAGGGCCGCGACTCGGGACCGCACATACCCTTCCAGCCGCGGCCGGCTCACCGTCAGGCCGCGCAGCCGCGAAGGCGCGGGACGCAGCAGCCGGCCGTCGTTGTACCAGCGGACGTCGTTCTGGATGTCGCAGGTGCCGGCGCCCGCGGCGACCAGGTCGGCGGTCAGCCTGGGGAACAGCTGCTCGAGGATCTCGCGGCCCCGGGACAGCAGCCCGTGCGCGTGATGGCCCTGCGGGACGCCCCGCCGGGGGACGCCCTCGTCCGGCAGCGCGTCGCGGTCGATCAGCGTGACCCGGTCGAACCTCTCGCCGAGCACCCGGGCGGCCAGCAGCCCGCCGATGCCCGCGCCGACGACGACGGCGTGCCCGGTGGGGCGGTGTCCGATGTCCGCCATGGTCCGCTCACCCCCTCCTCGGATCAGCCCCACTGGGACGGGTCCCCGGTCACGCCCCACTGGGACGGGTCGCCGGTGGCGGCGTGGGCGGCCGTCATGCCCAGGCCCGCCAGGAGCCCCAGGCTGATCGCGGCCACCGCCGCGCTGCGCCTCATCGTCTTGATCACGATTCACCTCGTTGTCCGGGCCGCCCGGCCGGGCGGCACTGCGCTCATGGCGACGAGGATGCGCGCGGCCGCTTGGCGGCCACTGGGAACGGGCTTTACCACCGGCGGACGCCCGGCCCGGTCGAGGGTCAGTTCCGGGCGATCAGACCGGCCAGCAGGGCGCTCGCCTCCTGCCGGGACAGGGCGCGTCCCCTGGCCGCGTGGCGCTCGTACTCCTCCGGCGGCAGCGCTCCTCGCACGGCGGCGGCCTCGCGGGGCCCGTCCAGCGGGTCCATCAGCTCAGGGGAGACGCCGGCCCGCTCGCCGATGGCCTCCACGGCGCCCATCAGCGTGGCCGCCTGCTCCGCCCTCCCGGTGAGCACGAGGGCGCGGGCCGCGCTGTGCACGGTGACCAGCCAGAAGGAGATGTCGCCGTAACGGTCCATCGCGGCGAGGATGTCGCCGGCGACGGCCAGCGCGCGGGCGCCCTCCCCGCGATCGCAGGCGGTCTTCATGTCGCACCAGGCGGCCCCGTCGGCGGCCCAGTCGTGGCCGCTGGAGTGGGCGGCGGCGATCGCCTCCCGGAAGGCGGCGCCGGCGCCGGGCAGGTCGGCGAGGATCCGCAGCGCCATGCCCTGGATCATGAGCGTCTCGGCCTCCAGCCAGCCCTGCGCGGTGCCGCGGGCGATCTCGACGGCCGCGCGGGCGAGGGCCGGCGCGTCGACCGGCGCCCCGGCCAGTAGGCCCAGATAGGCCGCGTAGCCCGTCGCGCTCGCCTCGGTCACCCGGTCGCCGGCCTCGCGGGCCTCCTCGACGGCCGTGCGGGCCGCCTCGTACGCCCGCGCCGGCCGTCCGGCCAGGTAGCGCAGCGCCGCGACGGCGAACCTGGCACGCGCCCGGGTGCCGGCACCGGCTCCCGGGGCCGCGGCGAAGCCCTCCGACAGCCAGGCCAGCCCTTCCGCGACGTGGCCCATGCGGAACCAGAACCAGAACAGCGCTCCGCCCAGCCGCAGGACGTAGTCGCCGTCGCCCTCGGTGAGCGCGGAGGCGAACGCGGCGCGGAACTCCGGCTGGTCGCGGCTCAGCCCTTCCAGCAGCGCCGCCCCCTGC
Source organism: Sphaerisporangium sp. NPDC005288 (assembly GCF_040607475.1). Classification (NCBI taxonomy): domain Bacteria; kingdom Bacillati; phylum Actinomycetota; class Actinomycetes; order Streptosporangiales; family Streptosporangiaceae; genus Sphaerisporangium; species Sphaerisporangium sp. NPDC005288. Next base: position 14,076 of record NZ_JBEXGT010000068.1, on the reverse strand, counting down.
GGGCCGCGCAGATGGCGTTCGGCGCTTTCTGCCCTGGTCAGCGCCCAGGCGCGGTGCCGTTCCCGCGCCCGCGCCAGTTCCTCGGGGGACAGCGCGCCAAGGGCGTACTGGCGCAGCGTCTCCAGCATGCGGTAGCGGCGCGGCGCCGTGCCGGGCTCGGCGGTGACCAGCGACTTGCGGACCAGCGCCGACAGCGGGGCCAGTACGGGGGCGACCCCCGTCACGGCGGCGGCCGTCTCCAGGTCGAAGCCGGCGCGGAGCACGCCGAGCCGGTGGAACAGCAGCCGTTCCTGCGGCGACAGGAGCTGGTCGCTCCAGGCGACGGTGCCGAGCAGGGTCCGATGGCGGTCCGGCCGGCCGGCGGGCCCGCCCACCAGCAGGGTGAAGCGGTCTTCCAGGGCGTCGGCGATCTGGCCGACCGACAGCGTCCGGCACTGGGCGGCGGCGAGTTCGATGGCCAGCGGGATGCCGTCGAGCCCGGCGCACAGGGCGGCGACGCGCTCCTGGCCGCCCGGCTCGGGCGCCCAGCCGGGCTGGGCCGCCGCCGCGCGGCGCGCGAACAGCTCCGCGGCCTCGGTGGCGGCGGGCAGCGGCGGCACCTCGTAGACGGCCTCGCCGGTGATGCCCAGGGGTTCGCGGCTGGTGGCCAGGATCCGCACGCCGCCGCAGCGGGCCAGCAGGGTGTGCACGAGCATGGCGGCGGGGGCCAGCAGGTGCTCGCAGTTGTCCAGGACGATCAGCAGCTCGCGGCCGGCGAGCATCCCGGCCAGCTGGTCGGCGGAGGCGGCGGCGGGCAGTCCCAGAGCGGCGGCGATGGTGGCGGTGAGCAGGTCGGGTGTGTGCAGGCCCGCGATCTCCACCAGCCAGGGCCCGTCGGCGTCCGTGCGGGCGCGGGCGACCTCCAGGGCCAGGCGGGTCTTGCCGACGCCGCCGGGGCCGGTGAGCGTGACCAGCCGGTGCGCCTCCAGCAGGCGCGCGACGGCGGTCAGGTCTCCGTCGCGGCCGACGAAGCTGGACAGGGCGAAGGGCAGGTTGCCCGGGGACGGCGCCGGTTCCCCGGCCGGCGGCGCGGGGGAGGGCCCCCGGCCGGGTTCCGCGGGCGCCGGGGTCAGGCGGGGGTCCTGGGCGAGCACGGCCGCCTCCAGCTCGCGCAGCCCGCGTCCGGGGTCGGCGCCGAGCTCGTCGGCCAGCCGTCTGCGGACGGTGCGTAACGCGGCGAGCGCGTCGGCCTGCCGCCCGGACCGGTACAGGGCCAGGGCCAGCAGTTCCCAGCCGCGTTCGCGCAGTGGTTGCTCGGCGACCAGCGACTCCAGCTCACCCACGGCGGCGGCGTGCCGTCCCGAGGCGATGACGGCGGACAGGCGGTCCTCGCGCACCGCGGCCCGCAGGTCCTCCAGCCGGGCGGCGTCGGGCGCCGCGAAGGAGGCCCCGTCGAAGTCGGCGTAGGCCGGTCCCCGCCACAGCGCGAGGGCCTGGCCGAGGAGGTCGGCGGCGCGCCCGGGCTCGCCGTCCTCCAGCGCGCGCCGGCCGCGGACGGCCAGGTCGGTGAAGCGCTCGGCGTCGATCGCGGCGGGCGCCGCGCGCAGGGCGTATCCGGGGCCTTCGCGCACCAGCAGCCGTGCCGGGGCGCCGGGCGGCCGTTCCGGCTCCAGCGCCCTGCGCAGGTCGGCGACGTACCCGTGGAGCGTCGTCGGCGAGGCGGGCCGCGAGCCCTCCCACACCTCCGACAGGATCCGCTCGGCCGGGACGATGCGGCCGCGCGCGATCAGCAGCATCGCCAGCACGGCACGCTGCCGCGGCCCTCCAAGGCCCGCGGGCCGCGCGCCCACCTCGGCCCTGAGCGATCCAAGCACTCCGAACCGCACGCCCTCGGCGACGCTCACCCGCGGTCCTCCCCTCGTCCACCGGCCTTCCGGTCGATGATCTCAGGTGGCGCCCCCGGGGCCCACGGTTCCCGGGGCCCGGCAGGGGCGCCGCGCGGCCGTCGGGGCGTTCACAGGCCGAGGGTCTCCCGGCGCAGGTGGGTCTTGAGGATCTTGCCGCCGGGGTTGCGGGGGAGTTCGGTCTCGCGGAACCAGAACCGCACGGGGATCTTGAACGGTGCCAGGACGCCGGTCAGGGACTCCCGCAGCTCCTCTGCGGTGGCCGACATGCCGGGCTTCAGGCGCACGACGGCGCCGACCTGCTCGCCGAGCTCGTCGTCCGGGATGCCGATCACGGCGGCGTCGTCCACGGCGGGGTGCTCGAACAGGGCCGCCTCGACCTCGGCGCAGTAGACGTTCTCGCCGCCCCTGATGACCATGTCCTTGGCCCGGTCGACGATGTAGACGAAGCCCTCCTCGTCCAGCCTGGCCAGGTCGCCGGTGTGCAGCCAGCCCTCCACGAAGGTCTGGGCGGTGGCCTCGGGGCGGTTCCAGTAGCCCGCGATGACGTTGGGGCCGCGCATGCACAGCTCGCCGACCTCGCCGGGCGGCAGTTCGTTGCCGAGCGGGTCGGACACGCGCACGTCGCACACGGCCAGGGGCAGGCCGATGCTGTCCGGCTTGGCCAGGTAGGTGGGCCCGCTGTTGTAGATCGCCAGCGCGGTGGTCTCGGTCATCCCGTACCCGTTGGACGCCTGCCGCTGGGGAAGCTGGTCGCCGATGCGCTCAAGCAGCTTGGGCGGGGCCGGCGCGCCGCCGTAGCTGACCCCGCCGAGGCTTGAGATGTCGTACTTGCCGAGGTCGGGGTGCGACAGCAGCTGCCAGGCGTTGGTCGGGACGCCCGTCATGATGGTGACCTTCTCGCGCTCGATCAACTGGAGCGCCTGCCCGGGGTCCCACTTGTACATCAGCACCAGGCCGCCGCCGGTGAACATGGTGGCCGTCATCACCGCGAAGCAGCCGGTGACGTGGAACAGGGGCACGGTCAGCAGCGTGATGCGCCGGGTGCCCACCGCCGTCGAGGGGTCCTTGCCGGCCAGGGCGATGCTGCGCAGCAGCGCGTAGGCGACGGTCATCGGCGACTGGGCGGCGTTGCGGTGGGTGCCGAGCGCGCCCTTGGGGTGGCCGGTGGTCCCGGAGGTGTAGAAGATGGTGGCCGGGTCCTCGGGGTCCAGCTCGACCGCCGGCAGGGTCGCCTCCGCGCGCACCTCGCCGAGGACGTCGGCGAACGCGCGGGCCCCGGGCGGCAGGTCGCCGGCGGCGCGGGTGACGATCATGGGGACGGACGTCCCGCGCAGCCGCTCGGCCCGCTCGCCGTCGGCGATGAACACCTTGGCCCCCGAGTCCGACAGGCCGTACTCCAGCTCGGGCGTCGTCCACCACGCGTTCAGCGGCACGGCTATCGCCCCGATCGCGACGACCGCTGAGAAGGCCACGACCCACTCGGGGTAGTTGCGCATCGCGATGGCGACCCGGTCTCCCTTGGTCACGCCGTAGTCCTCGGCGAGCCGGGTGGCCAGCGTGGCGGTCCGGCGGTAGTGCTCCTCGTAGCTGACGCGCTCGTCCTCGTAGACGATGAAGATCGCCTCTCCGTGGAAGCGGCTGTTCTCCAGCAGGGCGCGGAAGGTCGTCGGGGCGTGCTTCCAGGTCCGGAGCTTCGACCCGCGTATCTCGACCTCCTCCATCTCGAACAACTGGCCAGGTCCGGTGAGCTGTGCCTGGACCTGGTCATGGGTGACAGTCATGCGCGGTTACTCCCGGGGGTGAGTAGCTGCCGTTGTGGAAGGTGACGATACCGACCGGTAGGTACGGAGAACAGGGGTCCAGCTCACACGGTCATTCACGTGATGTTGGTTTGCATGAAGATGCTGAGCGGTGCATAATCTTTCTTTGTAAAGGTCATAAGGCCCAGTGCATGGTCATGCGAGGTGAGTCGATGAAAGCGGCGGTCGCCGGAGCCAGCGGCTACGCCGGGGGCGAGCTTCTGCGCCTGCTCTCGGCCCACCCCGCCTTCGAGATCGGCGCGCTGACCGCCGGTTCGAGCGCGGGCGGCGCCCTGGGCGCCCATCAGCCGCACCTGCCCGCCCTCGCCGGGCGGATCCTCGCCGAGACGACGGCCGAGACGCTGCGGGGCCACGACGTCGTGTTCCTGGCCCTGCCGCACGGGCGGTCCGCCGCCATCGCCGCCCAGCTCGGCGAGGACACCCTCGTGGTCGACTGCGGCGCCGACTTCCGGCTGGACGACCCGGCCGAGTGGGTCCGTTTCTACGGCGGCGAGCACGCCGGCACCTGGCCGTACGGCCTGCCCGAGCTGCCCGGCCAGCGCGACCTGCTGCGCGGGGCACGACGCGTCGCCGTCCCCGGGTGCTACCCGACCTCGGCCACCCTCGCCCTGTTCCCCGCCTTCGCCGCCGGCCTCGCCGAGCCGGACGTCGTGGTCGTCGCCGCCAGCGGCACCTCCGGCGCCGGCCGCTCGCCCAAGACCCACCTGCTCGGCAGCGAGGTCATGGGCTCGGTCGGCGCGTACAGCGTGGGCGGCGCCCACCGCCACACGCCCGAGATGGAGCAGAACCTCTCCAAGGTCGCGGGCACCCCGGTGAAGGTCTCCTTCACCCCCATGCTGGCCCCCATGAGTCGCGGCATCCTCGCCACCTGCGCCGCGCCCGCCGCTCCCGGCCTGACCGCCGCCGCGCTGCGCGAGGCCTACGCCGCGGCGGTGAAGGACGAGCCCTTCCTGCGCCTGCTGCCCGAGGGCGTCTGGCCCGCCACGGCCATGACCGTCGGCGCCAACACCGCCGCGCTCCAGGTGACCCTCGACGAGCGGGCCGGCCGCGTGGTCGCCGTCGTCGCCATCGACAACCTGACCAAGGGCACCGCGGGCGGGGCGATCCAGAGCGCCAACCTCGCCCTCGGCCTGGCAGAAGAACTCGGCCTTCCCCTCAATGGAGTAGCCCCGTGAGCCAGCGCAGTCACACCACCCCGATCACTTCGGTCAAGGCGGGGGAGGGTCGGTCATGAGCGTCACCGCGCCCCTCGGCTTCCGCGCCGCCGGCGTCGCCGCGGGCCTGAAGGCCAAGGGCGCCCGCGACCTGGCCCTGGTCGTCAACGACGGCCCCTCCCGTGCCGCCGCCGGCGTCTTCACCCGCAACCGCGTCAAGGCCGCCCCCGTGCTGTGGACCCAGCAGGTCCTCACCGGCGGCCGGGTCCGGGCGGTCGTCCTGAACTCCGGCGGCGCCAACGCCTGCACGGGCCCGGGCGGCTTCCAGGACACCCACGCCACCGCCGAGAAGGTCGCCGGCGTCATCGGCGACTCGGCCGGCGAGGTCGCCGTCTGCTCCACCGGCCTGATCGGCGAGCGCCTGCCCATGGACCCGCTGCTGGCCGGGGTCGAGGCGGTGGCGGCCCAGCTGTCCCGCGACGGGGGCCTGGCCGCCGCCGACGCCATCCGCACCACCGACACCGTCACCAAGATCGCCTTCCGCAGGGGCGAGGGCTACATGGTGGGCGGCATGGCCAAGGGAGCCGGCATGCTGGCCCCCGCCATGGCCACGATGCTCAGCGTCATCACCACCGACGCCGACGTGCCGGCCGCCGAGCTCGACCGGGTGCTGCGCAAGGCCGTCGGTGTCACCTTCGACCGGCTCGACACCGACGGCTGCATGTCCACCAACGACACCGTGCTGCTGCTCGCCAGCGGGGCATCGGGCGTCACCCCCGACCCCGCCGAGTTCGAGAAGAAGATCACCGAGGTGTGCGCCGACCTGGCCAGGCAGCTCCTGGTCGACGCCGAGGGCGCCACCAAGGCCATCGCGATCGAGGTCGTCGGCGCCGCCCACGAGGACGACGCGGTGACCGTCGGCAGGGCGGTGGCCAGGTCCAACCTGCTCAAGTGCGCCATCCACGGCGAGGACCCCAACTGGGGCCGCGTCGTGTCCGCCGTCGGCACCACCGACGCCGTGTTCGAGCCCGACCGGCTCAACGTCGCCATCAACGGCATCTGGATCTGCCGGGGCGGCGCCGCGGGCGACGACCGCGCCAAGGTCGACCTGCGCGCGAGGGACGTGACCATCACCATCGACCTGTCGGCGGGGCCGCACTCGGCCACCGTCCACACCACCGACCTCACCGCCGAGTACGTCCACGAGAACTCGGCGTACTCCACATGAGCGGCGACACGCCGGCCGCCGGGCGGAACGGAACCGCCCCGCCCGCCGCGGCCACGTCCGCAGCGAGGGACGCCCTCGGCCCGCACGCCAAGGCCGCCGTCCTCATCGAGGCCCTGCCCTGGCTGGAGCGCTTCCGCGGCCAGACCGTCGTGGTGAAGTACGGCGGCAACGCCATGACCGACGAGACGCTGCGCCGCGGATTCGCCGACGACATGGTGTTCCTGCTCCACGCGGGCCTGCGGCCGGTCGTCGTGCACGGCGGCGGCCCGCAGATCAACGCCCACCTCGACCGCCTCGGCATCGAGACCGGCTTCACCGCCGGGCTGCGGGTCACCACGCCCGAGGCCATGCAGGTCGTGCGCATGGTGCTGGTCGGCCAGGTCAACCGCGACGTCGTGGGCCTGATCAACCGGCACGGGCCTTTCGCCATCGGCATGTCCGGCGAGGACGCCCATCTGTTCACCGCCGAACGCAAGCACGCCGAGGTCAACGGCGAGAAGGTCGACATCGGCCAGGTGGGCGAGATCGTCAAGGTGGAGCCCGGGGCCGTCCAGGCCCTGCTCGACGACGGGCGCATCCCGGTCGTCTCCTCCATCGCCCGCGGCGAGGACGGCGAGATCTACAACGTCAACGCCGACACCGCCGCCGCGGCGCTCGCCGTCGCGCTGGACGCGGGCAAGTTCGTCGTCCTCACCGACGTCGAGGGCCTGTACGCCGACTGGCCGCCCTCGGGCGACGGCGCCGGAACCAAGGTGATCAGCCGGTTGACGGCCGGAGAGCTGGCCGGGCTGCTGCCGGGCCTGTCCAGCGGCATGGTGCCGAAGATGGAGGCCTGCCTGACCGCCGTCAGCGCGGGCGTGCCCCAGGCCCACGTCCTGGACGGGCGGGTGCCCCACTCGGTGCTGCTGGAGATCTTCACGGACGAGGGGATAGGGACCATGGTGGTGCCGGAGGAGGAGTCATGAGCCAGGTCAGCCCATCCGCGATGCCCGGCCACGCCGGAGGCGACCTGCTGGACGCCGGCGCCGCCTCGCTCACCGAGCGCTTCGAGGCCGCGTTCATGCCCAACTACGGGGTGCCCCCGGCCGTGCTGGTGCGCGGCGAGGGGTGCCACGTCTGGGACGCCGACGGCAGGCGCTACCTCGACCTGATCGCCGGCATCGCCGTCAGCTCCCTCGGCCACGGCCATCCCGCCCTGGTGCGCGCCGTCTCCGAGCAGGCCGCCGCGCTCGCCCACAGCTCCAACCTGTTCATCAACGAGCCCGAGGTGCTGCTCGCCGAACGGCTGCTCGGCCTGCTGAAGGTCCCCGGGCGCGTGTTCCTGGCCAACTCCGGCACCGAGGCCAACGAGGCCGCGCTCAAGCTGGCCGTCAAGCACGCCAAGGCCACCGGCAGGAAGTACTACGTCGCCGCCGAGAACGGCTTCCACGGCCGCACGCTCGGCGCGCTGTCGCTGACCGGCAAGGCCGCCATCCGCGACCAGTTCGGGCCCTTCCCGCTGGACGTCCGCTTCGTCCCCTACGGTGACGCCGACGCCCTCAAGCAGGCCGTCACCGGCGACTGCGCCGCGGTCTTCCTGGAGCCCACGCAGGGCGAGGCCGGGGTCGTGCCGCCGCCCGGCGGCTACTTCACCGCCGCCCGGCAGATCTGCGACGCCACCGGCGCCCTGCTGGTGCTGGACGAGATCCAGTCGGCGATCGGCCGCACCGGCCACTGGTTCGCCCACCAGCACGACGGCATCGTCCCCGACGTGCTCACCCTGGCCAAGGGTCTCGGCGGCGGGCTGCCGATCGGCGCGTGCGTCGGCTTCGGCCAGGCCGGCACGCTGTTCGCCAAGGGCGACCACGGCTCGACCTTCGGCGGCAACCCGGTGTCGGCCGCCGCCGCCCTCGCCGTGCTCGGCACCATCGAGCGCGACGGGCTGCTCGCCCACGTCCGCGAGCTCGGCGACCGGCTCGCCGAGGGCATCGCGTCCTTGGACCACCCGCTGCTGTCCGGCGTGCGCGGGCGCGGCCTGTGGCGGGCCATCGTGCTCACCGGCGACCACGCCGCGCAGGTCCAGGCCGCGGCCCAGCGGGCCGGGTTCCTGGTCAACGCCGTGCAACCCGACGCGATCCGGCTCGCGCCACCCCTGGTCATCACCGAGGAGCAGGTCGACTCGTTCCTCGGCGCCCTGCCCACGATCCTTTCGGAGGTGGCCGGATGAGCGGGCCGATCTCAGGAGCCGTCCGGCACTTCCTGCGCGACGACGACCTCGGCCCGGCCGAGCAGGCCGAGGTGCTCGACCTGGCCGAGGCGATGAAGAAGGACCGCTACGGGTACCGCCCGTTCGAGGGCCCGAAGACCGTCGCGGTGCTGTTCGACAAGCACTCCACCCGCACCCGCGTCTCCTTCGCGGTCGGCATCGCCGAGATGGGCGGCAACCCGCTGATCATCGACGCCGCGGGGTCCCAGATGGGCCGCGGCGAGCCGATCGGGGACACCGCCCGCGTCCTCTCACGCCTGGTCGCCGCGATCGTCTGGCGCACCTTCGGGCAGGAACGCGTCGAGGAGATGGCCGCCGCGTCCCCGGTCCCCGTCGTCAACGCGCTGACCGACGAGTTCCACCCCTGCCAGGTGCTCGCCGACCTGCTCACCGTGCGCGAGCGCCTGGGCGCCCTCGCCGGGCGCACGCTCGCCTACTTCGGCGACGGCGCCAACAACATGGCCCACTCCTACCTGCTCGGCGGCGCCACCGCCGGCATGCACGTCCGCATCGCCGCCCCGGCCGCCTACCAGCCGCACGCCGCCGTCCTGGCCCGCGCCGCCGAGATCGCCGCCGCCACGGGCGGCTCGGTCACCGTGCTGTCGGACGCCGGCGCGGCCGCCGCCGGCGCCCACGTCCTGACCACCGACACCTGGGTGTCGATGGGCCAGGACGGAAAGGACGAACGGGTCGCCGCGCTCACGCCGTACCAGATCAACTCCGCGCTGCTGGGCTTGGCCGCCCCCGACGCCGTCGTGCTCCACTGCCTGCCCGCCTACCGCGGCCTGGAGATCACCGCCGAGGTGCTGGACGGCCCGCACAGCGCCGTGTGGGACGAGGCCGAGAACCGCCTGCACGCCCAGAAGGCCCTGCTCCAGTGGCTGGTGACGCGATGACCATCCCCCTGACCAAGGCGGGGAGGCTCGCCAAGATCGCCGACCTGGTGAACCGCAACCAGGTCCGCTCCCAGCCCGAACTGGCCCGGCTGCTGGCCGAGAGCGGCGTCGAGGTCACCCAGGCCACCCTGTCGCGCGACCTGGACGAGCTGGGCGCGCTCAAGCTGCGGGCCGACGACGGCTCGCTCGTGTACGCGCTGCCGGGCGAGGGCGGCGCGCGCATCCCGCTGACCCGCACGGGCTCCGGCACCGAGACCCCGGCGGCCCGCCTGCGACGAGTGGCCGAAGAACTGCTGGTCTCTGCCGAGGCCTCGGCCAACCTGGTGATCGTGCGCACGCCGCCCGGCGCCGCGCAGTTCCTCGCCTCGGCACTGGACCACGCCGACTGGGAGTCGATCCTCGGCACCGTCGCCGGCGACGACACCATCCTGGTGATCAGCCGCGACCCGACCGGCGGCACCCTGCTCGCGGACTCCCTGCTCAAGCTGACCGAGCGACGTAGTCAGCCCGCGTGAGGCGGGCTGACCGGCAAAGACCCGGCCCATGCCGGGCCTCGCGGGCGACATGGACGCCCGAAACAAGATCGCGCCGCGCGGGACGGCCGTCTCGGCTGATGAGCGTCGTTTTGGGCTAGGGTCGCGGATTGAGCATTTCGATCTAGGGAAGAGGAGAACGGTGGCTGAGGGTGGCAAGCCCATGCGGCTATGGGGTGGCAGGTTCGAAGGCGGTCCTGCGGACGCGCTGACACGGCTCTCCGTGAGCGTGCAGTTCGACTGGCGGCTCGCGCCGTACGACCTGATGGCGTCGCGGGCGCACGCCCGGGTGCTGCACCGCGCGGGGCTGCTGAGCGAGAACGAGCTCGAGCGCATGATCGCGGCGCTGGACGACCTCGAGCGGGCCTGCAAGTCGGGCGAGTTCCGGCCCACCGTGGCCGACGAGGACGTCCACACCGCCCTCGAACGCGGGCTTCTGGAGCACCTGGGGTCGCTCGGCGGCAAGCTGCGCGCCGGCCGCAGCCGCAACGACCAGATCGCCACCGACCTGCGCCTGTACCTGCGCGACAACGTCCGCTACATCGTCTCGCGGCTGGTCGAGCTGGAGACCGCGCTGATCAGCCAGGCCGAGGAGCACGCGGCCACCGCCGCGCCCGGCATGACCCACATGCAGCACGCTCAGCCGGTCTCCTTCGGCCACCAGCTCCTGGCCCACGTCCACGCGATCGCGCGCGACGTCGACCGGCTGCGCGACTGGGACCGGCGCGCCGCCGTCTCCCCGCTCGGTGCCGGCGCGCTCGCCGGGTCCTCCCTCCCGCTGGACCCGCAGAGGGTGGCCCAGGAGCTCGGCTTCGACTCGGCCGCGCCCAACTCCATGGACGCCGTCGCCGACCGCGACTTCGCCGCGGAGTTCCTGTTCTGCGCGGCGCTGATCGGCGTCCACCTGTCCCGCCTGGGCGAAGAGATCGTCCTCTGGGCCTCCCAGGAGTTCCACTGGATCGAGATGGACGACGCCTACTCCACCGGCTCGTCGATCATGCCGCAGAAGAAGAACCCGGACGTCGCCGAGCTGGCCCGCGGCAAGTCCGGCCGGCTCATCGGCAACCTGATGTCCCTGCTCACCACGCTCAAGGGCCTGCCGCTCACCTACAACCGCGACCTGCAGGAGGACAAGGAGCCGGTCTTCGACGCCGTCGACACCCTGCTGCTCGTGCTGCCCGCGGTCTCCGGCCTGGTCTCCACCATGCGCGTCAACACCGCCCGGCTGGAATCCTCCGCGCCCGACGGCTTCGCCCTGGCCACCGACCTCGCCGAGCTGCTGGTGCGCAAGGGCGTGGCCTTCCGCGACGCCCACGAGGCCGTCGGCCACCTGGTGGTCTGGTGCCAGGTCAACGACACCACCTTCGAGCGGCTCACCGAGGAGGACCTGGCCAAGATCTCCCCGCACTTCACCGCGTCCGCGGCCGACGGCGCCGACGTGCCGGGCCCGCTGGAGGTGCTGAACGTGCAGGGCGCGCTCGCCTCGCGCAAGGCCCACGGCGGCACCGCGCCCGACCGGGTGCGCGACCAGATCGCCGCGCTCCGCGAGATCGTGGACGGCCAGGCCGCGTGGGCGACCGGATCCTAGGCCGGGAACCGGCCGGCGTGGACGGGCGGATGCCCGGCGCTCGGACATCCGAGGTCGCCGGGCGTGTCCTGGACCGCGCGTTCTTCGACCGGCCCGCGCCGGAGGTGGCCCCCGACCTGCTCGGGCGCGTCCTGGTGCACGGGCCGGTCGCCGTCCGCCTCACTGAGGTGGAGGCCTACGGCCCACCCGGGACCGACCCCGCCTCCCACACCTACCGGGGACGCACGCCGCGCAACGCCGTCATGTTCGGCCCGCCCGGCCACCTGTACGTGTACTTCACCTACGGCATGCACTACTGCGCCAACTTCGTCTGCCTGCCCGAGGGAATGGGCTCGGGGGTGCTGCTGCGCGCGGGCGAGGTGGTGCGAGGGGTGGAGGAGGCCCGCACCCGCCGCCACCGGCCCGGCACCTCCGCGCCGCTCACCAGCCCCGGCCGCCCCGTTCCCGCACGCGACCTGGCCCGCGGCCCCGCCCGCCTGGCCGTCGCGCTCGGCATCGGACGCGAGCTCAACGGCGCCGACTGCTGCTCCGGCTCCCGCCCGGACGGCTTACAGGTACTGGAGGGCGACCCCGCCGACCCGGCGTCGGTCCGTTCCGGCCCGCGCACCGGCGTGTCGTCCGGTGCGGACACGCCGTGGCGCTTCTGGATCGACGGCGACCCGACCGTCTCGCCGTACCGCAAGCATGTGCCGAAGACCCGGCCGAGCTGACGGCCCGGGCCGTCCCGCATCCTGGTCTTCCGAGTGGCGGAGTGGTGCGGTGATCGGGCAGGCTGTACGCAGGGCGAGAGCCCGGCATTCATCCCATTCAGCGAACGACTCATGAAGGCCAGGATCGTGACCGACATCCTCGATGACCTTGCGTGGCGCGGCCTGATCGCGCAGTCCACCGACATCGACGCCCTGCGGGGCGCGATGAGCGAAGGTCCGATCACGGTCTATTGCGGCTTCGACCCCACCGCCCCCTCCCTGCACGTCGGCAACCTCGTCCCGCTGCTCACGCTGACGCGCATCCAGCGGGCCGGCCACCACGCCATCGGGCTGGTCGGCGGCGCCACCGGCCTCATCGGCGACCCCAGCGGCAAGAGCGAGGAGCGTTCGCTCAACTCCACCGACGTGGTCGCCGAGTGGGTGCGGCGCATCCGCGTCCAGGTGGAGAAGTTCATCGACTTCTCCGACCCCTCCGCCGCCATCCTGGTCAGCAACCTCGACTGGACGGCGGGCCTGTCGGCGATCGACTTCCTGCGTGACGTGGGCAAGCACTTCCCGGTGAACCGCATGCTCGCCCGCGAGTCGGTCTCGGCCAGACTCGCGGGGGAGGGGCTGAGCTACACCGAGTTCAGCTACCAGATCCTCCAGGCCAACGACTACCTGGAGCTGCACCGCCGCCACGGCTGCACTCTGCAGATCGGCGGCAGCGACCAGTGGGGCAACATCACCGCCGGCTGCGACCTCATCCGCCGGGTCGAGGGCGCTCACGTGCACGCGCTGACCGTGCCGCTCATCACCAAGGCCGACGGCACCAAGTTCGGCAAGACGGCCGGCGGAGCGGTCTGGCTCGACCCCGAGCTGACCTCGCCCTACGCCTTCTACCAGTTCTGGCTCAACTCCGACGACCGCGACGTGGTGAAGTTCCTGAAGATCTTCAGCTTCCGCTCCAGGGACGAGATCGAGGCGCTGGAGAAGAGCGCCTCGGAGCGTCCCGCGGCACGCGAGGCGCAGCGGGCGCTGGCGGAGGAGTTCACCACCCTGCTGCACGGCGCCGACGAGTGCCGCGCGGTCATCGCCGCGTCGGGCGCGCTGTTCGGCCAGGGGTCCCTGGAGGAGCTGCCGGAACGGACGCTCGCCTCCGCGCTCGCCGAGGTGCCACGGGTCACCGTGCCCGCGCTCGGGGCCGCCTACGTCGACCTGCTGGCCGACAGTGGGCTGGTCGAGAGCAAGTCGGCCGCGCGGCGCTCGGTCAAGGAAGGCGGGGCCTACCTCAACAACGTGCGGGTCACCGACGAGGCGTACGTGCCCACCGCCGATGACCTGTTGCACGGGCGCTTCCTGGTGCTCCGCCGTGGCAAGCGTTCTGTGGGCGGCGTCGAGGTGGCGGCCGGCTGACCTCGAGGTCGCAGTCGGCTGAGCCGCCCGTCCGCTTCGGCCCGTGGGTCCGTGACCTGCGGCTTTCCACGGTTTCCCCTCTCAGGCCCCCCGGCCCCCGGTACGCGCGCCGCGCGTACCGGGGGCCGCTGTCGTAGGTAACAGTCTTGTAGCGGATGCGTGAGAGTTTCCCGGATCACGGGATGAGCTGGGCGATCGGCCCCGTAATCGATTTGACGGACCCTCCAGAGCCGCTTAATGTTCTGTTCCACCCCAGGGAAACGGCAGGCCGCCGCAGAGGCGCCTGACTCCCGGGGCATCCCGAACGACACGATCTCGGAAACTCCGTCCTCGACGGAGGGTCCGGTTCTGGTGTGTCGCCCGCATGAGATCGACTCGAGCCGCTATTTGACTCGATTGGACTTGGCGTGGGTGATGACGTAAGTTAGACGGGTTGCCCTGGCGACGGGGTGACCAAGATTTTAGCAGTTCCGAACGATTACGGCAGATCGGTTGATTTGACGGAGATCGCCGGAAACTGGTAAACTTTAAGAACACGAGATGAACGCCCCAGTCGGGGGTCGGGTCCTTGGTGGGTCTGGTTTCCGGTGGTGTACGCGTCCGTTTCTTGAGAACTCAACA
>NZ_JBEXGT010000067.1:0-37893 GCF_040607475.1 Sphaerisporangium sp. NPDC005288 | reverse complement strand
CGGCGCGGCGGGCGCCCGCAGGGCGCGGCGCGCCCCGCACTCCCTTCGTGCTGCTCGTGGTGGGGCTGCTGTGCGGCGGGCTGGTCAGTCTGCTGCTGCTCAACACCGTCCTGGCCAAAGATTCCTTCCGGGCGACCGACCTGCAGAAGACCACCCAGCGCCTGCGCCAGGAGGCCCAGGACAAGCGCACCAAGCTGCTGCTGGACTCCCAGCCGCAGAGGCTGGCCGACCGCGTCGAGCAACTCGGCGAGAAGCCCGGCACGCAGGAGCCGCGGTTCCTCGACGGGCAGGGGCGCGAGGTCGGCCGCACGGCGAGCCAGGGCCGGGTCCCTGAGGGCGCCGCCGACCGGCAGGCGGAGGTCGCGGGCCGGTGAGGGAAGGCGGCCGTCCCTCCGGGCCCGGTCGCAACGGCCCGGGCGGCGGCTCGGGCGGGCGCGGCGGCCCCGGAGGGCCCAGACGAGGCTCGGGTTCGGGCGGCCGCCAGGGCCGCCCCGACGGTCCCGGGCGCCCCGACCCGCCGGGCGGTCGTTCCGGCGGCTCCGGCCGCCGCGACGGTTCGGGCCGTCCCGGCGGCGCGGACGGCGGCGCCGGGCGCCCCGACGACGCCCCCGGCGGCCGTCCGGGCGCGTCCGGCCGTCCCGACGCGCCCGGCGGGCGTGCTGGCGGTTCCGGCCGTTCCGACGGCCCCGGCGGGCGTGCCGGCGGTTCCGGTCGTTCTGACGCGCCGGGTGGGCGTGCTGGTGGTTCCGGCCGTCCCGACGCGCCAGGGGCACGCGGCGGGGCCGCGGGTCGTTCCGACGCGCCCGGCGGACGTGCGGGCGGTTCCGGTCGTTCCGACGGGCCCGGCGGGCGTGCTTCTGGTCGTTCCGACGGGCCGGGCAGGCGTGCGGGCGGTCCCGGGCGTCCCGAAGGGGGCGCCGGGCGTCCCCGGGGAGCGAAGGGACGGCCCGACGGACCCGGGCGCGCCCTCAGATCCGAGGGCGGCGAGGGCTCCGGGCGTCCCCCCCGGCCGGTCGGCCCCCGGGGCGAGGGCCCCTGGCGCCCGTTCGGCCCCGGCCCGCGAAGGGTGCCGCCGCGAGGCCGCCCGCCGATGGGCCCCGACGACCCCGAGCGCCGTCCCGGGCTGCGCATCACCTGGAACCCCCGCCCGCCGGTGCCGCTGCGCCTGGGCAACCCCTCGCGCCGCATCAACATCGGCCTGATGGGGATGGCCGTCGTGCTGTCGCTGTTCGCCGGGCGCCTGGTGCAGCTCCAGGGCCTGGACTCCAAGGTCTTCGAGGCCAGGGCAGAGCGGCTGCGGGTCCAGGAGGAGACGCTGACCGCGCGCCGGGGTTCCATCACCGACGTCAACGGCCACGAGCTGGCCCTCACTGTCGAGGCCCGCGAGATCTCCGCCGACCCCACCAAGGTGCTCCCGGCCAAGCGCGACCAGGTCGCCGGATCCCTGGCCGCGCTGCTGGGCGTCGACAAGGGCGTCATCGCCGCCAAGCTGGCGCAGCCGAAGACGCGCTACACGCTGCTGGCGGGCAACGTCCCCACGGCGACCGCCGCCAAGGTGCTCGACCTGAAGATCGACGGGCTGGCCGCGACGCCCCACTACGAGCGCCTGTACCCGGGCGGGAACCTCGCCGGCGGGGTCATCGGGTACGTCGGCGACGAGGGCCACGGCCTGGTGGGCTTCGAGCAGGTCTACGACAAGCTGCTGGCCGGTCAGGACGGCAAGCAGACCGTCGAGACCGGCGGCACCGGCCAGCGCATCCCCATGACGCGCAGCACCAAGCAGGAGCCGGTCGCCGGGCGCGGCCTCCGGCTGACCATCGACCGCGACATCCAGTGGGCGGCGCAGACGGCCATCGCCAAGCAGGTCCAGGCCACCGGCGCCCGCAGCGGCAGCGTCATCGTCATGGACGTGCGCACCGGCCAGGTGGTGGCCATGGCCAACGCCCCCGAGGTCGACCTCAACGACTGGGAGCGCACGCCGAACCTGGGCAACCGCGCGGTGTCGGAGGTCTTCGAGCCGGGCAGCACCAACAAGGTCATCACGGCCGCGGCGGCCCTGGAGGCCGGGGCGGTCAGGCCGGAGACCGTGTTCGAGGTCGCCGACAAGTACCGCTGCGCCGACCGGGTGCTCAGCGACGCCCACCCGCACCCGCCCGAGAACCTGACCTTCACCGGCATCATCGCCGAGTCCAGCAACGTCGGCACGATCATGGCGGCCGACAGGGTCGGCGACCAGCCGCTGTACAACATGCTCAGGGCCTTCGGCTTCGGCGCCAAGACGGGCGCCGGCCTCTACGGCGAGGAGGCCGGGCTGCTGCCCAAGAGGGAGACCTGGTCGGGCAGCCAGCGGTGCACCATCGCCTTCGGCCAGGGCGTCTCGGTGACGGCCCTGCAGATGGCCAGCGTCTACCAGACCATCGCCAACGGCGGCGTGCGCGTCACCCCGCAGATCGTCGCCGGCACGGTCGACCAGCACCGCAGGTTCGTCCCGGCCAAGCCGGCCAGGCAGACCCGCGTCATCACCGCGCGCACGGCCAAGGACATCACGCGCATGCTGGAGGCGGCGGTGAGCGCCGAGGGAAGCACCGGCTCGCTGGCCGCCATCAAGGGATACCGCGTGGCGGGTAAAACCGGAACCGCCATGCGATACGACGAAAGCTGCCGAGGGTATTGCGGATATACCGCTACTTTTGTGGGGTTCACTCCCGCCGACGCGCCCCGGCTGGTGGCGCTGGCCGTGCTCCAGGCTCCGGAGAACGGGCACTTCGGTGGGGAGATCGCCGCACCCGTGTTCAAGGATGTCATGACGTTCGCGTTGAAGAGCCGCAAGATCCCGCCGACCGGCACGACCGCTCCATCGGTGCGCATGAGCACCGACGGGTGACGGGGGAAGGTACGCTCTCGCCCGTGCGTCCCCCGTCGTCCATGCGTCCAAGGTCCTGCCCGGTCCGCCCGCTGTCCGGCCTGGCGGCCATGCTCGGCGCGCCCTCCGGCGGCCCCCGAGCGCCGCTCGCCGCGGTGACCGGCGTCACCATCGACTCCCGCCAGGTCCAGCGCGGCGATCTGTACGTCGCCCTGCCCGGCTCCACGGCGCACGGCGCGGCCTTCTCCGCCGCCGCCGTCGCCGCCGGGGCCGTGGCGATCCTCACCGACCCCACCGGCCGCGAGGCCGCGGTCGCGACCGGGGTGCCGGTGCTGGTGGTGCCCGACCCGCGCTCGGTGCTGGGCCGGGTCGCCGCCTGGGTGTACGGGCAGCCCTCCTCCGGCCTGCTGCTGCTGGGCGTGACGGGCACCAGCGGCAAGTCGACCACCACGTTCCTGCTGGAGGCGGGCCTGCGGGCGGCCGGGCACAGCACCGGCCTCATCGGCGGGGTCGAGATCCACGTCGGCGCCACGACCTTCCCGCCCACCCTCACCACCCCAGAGGCGACCGACCTGCAGGGGCTGCTCGCCCTCATGCGCGAGGACGGCGTCACCGCCGCCGCCATGGAGGTCTCCAGCCACGCCCTGGCCCTGGGCCGGGTCGACGGGGCCTCCTATGACGTGGCGCTGTTCACCAACCTCTCCCAGGACCACCTGGACTTCCACCGCGACCTGGAGGACTACTTCCTGACCAAGGCGCGGTTGTTCACCCCCGAGCTGTGCCGCGCGGGCGTCGTCAACATCGACGACGAGCACGGCAGGGAGCTGGTGGGCATCGCCAAGGTGCCGGTCACCACCTTCTCGGCCGCCGGGGCCGCAGAGGCCGACTGGCGGGCCCAGGACGTGCGCCTGGGCTCCGACGGCAGCACCTTCCGGGTGATCGGCCCGGGCGGCGTCGAGGCCGACGTGTCGGTGGCCCTGCCGGGCCCGTTCAACGTCGCCAACACCCTCGGCGCGCTCGTCACCCTCGTCGAGGCCGGGGTGCCGCTGCAGACCGCCGTGAACGGCGTGGGCACGGTCACCGGCGTCCCCGGCCGCATGGAGCGCGTCCCGGGCGCGGACGGCTTCCAGGCCATCGTCGACTACTCCCACAAACCGGGCGCCGTGGAGTCGGTGCTGCGGGCGCTGCGCGAGGTCACCTCGGGCAGCCTGATCGTCGTCCTCGGCTGCGGCGGCGACCGCGACCGGGGCAAGCGCCCCATGATGGGCGAGGCCGCGGCACGCCTGGCGGACGTCGCCGTGCTGACCAGCGACAACCCCCGCTCCGAGGATCCTCTCCGCATCCTTTCCGCGATGTTCGAGGGCGTCCTGCGGGTGCCGCGCCGCGAGCGCGCGCACGTCATCGTCGAGCCCGACCGGGCCGCCGCCATCGGCCTGGCCGTCGGCAGGGCCGGTCCCGGCGACGTGGTGGTCGTCGCGGGCAAGGGGCACGAGCAGGGTCAGTACGTCGACGATGAAGTGCTGCCGTTCGACGACAGGCAGGTGGTCGCGGAGGCCATCCGCAGACGGGACCGCATGTGATCGTTGTGCTTGTGCGAGGCTGATGTGAAAGCCGGGCCGGGCGCCCCGTGCGAGGCGCCGGTCCATCCCGACACGCACGGACAGCTTGTATGGAGAGTAGGGAAGACGAATGATCCCGTTGCCGCTGGCGAGGATCGCCGAGGTGACCTCGGGGGCCCTGGCGGGCAAGGCCGATCCCCGCGCCGTGGTCCGAGGGCCCGTCCTGATCGACTCGCGCGCGGCCGAGCCGGGTTCGCTGTTCGTGGCGATCAGGGGAGAGCGGGCCGACGGTCACGAGTTCGCGGCCCAGGCCTGTGAGGCCGGCGCGGTCGCCGTGCTGGCGAGCAGGCCGCTGGACGTGCCCTGCGTGGTCGTGGCCGACGTCGTGACGGCGCTCGCCGACCTGGCGTCGGCGACGGTGGCCGAGTTGCCGCACGCGACCGTCGTCGGCGTCACCGGGTCGGCGGGCAAGACCACCACCAAGGACCTGCTGGCCCGGCTCACCGGCCGCATGGGTCCCACCATCGCCCCGGCCGGCAACTACAACAACGAGATCGGCCACCCCCTCACCGTGCTGCGCGCCGACTCCGGCACCAGGTTCCTGGTCCTGGAGCTCAGTGCCCGCGAGGAGGGCCACATCGCCTATCTGACGCGCATCGCCCCGCCCAAGATCGGCGTGGTGCTCAACGTCGGCACCGCCCACCTCGGCGTGTTCGGCGGGCGCGAGCAGATCGCCAAGGCCAAGGGCGAACTGCCCGAGGCGCTGCCCGCCGACGGGGTGGCCGTGCTGAACGCCGACGACCCGTTCGTGCGCGCGATGGCCGACCGCACCCAGGCCCGCGTCACCTGGTTCGGGCGCTCGGCCGAGGCCGGCGTGCGGGCCGAGGAGGAGCGGCTGGACGAGCGCGGCCGGGCCGCGTTCACCCTGCGCACCCCCTCCGGCACCGCCGAGGTGCGGCTGCGCCTGTACGGGGCGCACGCCGTGGAGAACGCGCTGGCCGCCGCCGCGGCCGCCTACGAGCTGGGCCTGCCGGTGGCCACCATCGCCGAGGAGCTGTCGGCCGCCGAGCCGCGCAGCCGCTGGCGCATGGAGGTCACCGACCGCCCCGACGGGGTCACCGTGATCAACGACGCCTACAACGCCAACCCCGACTCCATGCGTGCCGCCTTCGACACCCTCGGCGTGCTCGGCAAGGACCGCCGCAAGTACGCCGTGATCGCCTCCCTGCGCGAGCTGGGCGACGAGAGCGACGAGCTGAACGAGGAGGTCGGCCGGGTCGCCGCGCGGGCGGGCCTGGAAGGGCTGTGGGTGGTCGGAGAGGCTCCCTGGCCGGTCCTGGCGGGCGCGAAGGGGGCGCCGGCCGTCCACGTGCCCGACGCGGCCGCCGCCGCCGCGGAGCTCGCGGCCAGGCTCGCGCCCGGCGACGCGGTGCTCATCAAGGGCCCGCGCGCCGCGGGCCTGGAGAAGGTCGCGCAGGTCCTGCTCGGCGGTGAGGCCCGATGAGGGACATCCTCGTCGCCGCCGCGGTGGCGCTGCTGCTGTCGATGCTCGGCACCCCCCTGGCCATCCGGCTGTTCAGCCGCCGGGGCTACGGCCAGAACATCCGCGAGGAAGGGCCCTCGGGCCACCACGACAAGCGCGGCACCCCCACCATGGGCGGCACGGTCATCGTGATCGCCGCGCTCATCGGGTTCGCCTGCTCCCACCTGGCCACGCTCACCCCGCCGACGGCCTCGGCCGTGCTGGTGCTGTTCCTGATGGCCGGCCTCGGCACGGTCGGGTTCCTGGACGACTTCATCAAGATCTACAAGCAGCGCAGCCTGGGCCTGCGCAGCGGCGCCAAGGCCCTCGGCCAGCTCATCGTCGGCGCGATCTTCGCGGTGCTGGTCGTCCAGTTCAAGAACAACTACTCGATCACGCCCGCCGAGACGCGCCTGTCGTTCCTGCGCGACTTCGGGCCCTCCATCGGCATCGTCGTGTTCACGATCTGGGTCCTGATCATGATCGTGGGCTTCTCCAACGCGGTGAACCTCACCGACGGCCTCGACGGCCTGGCCAGCGGCGCCACCGGCGCCGTCCTGACCGCCTACGTGCTGATCGGCAACTGGCAGCTGCGCAACAGCTGCCTGAACCAGCTCGGCCCCAACTGCTACTGGGTGCGCGACCCGCTCGACCTGGCCGTGGTCGCCGCCGCCGTCCTCGGCGCGCTCGTCGGCTTCCTGTGGTGGAACGCGCCCCCGGCCAAGATCTTCATGGGCGACACCGGCTCCCTGGCCCTCGGCGGGGTGCTGGCCGGCCTGGCGATCACCACGCGCACGCAGTTCCTGCTGTTCATCCTGGCGGGCCTGTGCGTCGTCATCACCGCCTCGGTGATCATCCAGGTCGGGTTCTTCAAGATGACGGGTAAACGGGTGTTCCGCATGGCCCCGCTCCAGCACCACTTCGAGCTCAAGGGCTGGGCCGAGACCACCATCGTGGTCCGGTTCTGGCTGATCGCCGGCCTGTGCGCCGCCGCAGGGCTCGGCCTGTTCTACGTCGAGTGGATGCCCAAGGCATGACCATCTGCGTCACGGGGCTCGGGGTCTCGGGAGCGGCGGCGGCGCGCAGCCTGCTCCAGGCGGGCGAACGCGTCGTGGTGGTCGAGACGCGCGACGGCGAGCGCCAGCGGGCGGCGGCGGCCGAGCTGGCCGCCCTCGGGGCCGAGGTCCGCTTCGGCGGCGAGCTGCCCGCCGGCACCACCCTGGTGGTCACCTCGCCCGGCTGGCGGCCCGACCAGCCGCTGCTGGTGGAGGCCGCGGCCCGCGGAGTCGAGGTGATCGGCGAGGTCGAGCTGGCCTGGCGGCGCCGCCCCGCCGGCGCGGCGCCCTGGCTGGCGCTCACCGGCACCAACGGCAAGACCACGGCCGTGCGCATGCTCACCGCCATGCTCAGGGCGGCCGGGCACGCCGCCGCGGCGGTCGGCAACGTCGGCACCCCCATCATCGAGGCCGTCGCGCAGCCCTACGACGTGCTGGCGGTGGAGCTGTCCAGCTTCCAGCTCCACTGGTCCTCCACCGTGGCGCCGAGCGCCGCGGCCGTACTCAACGTCGCCGACGACCACCTCGACTGGCACGGCTCGATGGAGGAGTACGCCCGGGTCAAGGGCCGCATCTACCAGCGCGCCGGCGTGGTGGTCCACAACGCCGACGACGCCTGGTCCACCCGCCTGGCCGCCCCCTACGCCGCGGCGGCGGACGGGCCGGTGGGCGGAGGGCCGCGCACGGCCGGGTTCACGCTCGGGGTGCCCGGCCGCGGGCAGATCGGCGTCGTGGAGGACCTCCTGGTCGACCGCGCCTTCGTCGAGGACCCGCTGCACGCCGCCGAGGAGCTCGCGACCCTGGCCGACGTCCGGCCGTTCGCGCCGCACAACGTGGCCAACGCGCTGGCCGCGGCGGCGCTGGCCCGCGCGCACGGCGTCCCCGCCGCCGCCGTACGGCAGGGCCTGCTCGACTACGTGCCCGACCCGCACCGCATCGCCCACGTGGCGCGGGTGGGCGAGGTCGACTACGTCGACGACTCCAAGGCCACCAACCCGCACGCCGCCGCGGCGTCGCTGGCCTCCTACCCCTCCATCGTGTGGGTCGCCGGCGGCCTGCTGAAGGGCGCCGACGTCGGCGAGCTGGTGCGCCGCGCGGCGGGCCGGCTGCGCGGAGCGGTGCTCCTGGGCGCCGACCGGGCACGAATTCGTGAGGCACTGGCGCGACACGCGGCGAATGTTCCGGTCGTGGAGGTCGAAGGGCAAGACACTGGGGTCATGGACCGTGTCGTCACCGAAGCCGCCCGGCTCGCCTCCCCCGGGGACACCGTGCTGCTCGCCCCCGCTGGCGCCTCGCTGGACATGTTCGCCGACTACGGGGCCCGTGGGGAGGCGTTCGCGCGAGCCGTCCACCGCCTGGCGACCTCGGGCGTGCGATGAGCGACACCACGATCGCCCCCGGCGGCGCCAAGGGCCTTCCCGCCGGGTCCGCTCCCGGCGCGG
Organism: Sphaerisporangium sp. NPDC005288; assembly: GCF_040607475.1. NCBI lineage: Bacteria > Bacillati > Actinomycetota > Actinomycetes > Streptosporangiales > Streptosporangiaceae > Sphaerisporangium > Sphaerisporangium sp. NPDC005288. Next base: position 29,452 of record NZ_JBEXGT010000067.1, on the reverse strand, counting down.
GCGATGAGGGCCGGGGGTGGGGGCACGAGCGGCTCGCCGCGCTCGGCAGGCTGCTCGACCGGCCGCTGACCTCCTACTACCTGCTGCTCGGCTGCAGCGCGCTGCTGCTCGCGCTCGGCCTGATGATGGTGCTGTCGGCATCCAGCATCAAGGGGCTGCAGGTCAAAGGCGACCCGTTCTACTGGTTTCTGAAGCAGTCGATGTCGGTCGGCATCGGGCTGCCGCTCATGTGGGTCTGCTCGCGCCTGCCGCCGCGGTTCTTCCGGCTCGCCGGCTACCCGCTGATGGCCATCTCGATCATCGCGCTGATCATGACGATCTTCCTCGGCCGCACCGAGCTGGGCGCCCAGCGGTGGCTCGACATCGGCGGGTTCTCCCTGCAGGCGTCCGAGCCCGCTAAGCTCGGCCTGATGCTGTGGGGCGCCGACCTGCTCGCGCGCCGGGCCAAGGGCGGCATGATCGAGTGGCGCCAGCTCCTGCTGCCGCTCATGCCCGGCACCGCGATCATCGCCATCCTCGTCATGGTGGGACGCGACCTCGGCACCACCGTCGTGCTCATGCTCATCTTCCTGGCGCTGTTGTGGGTGGTGGGGGCGCCGCTACGGCTGTTCGGCGGCGTCCTGGCCCTGCTCACCATGGCCACGGTCATCATGATCAGCGTCGAGGGCTACCGTTCCGAGCGCATCGAGGGCTGGCTGGACGTCTGGGGCACCGCCTCGGGCGCCGGCTACCAGGCGGCCATGGGGCAGATCGCCATGGGCTCGGGCGGCTGGTTCGGGCTGGGCCTGGGCAGCAGCAGGCAGAAGTGGGGCCGGGTGCCGCACGCCGAGAGCGACTTCATCTTCTCCATCCTGGGCGAGGAGCTCGGCCTGATGGGCACCCTGGTGGTGATCGCCCTGTTCGGCCTCCTCGGGTACGCCGGCCTGCGCGTCGCCTCCCGCGTCAAAGACCCCTTCATCCGGCTGGCGGCCTCGGCCGCCGTGGCCTGGATCGCAGGTCAGGCCATCGTGAACATCGGCGCGGTGATCGGCGCGCTGCCGGTCACCGGCATCCCGCTGCCCCTGGTCTCCTACGGCGGTTCGGCGCTGTTGCCCACGCTCGCGGCGCTCGGCATGCTGCTGTCGTTCGCCAAACGCGAGCCCGGCGCGGCGGACGCGCTGGCCGCTCGTGGACCCGGGCCCCTGGCGAGGGCTCTAAGCTGGCTTGGCCTGGGTCGCCCACCGGCGGGGGTCCGTCGTCCCGAGCGGCGCAGGCCGACATCGAGGCACGCGGATTTGAAAGGACCGACATGAGGGTGGTCCTCGCAGGTGGCGGCACGGCCGGTCACATCGAACCCGCCTTGGCGCTGGCCGACGCGCTGCGCAGGCTGGACCCGGGCATCGGGATCACCTGCCTCGGCACCGAGCGCGGGCTGGAGACCAGGCTGGTGCCCGCGCGAGGCTATGAGCTGGCGCTGGTGCCCGCGGTCCCGCTGCCGCGCGCCATCACGCCGCAGTTGCTCACGGTCCCGGGCAGGCTGGCCGGGGCGATCAACGCGGCCGCCGGCATCATGGACCGCGTCCAGGCCGACGTGCTGGTCGGCTTCGGCGGCTACGTCGCCACGCCGGCCTACCTCGGCGCCAGGAGGCGCGGGCTGCCCATCGTGGTGCACGAGGCCAACCCGCGCCCGGGCCTGGCCAACCGGCTCGGGGCCCGGCTCACCGAGCACGTGTTCACCGGCCACCCCGACGCCTCGCTGCCGCACGCCGAGTACGTCGGCATCCCGCTGCGCCGCGAGATCGTCGCGCTCGACCGGCTGTCCACCGGCGACAAGGCCAGGTCGTACTTCGGGCTGGAGAACGACCGGCCGACGCTGCTGGTCTTCGGCGGGTCCCAGGGGGCGCGGGCCGTCAACGAGGCGGCACTCGCCAGCGCGCCCGTGCTGCGCCAGGCGGGCGTCCAGGTGCTGCACGTCATCGGCCCGAAGAACACCATCGAGGTCGAGCCGCCGCCCGGCGACCCGCAGTACGTGGTGCTGCCCTACGTCGACCGCATGGACCTGGCCTACGCCGCGGCCGATTTCGTGCTGTGCCGCAGCGGCGCGATGACCTGCGCCGAGCTCACCGCCGTCGGGCTGCCGGCCGCCTACGTGCCGCTGCCGCACGGCAACGGCGAGCAGAGGCTCAACGCCGCCCCCATCGTCGAGGCAGGGGGAGGGATGATGGTCGACAACGCCGACCTGACCGCCGACTGGATCCTCCAGCACGTGCTGCCCGTCCTGCGCGACCCCGAACGCGTGGTGCGCATGTCCGAGGCCGCCTCACGCATGGGACGAAAGGACGCCGACACGGTGCTGGCCCGCAAGGTGATGCAGGTCATCTCGGCCGGAGGCCGCCGATGAGCCTGGTCAAGCTGATCGAGCCGGTCGCCGCCACCGAGCTCGGCCGGGTGCACTTCATCGGCATCGGCGGCGCCGGCATGTCCGGCATCGCCCGCATCCTGCTCAAGCGCGGCGTCGCGGTGTCCGGCAGCGACGCGCGCAGCTCCCAGCTCGTCACCGAGCTGCGCGAGCTGGGCGCCATCGTCCACGTCGGCCACGCCGCCTCCCACATCAAGAACGTCGACACCGTCGTGGTCTCCACGGCCATCCGCGACTCCAACCCCGAGCTCGGCGAGGCGCTGCGCCAGGGGCTGCGCGTCATCCCCCGGGCGGCGGCGCTGGCCGCCGTCATGGTCGGGCGCACGGGCATCGCCGTCGCCGGCACCCACGGCAAGACGACCACCACCTCGATGCTCACCGTCGCCCTGCAGAAGTGCGGGCGCGACCCGTCCTACTGCGTGGGCGGCCAGCTCGTCACCACCGGGCTCGGCGCCGACGAGGGCGCGGGCGAGGTCTTCGTGGCCGAGGCTGACGAGAGCGACGGCTCCTTCCTCATGCTGGCCCCGCAGGTGGCCGTGGTCACCAACGTCGAGGCCGACCACCTGGACAACTACGGCGACCCGCAGGCCGTGTACGACAGCTTCGCCCGCTTCGTCGAGCGCATCGGCTCGGTCCTGGTGGTGTGCGCCGACGACCCGGGCGCCGCGGCGCTGATCCCGCTCGCCCGTGCCCGCGACCTGCGCGTGCGCACCTACGGCGAGGCCGAGGGGGCCGACTTCCGGGTCACCGGCATCGCCCCCGACGGGTTCGGCGTCGTGTTCACCGTCGAGGGCAGGGGCGAGGTGCGGCTGGTCGTCCCGGGCCGCCACAACGCGCTGAACGCCACCTCGGCCCTGGCCGTCGCCGAGGAACTCGGCGTCCCGTTCGACGAGTTCCGCGACGGGCTGGCCGCCTTCACCGGCGCCAAGCGCCGCTTCGAGGCCAAGGGCGAGGCCGCGGGGGTCGCCGTCTTCGACAGCTACGCCCACCACCCGACCGAGCTGGCCGCCGACCTGCGCGCCGCGCGCGACGTCGTGGCGACCTTCTCCGGGCCGTCCGGCCGGGTGATCGCGGTCTTCCAGCCCCACCTGTACTCCCGCACCCGCTTCTTCGCCGAGGAGTTCGGCGCCGCGCTCGGGCTGGCCGACGAGGCCATCGTGCTCGACGTCTACGGCGCGCGGGAGGACCCCGAGCCGGGCGTCTCCGGGGCGCTGGTGGCGGGCAAGGTGCCGCTGCCGGCCGGGCGCGTGGCCTACGCGCCCGACCGCGGCGCGGTAGCCGCCCTGGTGGCCGAGCGGGCGCGTCCCGGCGACATCGTCCTCACCATGGGCGCCGGCGACGTCACCGAGCTCGGCCCGCACATCGTCGCCGAGCTCGCCTCGCGGTGAGCCATCCGGCGTGGCGAACGGCCTTCGTCGTCCTGCTGTCCTTCGCGGTGGTGGGCGCGGCGGCCTGGCTGGTGTTCTTCTCGCCCGTCCTCGGCGTCCAGCGCGTCGCGGTGTCGGGCGCCACGGGGACCGCGGCCGACCAGGTGCGGCGGGCGGCGGCGGTCCCCGACCGCCAGCCGCTGGCCACCGTCGATCTCGAGCAGGTCCGCCGCCGCGTCGCCGGGCTGCGGCAGATCGAGTCGGTGAGCGTCGAGCGCGCCTGGCCGGGCACGCTGAAGGTCCGCGTCGTCCAGCGCCGGCCGGTGGCCGTGGTGACCGTGGCGGGCCGGGCCGAGGTGGTCGACCGGCACGGCGTCGTCATCGAGGCCGGGGATGCCGCGCCGGCGGGGCTGCCCTCGCTGCACGTCGACCGCCTCGTCCCCGGCGACCCCGCTACCAAGGCCGCTCTGGCGGTCGCGGCCGGGCTCCCGCCCGACCTGCGCCGCCAGGTGCAGACCATCCGCGCGACGACGACACAGGACGTGTCGTTGCGTCTGGGCGACGGCCGTACGATCATGTGGGGTGGTGCCGAGCGCACGAAGGACAAGGCCCGGGTGGCCCTCACGCTGCTGCGACGCCCCGCGGACGCCTATGACGTCAGTTCGCCCGATGTCGTGACGGTCCAGTGATGGACCCCGCCGCCCGACGGGCTCCGGCAGGAGCGAAAAGGGACAGGCCGCGACACGCCGGACGAGCTTGCGGCGCGGTGAGTTGACCCTGGGGGAGGGGCAACCCTACTGTCCGTATCATTCCTCAGGTTGACATAACTCTAAATCTCAACTTGAGGGTGAGAGTTAAACAAGAAGGTCCGGCACCGTTTCGGGCTTCACGTAATGCAAGTAAACGAGCGGAAAGGCCCCTCGTCGTGGCAGCACCGCAGAACTACCTCGCGGTCATCAAGGTCGTCGGCATCGGCGGCGGCGGAGTGAACGCCGTGAACCGGATGATCGAGGAGGGACTCAAGGGCGTCGAGTTCATCGCCATCAACACCGACGCCCAGGCGCTGCTGATGAGTGACGCCGACGTCAAGCTGGACGTGGGCCGCGAGCTCACGCGCGGCCTCGGCGCGGGAGCCAATCCCGAGGTCGGGCGCAAGGCCGCGGAGGACCACCGCGAGGAGATCGAAGAGGTCCTCAAGGGCGCCGACATGGTCTTCGTCACGGCCGGAGAGGGCGGCGGCACCGGCACCGGCGGCGCGCCCGTGGTGGCCAACATCGCCCGCTCGCTGGGCGCGCTGACCATCGGCGTCGTGACCCGGCCGTTCAGCTTCGAGGGCCGGCGCCGGGCGATGCAGGCCGAGGCCGGCATCGAGACCCTGCGCGACGAGGTGGACACCCTCATCGTGATCCCCAACGACCGCCTGCTGTCGATCTCCGACCGCCAGGTCAGCGTCCTGGACGCTTTCAAGGCGGCCGACCAGGTGCTGCTGTCCGGTGTGCAGGGCATCACCGACCTCATCACCACGCCCGGCCTGATCAACCTGGACTTCGCCGATGTGAAGTCGGTCATGTCCGGCGCCGGCTCGGCGCTCATGGGCATCGGGCACGCGCGGGGCGACGACCGGTCGGTGGCGGCCGCCGAGATGGCGGTGTCCAGCCCGCTGCTGGAGGCCAGCATCGACGGCGCCCACGGCGTGCTGCTGTCGATCGCCGGCGGCTCCGACCTCGGCCTGTTCGAGATCAACGAGGCGGCCCAGCTGGTGTCCAACGCCGCCGCCATCGACGCCAACATCATCTTCGGCACGGTCATCGACGACGCCCTCGGCGACGAGGTGCGGGTCACGGTGATCGCCGCCGGGTTCGACGAGGTCGCGCCGTCGGAGAAGCCCGCGGCCCAGCCGGCCGCGCGCCCCCAGCAGGCCTCGCGCCCCGCGCCCGCCCCGGCGGCGCCCGCACCGCCCGCACGACCGGCGGCTTCGGCCTTCAGCGCGCCCAAGAACGAGCCGCCGCGGGTCGAGCAGCGTCCCGCCCCGGTGCGCCCGCTGCCCTCGGCGCAGCCGGCCGCGGTGCCCGACCCGGCGCCCGCCGCCGACGCGGCGGTCTCCTCCTCCGTTCCGGCCGCCACGCCGTTCACCCGCGAGCCCGCCGCGGCCGAGACCGCCCAGGGGCCGCAGGCCGCTCCGGCCGCGCAGGCCGAGCAGCAGCCCCAGGGGCCGGTCTCGATCCCGCGGCCGGCTCCCGAGCCGCCGACGCCGATCACCTCCCGCGTCTCCGAGCCCGCCCGGCGCCGCCCGGTGGTCTTCGAGGAGCCGGAAGAGGAACTGGACGTCCCCGACTTCCTGAAGTGAGCCCGGCGCGCGCCGTCCGTCCCTGTGGGGGAGTGGTGGCGCGTGCCGCTCGCCGCCCCCTCCCGTGGGGCCCCGTCCCGTGCGGCCCCGTCCCGTGCGGCCGCGGTGAACGCTCCGCGCCCCGCCGGACCTCCGCCGGCGTGCGGCCCTCCGCGCGCCCCGACACCGCGAAACGATCGAACCCCCTCGTGAACAACCCCGACACCACGCGCCGCGACGAGATCGCGGCCGCCCTGACCGAGGTCGAGCGCCGCATCGCCGCCGCCTGCGCGGCGGCCGGCCGCGCCCGCCAGGAGGTCACCCTCGTCGCGGTGACCAAGACCTATCCCGCCTCCGACGTGCGCCTCCTTTCCGGATTGGGCGTCGCGCACGTCGGCGAGAACCGCGACCAGGAGGCGGCGCCCAAGGCCCGCGAGTGCGCCGGCCTGCCGCTGACCTGGCACTTCGTCGGCCAGATCCAGACCAACAAGGCCAGGTCGGTGGTGTCCTACGCCGACGTGGTCCACTCGGTCGACCGTCCGCGGCTGGCCGAGGCGCTGAGCCGCGCCGCCGCCGGGGCCGGGCGGCGGGTCACCTGCCTGCTGCAGGTCGCGCTGGACGACGACCCGGGCCGGGGAGGCGTCCTCCCCTCGGGGGTCGCGGCGCTCGCCGAGGCGGTCGCGGCGTCCGAGGGGCTGGTCCTCGGCGGCGTGATGGCCGTCGCCCCCCTCGGCGGCGATCCCGTCCGGGCGTTCGCCCGGCTCGCAGAGATCTCAGCCGATCTGCGGACGGACCACCCCGAAGCGACGGCGATCTCGGCGGGCATGAGCGGAGATCTGGACCACGCGATAGCCCATGGTTCGACACTCGTGCGTGTCGGTACGGCGTTGCTCGGTCGCCGCAAGCCCTTCGTCAGGTAATGTCCCCCCGAGTGGACCATGATGTCCACAGATCCGAGCAGAGGTCGACAGCGGTGCCTTAGGTTGCCCTGGGTGCGGCGACCATGAGCAGGAGGACGACGTAGCGATGGCCGGCGCGATGCGCAAGATGGCGGTCTACCTCGGTCTCGTGGAGGACGACCGCTACCCGGATTACGGCAGTTACCCCGATGACGACGACTACACCGACGACTACGTCGAGCGGCGTCGCGGCGACGAGCGGGTGCTTGGAACGCCCCAAGAGGGCCAGGAAGAGGTCGAAAGCCCTGTTCCGGCCCCTCGTGCGGGGGCGGCGGTCGTGGAGCGCCGTACGACCGATCTGGCGCGCATCACGACCCTGCACCCCCGCACCTACAACGAGGCGCGCACCATCGGAGAGCACTTCCGCGAGGGCACACCTGTCATCATGAATCTGACTGAAATGGTCGACAGCGACGCGAAGCGTCTTGTTGATTTCGCGGCAGGTCTGGTCTTTGGCCTACATGGCAGCATTGAACGTGTTACCAACAAGGTGTTCCTGTTGTCCCCTGCCAATGTCGAGGTGACCGCCGAGGACAAGGCCCGAATCGCGGAACGAGGGTTCTTCAACCAGAGCTAGAGTTCCACCATGAGCAGTGAACGGCCATACATGGCCCACCCGGACCGAGATCGGCAGATCGGGATGGAGGAGGCAGGGCGCGACCGTGGGGATCGTTAGCGACATCTTGGTCACCGTCCTGTCCATCTACCTGGTCCTGCTGATCGGCAGAATGATCTTTGATGCGGTGCAGGCGTTCGCCCGCTCCTGGCACCCCCGGGGGGTAGTCCTGGTGCTGGCGGAGGCCACGTACACGGCGACGGATCCACCTCTCAAGTTCCTCCGCCGTTTCATTCCGCCCCTCCGGTTGGGTACGGTGGCCTTTGACCTGAGCTTCACAGTGCTGTTCATTGTGGTCTTGGTCATGATCCAAATCGTGTCCGCGCTTCCTTTTTGATCGGGTACCGTCCCCCGGACAGACTCCGAGCGCGCCAAGGAGACCGAAATGCCGCTGACGCCCGCTGATGTGCGGAACAAGCAGTTCAGTACGACCCGGCTGAGGCCGGGGTACGACGAGGAAGAGGTTGACGCCTTCCTGGACGAGGTCGAGGCCGAGCTCGACCGCCTCATCCAGGAGAACGAGGAGCTCCGGGCGAAGCTCACCGAGTGTCTGCGTGGCAAGGTGCCGGGTGGCATGGGCATGAGCATGGCGCCGGCCCCGGTCGCCGAGCCCAAGCCCGAGATGATGATGCCCCAGCCGGAGCCGATGAAGCCGCCGGAGCCGATGAGGCCCGAGCCGGTGCCCGTGGCCATGGGCATGCCCCCGGCCGAGGACAACATGGACACCGCCGCCCGCGTGCTCGCCCTGGCGCAGCAGACCGCCGACCAGGCGATCGCCGACGCCCGCCGCGAGGCCGACGAGACGGTGACCCGCGCCCGCCGCGAGGCCGACGAGGTCCTCGGCAAGGCCCGCCGCCAGGCCGAGCAGATCATCGGTGACGCGCGCGCCCGCGCCGAGACGCTCGAGCGCGACGCCCAGGAGCGCCACCGCCAGGCGATGGGCTCGCTGGTGCAGACCCGCGACGAGCTCGAGCGCAAGGTGGAGGAGCTGCGCAGCTTCGAGCGCGAGTACCGCAGCAGGCTCAAGCTCTACCTCGAGAACCAGCTCGCCGAGCTCAACGTGTCCGCCGAGGGCAGCGGCGCCTTCCCCGTCGTGGGCGCGCAGATGGGCGGGGCTCCGGCCATGTCCCACGCGGTCCAGCAGGGTGGCCCGCAGCAGCTGCAGGGCAACCCGGGCAACCCCTTCGCCCCCGAGCCCGCGCAGCACTCCGGCGCCTTCCAGGGAGTTGACGGCCCGCACAACGACCGCCGTTAGGGTAACGGGTCAGGGCAGTCACCGACCCGCGTCTGGGAGCACCTGTGATCTACGTCAGCGCCATTCTGGTCGTCCTCGCCTTCGGCCTTCTGGTCGCGGGCGTGGTGACCGGAACAGCGGTTCTGGTCATGTGGTCGATCGTGGTCAGCGTGCTGTCCGCGCTCTTCCTGATGATCGGGGCGCTGCTGCGGCGCCACGAGCTGTTCCCATCCGGCGGCAGGCCGGCGGACCTGGTTCCGCCGATGCCTCCGGTGGGCGCCGGCGTCGGCGGTGGCGTGATGGGGCGCACCGCGACGGTGGTCTCCGACCGTCCCGGAGCGATGCCCGGGGGCCCGCTGCGCGGGCCTTCCTCGCCCCTCGCCACCCCCATGGCCGCGCCGCACATGGCGCGCCAGACGACCACCATGGCTCCGCCGAGGGGTTTCCCCATGCCGGGGCCGCCCCGGGGGCCGGCCGCCGCGGGCGCGCGAGGCGGGCCGTCCCCCGAGGCGATCGTCCTGGTCGTGCCGGGGCGCAAGCGGTTCCACCTGGCCGGCTGCCGCCAGCTCGCCGGGCGCGACACCGAGGAGCTCACCTACGAGGAGGCGCGCGAGGAAGGCTTCACCGCCTGCACCACCTGCCTCTCCGACGGCTACAAGCCCCCCGCACCCCCCACCTCCGGCCGCCTCACCACGACGGCCTCCGGCCGCCCCTCCGCCTCGCCCTCAGAGCCGTCCGACGCTCCCGAGCCGTCCGACGCTTCCGAGCCGTTCGACGGCCCCGGACCGTCCGACGCCTCCGCTTCCGAGGAGGCGGCCGCCGCCGCGACCTCCTCCCGCGCCGAGCCCGTCCGTCCGTCCTCTTCGAGACCCGGACCGGGCGGCCCCTCCGGCTCCGCGACCCCGCGTCCCGAGTCCGGCCGTCCGTCCGACTCCTCGCTCCTGCGTTCCGAGCCGGGTCGTCCGTCCGGCGCGGAGCGTGACCGGGCGGCGGCGGACGAGCCCGAGTCCGGTCGCACGTCCGCCTCCCGGCTCTCCGCCGGGCCGGACCCCTCCGGCACCACCTCCTCCGGCTCCGCCAGGCCGTCCGGCTCCACCACGTCTTCCGGGCCCACCACGTCTTCCGGCTCTGCCGCGTCTTCCGGGTCCGCCGCCTCCGGCGGGCAGGGGGCCGGCCGTGGGTCCGCGGCGGGGGAGTCCACGCGGTCCGCGCCGGGCTACCGTTCGGACGAGACGCGGCCGGTGTCCCATCTCCACGGCGAGCAGAGGGACCGGGACGACCAGTCCCCCGGGCCCGCCGGGGCTCCCGCCCGGTTCGGGGCCTCCGACTCCGCCGCCGCACGCCCGTCCACCGCCTCCTCCCGGCCCTCGGTGCCCCTGCCGGTGCCGCCGGTGGTCCCGGAGGCCTCGACGCCGTTCCAGGCGTTCAGGCGTCCCGATTCCGCCAAGCCGGTGAGCGGGCCGTCCACATCCACGAGCGAGCCCTCCACGTCCCCGAGCGCGCCGCCCGCCAAGCCGTCGGCCGCCTCCGCGTCCGGCTCCGGCACCACCCGGGACGGCAAGGACCAGGACGACAAGGGCACGAAGGACGACAACGACAAGAGCCGCACGTCCGGCGGCTCCGGTGCGCCCGCCTCCTCGGGCGGCTCCGGAGCCTCCACCGCGCCCGCCTCCTCGGCCGCCTCTTCCGGCCCATCCGGCGGCGACGACGGGTCCGTGGTCGTGGTCGGCTCGCCGTCGCGCTCCGGCGGGACCGGCGGCACAGGCGTCCCCGCGAAGCCGCGCGAGAGCGGCGCCCCGGCGAAGGACGACAAGGAGCGGCGGCCCGGCGACGCGGCCGGCGCGTCGACGTCCGGGGCGAAGGCGACGTCCGGGACGAAGCCGGCGGGCGAGGTGAAGCCGGCGGCGGGCGAGCGGCCCGCGGACCGCGAGGCTCCCGAGCCGGCCGCCAAGTCCGCGGCCAAGCCGTCCACCGGTTCCCCGGCGGGCGCCAGGAGCGGCGCCCCGGCCAGGGACGACGACCCGTCCGACGACGACGGAGCCGACACCGCGATGTTCCCCGCCATCGGCTCCGCCGAGGCCGAGCGGCAGCAGGCCAAGGCCGCCGCGCGCCCGGCCGGCGACGCCTCCGGCAAGGGGCGCGGGCCGGCCGCGACGGACGACGGCTCCGGTGAACATGGCGGCGCTTCAACGGCCACTTCCAGCAGGCCGGCCGGTACCTCGGGCAAGTCGGCCGGTCCCTCGGCCACGACCTCCGGCGCCGAGGCCGCGGCGGACGAGCGCGGCGACTCGGGCGGCTCGGGCGGGGCGCAGGCCGGGACGTCCAAGGCGGGCGGTACATCAGGCACGTCAGGCAAGAGCGGGGAGCGTCCCCGGCCGGGCATCGTCAAGGTCATCCCGGGCACCCGGCGCTACCACAGCGCCGCCTGCCCGCTGATCAAGGGCTCCGACCCCGCGACGCTCGAGACGATGTCGCGTGACGACGCCGAGGCCACCGGCCTCACCCACTGCTCGGTGTGCGAACACTACTGACCACCGTAAAAGTGCGGGCACAGGCCGGGACCACCCCCGGAGGGCCCGCGGGAGCGTCACGGGCCGTACTTGTATCCTGACGATCATGAAAGCGATCACGCTGGACAAGTACGGGTCGGCCGATGACCTCCAGGTCGTCGAGATGCCCGAGCCCAAGGTCGGCCCCGCTGAGGTGCTGGTCCGGGTGAAGGCCGCGGGCGTCAACCCCGTCGACTGGAAGCTCGCCGCAGGCTACCTCGACCCGGTCATGGAGGTCCGCTTCCCCCTGATCTCGGGCTGGGACGTCGCGGGGGTCGTCGAAGCGGTCGGCATGGACGCCGGGGAGTTCGCGGTGGGCGACGAGGTCTACGGTTACATCCGCAAAGACTGGGCGCAGAACGGCGCCTACGCCGAACTCGTCGCGGCGAACGTGCGGATGCTGGCCGCGAAGCCCGCCTCCCTGAGCTGGGAGCAGGCGGCCGGGGTGCCGCTCGCCGGGCTCACCGCCTACCAGTCGCTCAGGCGCGTCGGCGTCGGACCCGGCGACACCGTGCTCGTCCATGCCGCCGCCGGAGGCGTCGGGACGTTCGGGGTGCAGATCGCCGTGACGCTCGGCGCCCGCGTCATCGGCACCGCGAGCGAGCGCAACCACGACTTCCTGCGCTCCCTGGGGGCCGAACCCGTCACCTACGGGGAGGGGCTGGCCGACCGGGTACGCGGCCTGGCCCCGGACGGCGTCGACGCGGTCCTCGACTTCGTTGGAGGTGACGCGGTGGAGACGTCCCTGCCCCTGGTGCGGCGGCCCGACCGCGTGGTGTCCATCGCGAGCGGCGAGGCCGAGAAGCACGGCGGCCACCTGCTGTGGGTGCGCCCGGACTCCGCAGGCCTGGCCGAGCTCGCCGAACTGGCCGACGCCGGCGAGCTCACCACCCACGTGGAGCACACGCTCCCGCTGGAGCAGGCGGCCGAGGCGTGGCGGCTGAACGAGTCCGGCAGAACCCGCGGCAAGATCGTCCTCACCGTCTGACGGCCGCCCCTGCCGTCCCCTCAGTCAGGGAGGCCCGGCCGCGGGCGACCGCGTCAGTTCTTGCGGGCGACGGCGCCGTAGAGCCACTTGGTGGCGGCGGGGGCGGGGTCGTCGGGGTCGGGGTGCCAGGCGTCGATGGTGACCAGGCCGGGGTCCACCAGGGCGAAGCGGTCGAAGAAGCGAGCGATCTCGGCGTGCTCGCGGAAGTAGATCGGCGTGGGGGTGGCGGCGTAGACCGACTCGATCTTCTCGACCGCCTCGCGGGAGTGGCCGTCGCGGGTGACGTGCGTGGCCGCGATGTGGCTGCCGGGGGCAAGGGCGTCGTACAGGGTGCCCATGATGCCCTCCCGCTCCTCCATGGTGAGGAAGTGCGTCATCGCGATGAGCAGGACGCCGACGGGGGCGTCGAAGTCGATGAGCTCGCGGGTGTCGGGGTGGCCGAGGACGCCCTCGGGGTTGCGCATGTCGGCGCCGGCGACCCGGGTGTTGCCGTCGGTGGCCAGCAGCGCGCGGCCGTGGGCGAGGACGATGGGGTCGCGGTCGACGTAGACGACGCGCGCGTCGGGAATGACCGACTGGGCGATCTCGTGGGTGTTGCCGGCGGTGGGCAGGCCGGAGCCGATGTCGATGAACTGGCGGATGCCCTGGCGGGCCATGTGCCGCACGGCCCGGCGCAGGAAGGCGCGGTTCTCCTGGGCGAGCAGGCGGATCTCGGGCATGGCCTGCTCCACGCGGTCCACGGCGGCCCGGTCCACCGCGTAGTTGTCCTTGCCGCCGAGGTAGTAGTCGTACATCCGGGCGACACTGGGCCGCGTGGTGTCGATGTCCGCGGGGATGGAGGGGTCCAGGTCGGCCAAGGCGGTCTCCGTCGGTGTCATGCGGAGGCCGGGGGTGCGGCGGGGCCGTCACGCCCTGTCAGGAGGGCATCCGCTTCCTCGAAATGGGCTGGTTCATACCTTAGGACCTGTCCGATCTTGACGGGGCCTGTTTCCGCGGCCGGTGAGGCTCTCACCCGCCCGGCGTGAACGCGGGACGTAAGGACGAGCCGTTGATTTGCCGATCATGCCGTAGGGACCAGGGCGTCGGACGGGGGAGTGGGCCCCCGGCGTCGCATGATCGGGGCATGCGCCAAGTGAGAGCCGTCCTGGCGGCACTGCTGGCCGGGACCGTGACCCTGCCGTTGTGCACCGCCGTCCCCGCTCGCGCGAGCGGGTCGTCGTACATCCGTGCCCGCGCAGGGGAGCCGTCGTCCGCGCCCGTTCCCGCTCGCGTGAGCGGACGGCCGTACGGCGTCGCGGCCACGTCGCCGTCTCTGCCGGGTCCCGTGCGAGGAGGCGTGGCGGACACGCCGGAGGACTGTCCGGCCGACGCCCTCTGCGGGACTCTGCGCGTGCCCCTGGACCAGGAGGATCCGGCGGCCGGCACCACGGCCGTGGCCTACCGGTTGGTGTACCGGCGGGACAGGTCTCGCGCGGCCGAGGGGACGATCCTCCCCAACCCCGGCGGGCCGGGCATGGCGGTCATCGGGCACCGCGACTACACCGGACGATATCGGGACCTGCTGGAGGACCACGACCTGTTGCTCGTCGATCCGCGTGGCGTCGGCAGGTCCGATCCGCTGACCTGCCGGTCGGCCGGATGGAACGGTCTGCGCGGCACGCACGCGGCGGCGGTCGCCGCCGCCAGGGCGTGCGGCCGTGAGCTCGGACCCACCCTGCGGCACTACACGACGGCCGCCGCCGCCGACGACATCGACGCCGTCCGCGCGCACCTCGGCATCGACCGGCTCGACCTGCTCGGCCAGTCCTACGGGACGTACCTGATGACGGTGTACGCGCGCCGGCACCCGCGCCATGTCCGTTCCATCGTGCTGTCCGGGGCCTACCCGCTGCGCTTCGACATGCTGGGCCGGCCGTCGGCGCACGCCATGCGCAGAGCCCTGCGCCTGCTGTGCCACCGCTCGGGCGGCGCGTGCGACGGGGGAGAGGTGCTGGGGGACCTGTCGACCATGGCGGCGCGGCTGGACGAGCATCCCGCGCGGTACGGCGCGGGCGCCGTCCTGGACGAGACCGCGCTGGCGAGCACGGTCTACAAGCTGACCTCCGGCCATGTGGACCGGCTCGGCCGGCTGCCGTCCGCGCTGCGCGCGGGCGTCCACGGGGACCTCGGCCCGCTGGAGGAACTGGCGGGGCAGGTGCGGCCGATCAGCGGGTCATCCGGCGGCGGCCGCTTCAGCATGCCGATGTACGTCACCATCGCCTGCAACGACTATCCGGTGCTGTGGGACCGGCGCGCCCCGGTCCACGCGCGGGCCCGGCAGTTCGGGGCGCTGCTGCACCACCTGGAGGCCCGGGACTACCGGCCGTTCAGGCCGGCAGCCTGGGTCCACGGCATCGCCGACCTCGGCGACCTGTGCGTCGGCTGGCCCGATCACCGGGAGCGGGCGCGGGTGCGGCTCGGCCGGGCGCCGGACGTGCCCGTGCTGGTGCTGACCGGCGAACTGGACACCGGCACGCCGACCGAGGAGGCGCTGCAGGCGGCCGACCAGTACCGCCGCGCCGAGGTGATCGAGGTGCCGAGCGCCGGGCACGTCGCCGAGAACGACCGCAGGGCCGGGGCGTGCGTGGTGTCCCTGGAGACGCGCTTCATCCGCCACCGGCACATCGCCGACCCCGCCTGCCTGCGCCACATCCCACCCGTCCCGGTCGACTCCGTGAACCACCCTCTGACCTGACCGGCCATCCCGTCCCCGGTCCGGCATAGCGATGGTGCGGACAATTCGGGCGGACGTTTTTGGTCGATCATCCCCATCCGTGTCGTGCCGCCGTCGCTGGCAGCGTGAGAGGCGGGGATGTGCGCCATGCCGGCGCGGCCTCCCCGGCGACGGAAGGGGCCATGGAGTGCAGGTCAGTGCGAAGGCGGGCGTATCGGTCACGGGGCTCGGCGCCACGACGCCACTCGGCGGTGACGTGCCGGGCACGTGGGAGGCGATGCTCGGAGGGCGGTCCGGCATTGTGCCGATCGAGGAGGAGTGGGCCGAGGGCCTTCCGGTCCGCATCGCCGGACGGATGGCGGCCGACCCCGCGGGCGTGCTGGGACGGGTGGCGGCGCGCCGCCTGGACCGCTGTCAGCAGGCCGCGCTCGTCGCCGCCCGGGAGGCGTGGGCGGACGCGGGAGCGCCCGCGGTCGAGCCGGAACGCCTGGCGGTGGTCATCGGCACGGGGGTAGGCGGGATGCTGACCACGCTCGGCCAGGACGATCTGCTGGAGGCGTCCGGGGCCGGCAGGGTCTCGCCGTACACCGTCCCGATGATGATGCCGAACGGGCCGGCGGCCGTGGTGAGCATGGAACTCGGCGCCCGCGCGGGCGCCCACACCCCGGTGAGCGCCTGCGCCTCCGGAGCCGAGGCGATCGCCATGGGGCTGGACCTGATCCGGCTCGGCCGCGCCGACGTGGTCGTGGCGGGCGGCGCCGAGGCGTGCCTGCATCCGCTGACCTTCGCCGGATTCGCCCAGGCCAAGGCGCTGTCGCGGCGCAACGACGCCCCCGCCGAGGCGTCCCGGCCCTTCGACGCCGCGCGGGACGGGTTCGTCCTGGCGGAAGGGGCGGCGCTGGTGGTCCTGGAGCGCGCCGGCTTCGCCGCCGCGCGCGGCGCACGGGCGCACGCCACGCTGGCCGGGGCGGGGGTCACCTCCGACGCCCGCCACATCACCGCGGCCGACTCCGCCGGGCAGGCGCGCGCCATCCGGCTGGCCCTGGCCTCGGCCGCTCTGACCGGAGCCGACGTCGGGCATGTGAGCGCGCACGCCACCTCCACTCCACTCGGCGACGTGACCGAGGCCGAGTCGATCGCCGAGGCGGTGGGCGCGCATCCGGCGGTCACCGCGGTCAAGTCGATGACCGGCCACCTGTGCGGGGCGGCGGGCGCGCTCGGCGCGATCACCACCGTGCTGGCCCTCCGCGAGGGTGTCGTCCCGGCCACCCGCAACCTGGACGACCTCGACCCGCGGGTCAAGCTGGACGTGGTCACCGGCCACCCCCGCCGCGGACGCTGGACCGCCGCCCTCACCAACGCCTTCGGCTTCGGCGGCCACAACGCCTGCCTGCTCTTCACCACCCCGCAGTCCTATGGTGGGCGCTGAACGCTTCTTGAGGGGACGGTCGTCGATCGGCGCGGGGATAGATTCCTCCGGGGTCGTGTCGATTTGCGGGCCGCTCGTTCGACCTGTGGGTGCGAGGGCCGAGAGGCGGCCCCGGCGGAGGAGGAGAACGCGATGTCGAAGTACCTGCTGATCATGCGGGGCACCGACGAGTCGAACGCGGCCATGATGGCCGACATCGACGAGATGATGGCCACGACCCGCCGGTTCATCGAGGAGATGGTCAAGGCCGGCGTTCTCCTCGCGGCCGAAGGGCTGGACGATCCGGCCCAGGGCGTCGTGGTCGACTTCAGCGGCGAGGCCCCGGTGGTCACGGACGGGCCGTACGGCGAGACCAAGGAACTGTTCGGCGGCTTCTTCCTGCTCGACGTCGCCTCGAAACAGGAGGCGGTCGAGTGGGCCAAGCGGGTCCCGGCGGCCCGCGGGTCCAAGATCGAGGTCCGGCGGGTGCCCGGGAGCGACGAGGTCCCGCAGGTCGACCAGTGATCACCGGGGACCGGGCCGGGCGCGCGAGCAACGGCCGGATCTGATGAGCACGGCCGATGTCGAGGCCGTCTGGCGGATCGAGTCGGCGCGGATCGTCGCCGCGCTGACCCGGTTCACCGGCGATTTCGGGCTGGCCGAGGACGCGGCCCAGGAGGCGGTGGCCGAGGCGCTGGTGTCGTGGCCGCTCGCCTCTCCGGCGAATCCGGCCGGCTGGCTGATGGCCACGGCCCGGCGGCGGGCGATCGACGCGATCCGCCGCCGGGCCGCCCTCCAGGACCGATACGCCCTGCTGGCCGCCGACGTGACGGCCGACTCGGCGGTCGACGAAGAGATCGATCCCGACGAGATCGATGACGACGTGCTGGCGCTGATGTTCGTCAGCTGCCACCCGGTGCTCTCCCCCGAGGCCCGGGTGGCGCTGACCCTGCGCGTGGTCGGCGGCCTGTCCAGCGAGGAGATCGCCCGCGCGTTCCTGGTACCCGTGCCGACCGTGCAGGCCCGCATCACCCGGGGCAAGAAGACGATCGCGGCGGCCGGGGTGCCGTTCGAACTCCCGCCGGCGGCCGAGCGCCGGGAGCGGCTGGGCGGCGTGCTCAGCGTCCTCTATGTGATCTTCACCGAGGGGTCGACGGCCACGTCGGGCGACCGGCTGCTGCGCCCCGACGTCGCGTACGAGGCGATCCGGCTGGCCCGCACGCTGGCCGCGCTGCAGCCGGACGAGCCGGAGGTGCACGGTCTGCTGGCGCTGTGCGAGCTGACGGCCGCGCGTTTCCCGGCCCGGACCGGCCCGGACGGTTCGCCCGTGCTGCTCGGCGAGCAGGACCGGCGGCGGTGGGACTTCTCGGCGATCCGCCGCGGGCTGGCCGCGCTGGCCAAGGCGTCCACTCGCGGCCTCGGCCCCTACGGCCTGCAGGCCGCGATCGCCGCCACCCACGCGTCGGCGCCCTCGGTCGAGGCGACCGACTGGGACCGGATCGTGCTGCTCTACGAGGCACTCGGCCGGGTCGCACCCTCGCCGGTGGTCGAGCTCAACCGGGCCGTCGCCGTCGCCATGGCCTCGGGTCCGGCGCGCGCCCTGGCCATCGTGGACGAGCTGGTCGCCTCGGACCGGCTCCCCGGTTCGCATCTGGTCCCGACAGTGCGCGGTGAGCTGCTGGCCCGGCTCGGACGGCGACCGGAAGCGCGCGCCGAGCTCGAACTGGCGGCCCGGCTGTGCGCCAACCAGCGCGAACGCTCAGTGCTGCTGCGCAAGGCGGCCACACTGAGCTGACCTCTCCGGCTCGGCCGGCGACCATGGTCAGATGCGCCGGCGCCCTCACCGATTCGGCCGAAGTGACCATGTCCGGCGCGTGGTCAATACTGATCTACATCGTAAAGGGCCCCGGAACGTGTGTTCCGGGGCCCTCGATACGGTGCGGGTCAGGCGCTGGTGCGGGTGAGGTGGAAGGTGAGGCCGAGGTCAGGGTCGTGGTGGGCGGGGAGGTCCTGCGGGGGAGTGCCTTCGGTCAGGGAGGTGGCCAGGACCTCCTCGGCGAGTTTGGCGCCACCGGTGCGCAGGGCCTCGGCGAGGTCGCCGGAGGCGGTCCACCACAGGTCGATGCGGTCGGTGATGGACAGGCCGCTGGACTTGCGGGTGTCCTGCACCAGGCGGATGACCTCGCGGACCAGGCCCGCGCGCATCAGCTCCGGGGTGACCGCGAGGTCCAGCGCCACGGTCTCGCCGGTGCCGGTGCCCACCGCGCCGCTCTCCACCGCCCAGCCGGCCCGCGGCTGCTCGGTGATGATCACCTCGTCCGGGCCGAGGTCGACCGGCTCGCCGTGCACGACCACCGTCGCCGTCCCGCCGCCGCGGATGCCCGCGGCCAGCTCGGCGGGGTCGGTCGCGGTGAGGGCGGCGGCGATGTCCTTGGTGTCGCTGCCGAACCGCTTGCCGAGCGCGCGGAAGTTCGGCTTGACGGTGAAGGACACCAGGTCGGCCGAGTACGCCGACAGGTCCTCAAGGGCCTGCACGTTCAGCTCGTCGGCGATCAGCTCGCGCAGCGAGCCGGGCAGCGACGACCACCGCGGGCTGCCGACGAGCGCGCGCCCGAGCGGCTGGCGGGTCTTGACCCCGCTGGACGCGCGCGCCGACCTGCCCAGCTCGACCAGGCGGCGCACCAGCGCCATCTGCTCCGACAACCCGGCGTCCAGCAGGTCCTCGCGCACCTTCGGCCAGGTGGTCAGGTGCACCGACGCGGGCGCGTCGGGCGCGCGCAGCACGTCCCACACGTGGTCGGTGATGAACGGCACGAGCGGCGCCAGCAGCCGGGTGACGGTCTCCAGGCACTCGTACAGCGTCGCGAACGCCGACTCCTCGCCCGACCAGAAGCGGCGGCGCGACCTGCGGACGTACCAGTTGGACAGGTCGTCGAGGAACTCGGTGAGCCGCCGCCCGGCGCGGGTGGTGTCGAACGCCTCGAGCGCGTCGGTGACCTCGGCCACCGTGCGGTGCAGTTCGGCGAGCGCCCAGCGGTCGATGAGCGGCCGCTCGGCGTGCGGCGGGGCCTCGGCCAGCCGGGCCGGCGACCAGGACTCGGCGTTGGCGTACAGCGTGAAGAAGGAGGTGGTGTTCCAGTAGGTCAGCAGGACCTTGCGGACGATCTCCTCCAGCGCGGCGTGCCCGACCCGGCGCGGTGACCACGGGGACCCGGAGGTCGCCATGAACCAGCGCAGCGCGTCGGCGCCGTGCTGGTTCATCAGCGGGATCGGCTGCAGCACGTTGCCCAGGTGCTTGCTCATCTTGCGGCCGTCCTCGGCGAGGATCAGGCCGAGGCACAGCACGTTCTCGTAGGAGGACCGGTCGAACACCAGGGTGCCGACGGCCATCATGGAGTAGAACCAGCCGCGCGTCTGGTCCAGCGCCTCGCAGATGAACTGGCCGGGGTAGGCCGCCTCGAAGGCCTCCTTGTTGAGGTGCGGGGCGCCCCACTGGGCGAACGGCATCGAGCCGGAGTCGTACCAGGCGTCGATGACGTCGGGAACGCGCCGGGCCTCGTCGCCGCACACCGGGCAGGGGAATGCGACGTCGTCGACGTAGGGCCGGTGCGGGTCCAGCGCCGACAGGTCGCGCCCGGCGAGGTCGCCGAGCTCCTTCAGCGAGCCGACGCAGGTGACGTGCGACTCGTCGGTCGTGCACACCCACAGCGGCAGCGGCGTGCCCCAGTAACGCGACCGGGACAGGGCCCAGTCGACGTTGTTGCGCAGCCACTCGCCGTAGCGGCCCTCCTTGATGGTGGGGGGGTACCAGGCGGTGCGCTCGTTCTCGGCGAGCAGGCGGTCCTTGATGCGCGTGGTGCGGATGTACCAGGACGGGAGCGCGTAGTACAGCAGCGGGGTGTGGCAGCGCCAGCAGTGCGGGTAGGCGTGCTCGAAGTGGTCGCCGCGGAACAGCAGGCCGCGGGCCCGCAGGTCGTCGGTCAGGCCCTCGTCGGCGTCCTTGAAGAACGTCCCGCCGACCCGCGGCACGTCGGGCAGGAACCGCCCGTCCGGGCCGATCGGGTTGACCACGGGCAGGCCGTAGCGCTTGCAGACCGTCATGTCGTCGGCGCCGAACGCCGGGGCCTGGTGGACCAGGCCGGTGCCGTCCTCGACGGTGACGTAGTCGCCCAGCACGACGAAGTGGGCGCCGGGGATGTCGACCAGGTCGAACGGCCGCGAGTAGGGGGTGTGCTCCAGCTCGGTTCCCGGGAAGCGGTCGCCGGCCGTCCAGCCCTCGCCGAGGGCGCCCTCGAGCAGCGGCTCGGCCACGATGACCGGCCGCTCGCCCTCCTTGGAGGCGACCACGTAGGTCACGTCGGGGTGCACGGCGACGGCGGTGTTGGACACCAGCGTCCACGGGGTGGTGGTCCAGATGAGCAGGTCGGTGCCCACGAACCGCCCGGAGGTGACCGGCATGCGGACGTACACCGACGGGCTGGTGACGTTCTCGTACCCGCCGGGCTGCCCGAGCTCGTGGTCGGACAGGCCGGTGCCGCAGCGCGGGCAGTACGGCGTGATGCGGAAGTCGCGGAACAGCAGGTCCTTCTCCCAGATGACCTTCAGCGACCACCAGACGGACTCGACGTAGGAGGGGGCCATGGTGAGGTAGGCCTGGGACATGTCGACCCAGTAGCCCATGCGCTCGGTCATCTCTTCGAAGGCGTCGACGTGGCGCTGCACCGACTCGCGGCAGCGCTCGTTGAACTCGGCGATGCCGTACGCCTCGATCTCGGGCTTGCCGGACAGCCCGAGCTCCTTCTCCACCGCGACCTCGACCGGCAGGCCGTGGCAGTCCCAGCCGGCCCGGCGGGCCACGTTGTAGCCGCGCATCGACTTGTAGCGGGGGAAGACGTCCTTGAAGACGCGCGCCTCGACGTGGTGGACGCCGGGCATGCCGTTGGCGGTGGGCGGGCCCTCGTAGAACACCCAGGCCGGGCCGTCTGCGTTCTGCTCGAGCGAGCGCTCGAAGACCTTGCCGTCGCGCCAGCGGTCGAGCACCTCGGCCTCGAGGGCGGGCAGGTCCACCTGGGCGGCGAGCGAGCGGAAGTAGGGTGCGGACATCGTAGGGGCAGACCTCCACGCGTGCGTTTCTCCATGGCGTGGAGGGACGAGGCGCCGGGCCCCGCGGTACCACCCTCCTTGACCTCCCCCGCGGATCTCCCCCAAAGAAGATCTGCCGAAAAGAGGCCCTCTCTTTGTTCACCGCTGCCGGGTCTACTGGGCCGTGACCGTCGTACGGGCGCGGCCGTTCTTCCGGCGGCTCCGGGGTGATCTTCCCTCCGGGCCTCGCCCCGGGCTCGCACCGTCCCCGGGTCGCTCGTGCGAGGGGGCTCGGAGGTACTCGTCCCCATCAATGCCTTGCAAACTGAAACGATATCCCACGTTGGGGAAGGAGCCGACACGTTTATGAGGCTGGCCATCAGGGTGCGGCCGGGCGCCGCCCGCGAGTCCGTCGGCGGCGCCTACGGCGAGGAGGCGGTCGTGGTCAAGGTCAACGCCCGGGCGGTGGACGGCAGGGCCACCGAGGCGGCGCTGCGCGCGGTCGCGGACGCCTTCGGCGTGCGGCGGGCGGCGGTACGTCTCGTAACCGGAGCGACAAGCAGGGACAAGGTCGTGGAGATAACCGGTAACGACCAGGAATTGACCGAAAGGGCTGTGGCGTTACGGATGGCGTAAACGGTCGGCGCGTCGTTTGTTCTTCGGATATGGCCGACCTATGCTTCCCGCACTGCTCAACAGGTGGATCGGCGAGGAGGCCTCGATGGCCGGTGTGACGCGGGCGGAGAAGACCGCCACGGAGACGAGCGGGGCGGCCGGCTGGACCGAGGGGGAACTCTCCGAGGTCCGAGGGCGCCTGCTCGGAGAGATCGACGAGCTGAACGCGGAGGTGGCGAGGTCGGAGTCGCAGATCGCCTCGGGCGACATCAGCGACAGCGCCGGCGACGACCAGGCCGATGCGGGGGCCAAGACCTATGAGCGGGAACGCGAGATCGCCCTTACCCTGAATGCGCGCGATCTGGTCGCGCAGAACGAGCGGGCGATCGCCCGCATCGACGCAGGAACATACGGAGTGTGCGAATCGTGCCACAAGCCGATCGGCAAGGAGCGGCTGCAGGCGTTCCCGAGGGCGACGCTGTGCGTGTCGTGCAAGCAGCGGGAGGAACGCCGCTGAACGCCTCGCCGGACGTGCCCCCCTCGCCCGAGGCCCCCGAGCCCCCCGAGCCTTCAGAGCGCGCCGAGGGGCGCGATGCGCCGCGCGGGCGGCGCATCGGCGCCCTGGCGGCCCTCGCGGTGCTGGTCTACGTTCTGGACCTGCTCAGCAAGACCATCGTGGTCGACGTGCTGGAGGGTCGTGAGCCGGTCCGCGTGATCGCCGGGGTGCTGCAGCTGCGGGTGATCCGCAACTCCGGCGCCGCCTTCAGCATCGGCACCGGCATGACGATCATCTTCACGGTCATCGCGGCCGTCGTCGTCGTCGCGATCCTGCGCACGGCCCGGCAACTGCGCAGCGTCCCGTGGGCGATCACCTTGGGCCTGCTGCTCGGCGGGGCCCTGGGCAACCTCACCGACCGCCTCTTCCGCTACCCCGCGCCCTTCCAGGGGCACGTCGTCGACTGGATCGAGGTCTTCCCGGTCACCCGCTTCCCCGTGTTCAACATCGCCGACTCGGCGATCGTGTGCGGCGGCATCCTGGCGGTGTTCCTCGCCTGGCGGGGCTACCAGATCGACGGATCGCGCGCCGGTGACGAGCTCCCCGCCCGGTCCGGCGGCACTGACGGCGCTGAGGGCACTGCCGGCGCTGACGGCACTGCCGGCGGTGGCGGCGACGCGGAGGGCGGCGCCCGTGGGTGAGCAGCGCAGTCTCCCCGTCCCCGACGGCCTGGAGGGCGAGCGCCTGGACGCCGCCCTCGCCCGGCTGTTCGGTTTCTCCCGCACCCGCGCCGCCGAGCTGATCGCCGCCGGCGACGTGCAGGTCGACGGCGCCGCCGCGGCCAAGTCCGACCGCGTGCACGCCGGCGCGTGGCTGGAGGTCGTGATCCCGCCGCCGCCCGGCCAGCCGGTGCCGGTGGCCGAGCCCGTCCCGGGCATGGGCATCCTGTACGAGGACGACGACATCGTGGTGATCGACAAGCCGATCGGGGTGGCGGCGCACCCGACGGTCGGCTGGACCGGCCCGACCGTCCTCGGCGGCCTGCTCGGCGCCGGGCACCGGGTGGCCACCAGCGGCGCGGCCGAGCGCCAGGGCATCGTCCACCGCCTGGACGCCAACACCACCGGCGTCATGGTGGTGGCCAAGAGCGAGGTGGCCTACTCCCGGCTCAAGCGCGCCTTCAAGGAGCGCACCGTCGAGAAGCACTACCACGCGCTGGTGCAGGGCCACCCCGACCCGCTGCGCGGCACCATCGACGCCCCCATCGACCGTCACCCGGCCGGGGACGGCCGGTTCGCCGTCGTCGCCGGCGGCAAGCCGTCGATCACCCACTACGACACGATCGAGGCGTTCCGGGCGGCGTCGCTGCTCGACATCAAGCTGGAGACCGGCCGCACCCACCAGATCAGGGTGCACATGTCGGCCACCCGCCACCCATGTGTGGGCGATCTCGCCTACGGCGCCGATCCCACGCTGGCGGCGCGGCTGGGCGTCACCCGCCAGTGGCTGCACGCCGTCTCGCTGTCGTTCGACCACCCGACGGGCGGCGAGCGGGTGACCTTCACCAGCGGCTACCCCGAAGAGCTGTCCCGCGCGCTGGACGCCGTCCGCGCCGAGTCCTGACCACGGCCGGGCCATCGGGCATCGTCCGGTCCGCCGGGTGATCACGGCCGGACCGCCGGGCGCCGTCCGGTCCGCCCAGTCTGATCACGGTCAGGCCGCCGGGCCGCCGTCCGGGCTCACGTGCCCGACAGGGGGCCTCCGTCGACGTAGGAGGCGTCGTCGCCGCTGGTCTGGCCCTGGTCGTTGGTGACGTCGCCCTCGCCGCCGCCCCCGCCGTCCTGGCCGTCGCCGCGCGGCTCGTCGCCGCCCTCACCGGGCGGCACGGGGTCGTTCTCGCCCTTGTCGCTCTGGGTCTTGGTGGGCTTGGGCTTGGGCTTGGGCGTCGGCTTGGCGGAGGGCTTGGGCTTGGGCGTCGGCTTGTCCTCGCCGCCCTTGGTCCGGTCCGGCGTCGGCCGCCCCTGGCCGGTGCGGGCCGCCGAGGAGACCGGCGCGTGGACGCTGGGCTGCCCGCCGCGCGAGGGCGTGTAGCCGTCCTGGCCCGAGCGCCGGGTGACCGGCTCGGCGGTCGGGGTGACCGACACCGTGACCCGCACGGTCGGGGAGACCTCCGGCGTCGAGGTGCCCGCCGAGCGGGCGGTCACCCAGGCCAGCCCGCCGGCCACCAGGCCGACCGACAGGATCAGCGAGGTGAGCCCGGCGAGCGCGATGCCGCGTCCGCCTCCCGGCCTGGTCTGCGGCGGCACCGACGCCGGGTCGGTGATCGGGGCGGCGGCCGGCCGTTCCCTGGTCGGGCTCGACGCCTGGGCCGGCACCGGGGCCGGCGCCTGCACGGGCAGGGCCGGCGTGGTCGGCTCGGGCTGGATCCCGGCGGCGACCATCCGCAGGTAGTGCTCGGCCTCGGCGGCGGTGAGCCGCTCTGCCGGGTCCTTGCGCAGCAGGCCGTTCAGCACGGGGCCGAGCGGGCCGGCCAGCCGCATCGGCTCGGGCGGGTCGTGCATGACCGCGCCGAGCGTGGCCAGCGGATTGCCGCGCTGGAACGGCGAACGCCCCTCCACCGCGACGTACAGCGTGACGCCGAGGGACCACAGGTCCGAGGACCGGGTCGCCTGGCCGCCCGCGGCCCGTTCGGGCGCGATGAACGCCGGGGTGCCGATGAGCGTGCCGGTCCGGGTGACCGGGGAGTCGTCCTCCAGGGTCGCGATGCCGAAGTCGGTGAGCACGGCCCGGCCGCCGTGCTTGGCCAGCAGGACGTTGTCGGGCTTGACGTCCCGGTGCAACACCCCGGCGTGGTGGGCGGCGCGCAGCGCGGCCAGCACCTCCAGGCCGATCTCGGCCACGCGCACCGGGTGGAGCGGTCCCTGGTCGCGGACGACGGCGCCGAGCGTGTCGGAGTCCACGAGCTGGAGCACGATCCAGGGGTGGCCGTTCTCCTCGAACACGTCGTAGACGGTGGCGACGCCGGGGTGGCTGACCCGTCCGGCGGCGCGCGCCTCCCGGAAGGTTCTCGTCGCGAAGATCTCGCGTTCCGGACCGGTGAGCTCCGGTGGCGCGATCAGCTCCTTGACGGCTGTTTCGCGGCCGAGAATCTCGTCATGGGCCCGCCAGACGGTGCCCATTCCACCTCGGCCGATGGGTTCCAGCAGACGGTATCGGCCTGCCACGACTCGGTCTGTGACCTGGGAGGAATCCGGCATGTTGGGCTGGCTACCCCAAAATTTCGGTCACATGCACTCGTAGTCAGGACGGCCGGAAACTTTTCACGAACATCTCGAAAAGGGGACGATCTCTCTTCCAGGTCGCGTCGGTCGTGTGCCAGTAGATCGTGTACTGCCGGCCGTCCGCCGTGGCGAAGGCGCGGTCGAGCACGTGCGCCCGCCCGGACGACATCGTCCAGGTGAACTCCCAGTCGGCGGCCGGCCGGCCCCGGTAGGTCAGGGCGCGCAGCGACAGCAGGCGGTAGCCGGGCAGGCGGTTCCTGGCCACGGCCTGCTCCTCCACCTCCCGCAGCGCCGTCAGCGGGTCGGCGGCCGTCCACGGGGTCGTGTCGACCAGCAGGAAGCCGCGCGAGCCGGGCATGTGGAAGTGCACGCGGGTCTTGTCCCGGCCGAACTCCGACCAGCGCTCGGGGAGGGCGACGCTGAAGCCCAGCGCGTCGGTGTGCGGACGCCAGCCCCCCGGCAGGGCGATACCCGCTTCCGAGGGGTTCGGGCTCGGGCGCGACGGGCTCGCGCTCGGGGTCGCGCTCGGGCTTGACGGGGAGGACGAGGGCGCCGCCGCCGAGGACGTCCGCGCCGGTGTGGGGGAGGAGGCGGCCGCCGAGCCCGCGACCTGCCGGTAGCCGTACCAGCCGCCCAGGCCGACGGCGACCGCCAGCACCGGGACGCCCACGAGCACGGCGGCCCGGGACCTCGGCCGGCGGGAGGGCCCGCCGGTCCCGGCCGCCGGCCCCTCGAAGGTGGACCACTGGGCATGGGCGGCGCCGGGCATCGTCCCGCCCTGGAACGGCGGCACGGCCCCCGGTCCAGGACCGTGCCCGGTCTGCCACCCGGGACCCTGCCCGGTCTGCCACCCGGGACCCTGCCCCGCCTGCCACGCGGCACCCTGTCCGGCGGCGACGCGGCGCAGGGCTTCGGCGGCCTCGGCGGCGGACAGGCGCGCGCCCGGCTCCTTGCGGAGCAGCCCGGCGATCACCGGGACCAGCGGCCCGGCCAGCCGGGGCGGCTCAGGCTCGTCGTTCAGCACCGCCGCCATCGTCGGCACAGGCGCCCCACGGTCGAACGGCGGGCGGCCCTCCACGGCGGCGTACAGCGTCGCGCCCAGGGACCACAGGTCGGACTCGGGCACGGCGGGCCGGCCCTGCAGCCGCTCGGGCGGGATGAACGCGGGGGTGCCCGACAGGCCGCCGGTCGTGGTCAGCGCGGTCTCCTCGGGCATGGTGGCGATGCCGAAGTCGGTCAGCACCACCCTGCCGCCCTCGGTGAGCAGGACGTTCTCGGGCTTGACGTCCCGGTGGAGCACCCCTGCGGCGTGCGCGGCGCGCAGCGCGTCGAGCACCTGCCCGCCGATGTCGGCCACCGTCCGCGGCTCCAGCGGGCCCGCGGACCTGAGCACCTCGCCCAGCGAGCGCGATCGCACGAGCTGCATGACGATCCAGGGACGGCCGTCCTCCTCGATGACGTCGTGGACGACGACCACCGACGGGTGGTCCAGCCGGCCGGCCGCCCGCGCCTCGCGGATCGTGCGCCGGTTGAAGGCGGCGCGGTCCTCCTCGCTCATCGCGCGGTAGAGGACCTCCTTGACCGCGACCGGGCGGTCGAGCAGCTCGTCGTGGGCCCGCCACACCACGCCCATGCCGCCGCGCCCGATCGGCTCCAGCAGACGGTATCTGCCGGCGACCCGGCGTTGCGTCTCAGCGGTCACCTCGCCCCGCCCTCCCTTCCCGGCCACCGCATCGTCCCATAACCGGACGCGTGCGGGCACCGGACCGCCGCCCGGCGGACGTCGAACCACCGCTCCCGGTCGGCGGCCGACGACCGTCCCGGCGCCGACCACTCTCCCGGCGCCGGCGGCCGTCCCCGGCGGCCGACCACCGCCGAGCGTGCGACGGACGTCCGGCGGGCACCGGAGCGGCGACCCGCGGGCGGGGGAGCCGCTGCCACCCGATGGTGTCTCGGGTGGGCTACTTGGCGGGCTTGAAGGTGGCGGCGAGGGTGTCGAAGAGCTTCTTCTTCGCCTTCCAGTCCTTGTCCTCGGTCTTGAACAGCAGCGCGTAGCCGTTGTGCTTGTCGGTGACGAAGCCGCGGTCGATCACGCGCGACCGGAAGCGGCTGTCGCCGAAGGTGAACTCCCAGTCGGCCGCGGTCTTCCAGTAGCCCTTGACCTCCCTGATGGCGACCAGCCGGTAGCCGGGGAAGTTGCGGCTCATGCCCGGCACGTCGCGCCGCCAGACCTTCAGGGCGTCGGACTCGGGGCTCCCGGTGTGGTGGACCTCCAGGTAGGTGTGGGAGTCCCCGCGGAAACGCACCTCCCCGTTGCCCCGGCCGTCCACGTGCCACCCCTTGGGGAGGGCGAGGGAGAACCCGCTGGAGTGCTTGTACTTGTGCCACCCCTTGGGGACGCCCGCCGGACTGGAGGAGGTCGGCTTGGGGGAGGACGTCGGCTCGGCCGTCTCGCTCGGCGAGGACGACGGCGAGGAGGACGCGTCCCCGGACGGCGCCGGGGACGCCCCGGAGGACGGCGGGGCCGTCCCTCCGGCGCCCGTGGGGTCGCCCGAAGCGGCCGAGGAGTGCCCGCCGGACGCCGCGCCGTCCGAAGGGGTGTCGGAGGCCTCGCGCGCGCCCAGCCACATGGCCACGCCGGCCACGATGAGCAGGGCCGGAATGGCGACCAGGACGACGCGCAGGAGCGGCACCGGCCGCCGGGGGTCGCCGGAGCCGTCCTCGTCCGGCGCCATGGGGACCACCGGCGGGGCGATCGAGGTGGCGCCGTGGCCGGTCATGTCGTCATAGGCCGACGGGGCCGGGCCCTCGTAGGAGGCGGCCAGGGCCTCGGAGGAGGCCGCGGCGGGGGAGGCGGACGAGCCGCCGTAGGGGCGTTTGCGCGTCTCGGGCCGGGTGTGCGCGTCGGTGCCGGGCGCGCCTGGTCGTCTCGGGACGTTCGTCGGACGCTGCGGCTCACCGGCCCCGGCGGAGGTCGCGGGCTCGGCGGACCGCTCCACGGGATCTGTGGGCCTGACCGGCTGGACGGGCGCCTTGACCGGCCGCCCGGCCCTGCCGTCCGGGCGGGACGGGGCCGTGGACCGCGGGCCGGCCGGCCCGGGGAGGTCGGCCTCCGCGGACCCGGCGGCCTGGTCCCGCTCCGCCGCGCTCCTGCCCGCGTCCGCGAGGCGGTCTTCACGCTCGGCTTCGTTCTCGCCGCTTTCGAGGTCCCGTCGCCGGGCCTCGTCGTCGTCCGTGAGGCGCCGGTCCCGCGCCTCGTCGCCGGTCGAAGGGGTGCCGGCGGTCCGCGTGGACGCGGGGACACCGGCCTCCTGGTCACCGGCCCCCGCGGACCCGGCGTCCGGCGCGGCCTGCCCGCCCTCTCCGGCCGTCCTAGGCTCTCCGGTCGTGCGCGGCCGTGCGGCCTTTCCCGCGGCGCCC
>NZ_JBEXGT010000066.1:0-41449 GCF_040607475.1 Sphaerisporangium sp. NPDC005288 | reverse complement strand
TGGCTGGGGATCGCCTTGCCCGCGTTGAGCAGCAGCGCGGCGAGCAGGACCCTCTGTTTGCGCCTTCCCAGTGCGATCGGCTTCCCGTGGGCGGCTCCGGCGGCCGGGCGCCCGCGGAGGGCACGCTGCTCTACCAGGACGACTTCGATACGCGCGGCAACTGGGACGGCTACGACTTCCAGCCCGGCGCGCAGGGGGCCGACCGGCTGACCCACGGGTACGAGATCGCCCGCGGGGTCTACACCATCCTCGCCGACGCGGCCGACCCGCGCGGCCTGGCCCTGTCGCCGGTGCCGCCCAAGGAGCGGGCCCAGACGGCCGCCGACCCCGGCGTGATGGCCGGCGTGACGGCGCGGGTGCGGGAGGCGACGGGCGGACGAGGCGGGTTCGGCCTGGTGTGCCGATGGGACGAGGACGTGCCCAACGGGTACACCTTCCTGCTCGGCCTCGACGGCGCCGCGCGGGTCGTGCGCACCGTCTCGGGCACCCGCCTGGACGTGGCGCCCCCCGTGCCGGTGGCGGCGCCGCGGGTGGGACACGATGTGCACGTACAGGCGTCATGCCGGCGGGAGGGCGCCGCCACGCGGGTCTGCATGTGGATCGACGGCGACCGGCTGTTCGACATCCTCGACGCGCAGGCGCCGCCTGAGGGGCCGCACAGCCAGGTCGGCCTGACGGCCGAGGTGCCCGAGGCCGGCGACGGGTCCCTCATGGTGTCCTTCGACGACTTCACCCTCCACCGCCCCGGCTGACCCGAGCCGCCGCGCCGCGACCGGCACCCCGGCCATCGCGGCTCCCCACCCCTTTAGATCGCCCCTCGGCCCTGCGGTCCTGTCCGCCGCGGGGCGCCGGGTGGTTCAGGCGGTGAGGAAGACGGGGGTGAGGGACACCGGCAGGCGCAGGGTCTTGTCGCCGGCCTCGGTGACGGGGCGGCCGCCCAGCGCGTCCACGGCGGTCGCCGTCGGAGCGGACCAGGGCAGGGTGACGGAAACCGGCGGCTCGTCCTCGCCGTCGAACATGTCGCGCTCGTCCCAGAGCACCAGCAGCGGCCCCCGCCCGCCGCGGTCGGCCTCGAACGCCCGCACGCCGGCGGGCAGGCCGGCGATCTCGGCCCGCCGCACACCGCGCACTCCGGCGAGGCGCTCGGCCATCAGGGCGAAGGTGTCCCCACCGGACGGCGCACGGCCAGGTCGGCGCCCTTGTACTCCATCAGGGCGAGCTTGCCGAACATCAGGTGCATCACCTGGCGGGGGTCCACCGGCGCGGCGACCTCCGGCGCGAGGTTCCAGTACGCCGTCCGGCGCACGCCTTCGGCCAGTGCCAGCACGGTGCCCATGACGAGCTGGCGGCGGTTGACGCGGTGGCGCTTGGCCTCGAGCTCGCCGGGGTACCCTTCCATGAACATCTGCAGCTTGGGCGGCAGCTCGGGCATGCGCTCGTACAGCGCCGTCATCGCGCGCCGCTCGGGGGTGCCGCCCTGCTCGCGCTCGGCGAGCTCGGCCGTGCTCTGCGTGCGCGGCGCCTGCGCGAAGGCCTCGGCCAGCGCCTGGTACATGACGGCCCCGACCTCGGGGAACTCGAACGGGATGGGCGCCGCGTACTCGCCGGCCACGATCGGCTTGAGATAGCCGTGGGCGCGCATCAGCTCGCGCGCGGTGGCGAGGTGCCCGGGGACCCGGGCCGCCTCCCCGTACAGGTGAACGTCGAACACGTCGAAGGCGTCGCGGCCCGCGCGGGTCACGTGCTCGAAGAACCGCCGCGGCTCACCGCCTTCCTCGGCGCTCAGCACGTCGTACCCACAGCCGCCGAGCACGACGACGGCCCCGGGGTCGGCCTGCTTGACCGCCGCGTGCATGGCCTGGAGCTGGGTGACGTACTCCTCCGCCGTGCCGGCCCACAGCAGGCCGGTGTTGCTCGGCTCGTTGTCGCACTGCCAGTAGCGCACCCGGCCGGCGCAGCGGCGCACGACCTCGCGGACGAACCGGGCGTAGGCCGACAGGTCGCGCGCGGGCGAGGGGGGCAGGAAGTCGGTCGCCTCCCGGGTCGCCCACGGGGAGCTGGAGCACAGCGTGATCCAGACCTCCTCGTCGCCGTCGAGCTGGTCGAGCAGCGCGTCCACCGCCGTCCACGTGAAGCGGCCGGGCTCGGGTTCGACCTGCCCCCAGTACACGTAGCAGCGCACGAGCCCCGCGCCGAGCGCACGGGCCTGGGGAACGAACGCGTCGGGCGGACCGAACAGGCCGTAGCCGATGCCGCGGACGACACCCAGCCGGATGCCGTGCGGGTCGTACGCGCTGGTGGCGGGGCTGGTCTCGGACATCCGGAGCACCTCTCCTGCCCCACCTGACCGCCTGGCTGGCCCGGCCCTCGGGCGCCGGGCCCGAGGAACAGTTCGCCATGGGCCTGGACTTCCTCCTGGACGGCATCGCGACCCGCCTGCCCGCAGCTCCTCCCGCGGGCGGATGAGCGGGACACGATCCCCGGCCGGTTACGGCGTAGTCAGACGGGCACAACAGTAGGTGTCCGGTATGTGCGCTGTGAGAGGTTCGTCGAAGGCCGTGGCAGGCACGCGAGGCTCGTCACGGAGCGGAGCGACGCCGGCCGAAAGCAGTGGCCCACCAGCGACTCGACGAGTTGTCCCAGGTGAGCAGGAGGTGGCCCGTGACCAGGGCGACCGGCAGGGTGGCATTGGTGACAGGGGCGAGCAGCGGGATCGGTGCCGCCACCGCGCACCTTCTGGCCGCGCGAGGAATGCGCGTCGTGGTCGACTACCTCCGCAGCGTCACGGCGGCCGGCGAGGTCGTGGCCGGCATCGAGGCCGCGGGCGGCGAGGCCATGGCCGTGCGGGCCGACGTGCGCGAGACGGCGGCGGTCGAGAGCATGATCGTGCGGGTCCAGGAGGCATGGGGCGGCATCGACGTGCTCGTGCACAACGCGCTCACCCCGTATGCGATCAAGCCGTTCCAGGACATGACGTGGGACGAACTGGGCGGCAAGCTCGACGACGAGATGCGTGCGGCGTTCGTGGTGACCAAGGCCGTTCTGCCCGCCATGATGGAACAGAGCTGGGGACGCATCGTCTATCTCGGCACCGGCCTCAGCCGCCGCCCCCGGGAGGGCATGATCGCACTGGGCACGGCCAAGGCCGCACTGGCGCAGTTCGCCCGGTACCTCGCCCAGGAGCTGGGCCCGCAGGGCATCACGGTCAACGTCGTCGAGCCCGGCCCGGTGGAGGACACCCGCATGGCGAACGTGATGGGCGAGGAGCAGAAGCGGCGGCAGGTGGCCGCCACCCCCCTGGGCCGCCTGGCACACCCTGCCGACGTCGCCCAGGCGGTCGCTTTCTACGCCGGCGAGGAGAACGCCTTCATGACCGGCACCACGGCCGCGGTCAACGGCGGGATGTCCATGTACTGACGCCCCGCCGGCCCGTGCACACGGAGCCATGCCGGCCCCGGTCGGGCTCACGGCAGGACGGCATCTCGCACACCGTCACCTCGAGCACCATGATCCGCCGCGCGGGCGCGTGACGTGGCACGATCAAGGGACGACGTTCATGTACACGATCGATCTGGCTACGTCGGGCGGGGCCTGCACGAGGAGCTGGTCGCCTACATCGCCGACCAGCAGGGCTACTACGCCGACGAGGGCGTCCATGTCGCGCTGCGCGACGGCTGCTCCTGGGAGGAGGAACGACTGCGCCGCGGCGCCACCATCGGGCTCGGCAGGGCACTGCTGTCCCGGCTGTCCGACGGCACCCCCTGGGTCGCACTCAGTGTCAACACCCACCGCCCGCTGTTCTGGTTCCTCGCGCGCGTCGGCCCGACCTCCCTGGCCGACCTGGCCGGCCGGACGCTGGCGGTACACGGCCCCCGGACCGCGCCCGGGTGCTTCGCCCGGATCGTGCTGCGCCGGGCCGGCCTCGACCCGGACCGCGACGTCCACACCGTCGTCCGCCCACCCGGCGACTACGGCATGGACCTGCGCCGGCTGCACGACGGCACGATCGACGCCGCCCTGGTCGGCAGCACCATGGCACCGGAGGCGGTGGCCGCCGAGCACGGCTGGCGGGTGCTGGCCTGGGTCGGCGATCTCTTCCAGATCCCCACCGTAGGCGTGGCCGTCGACCCCGGCTTCATCCGGCCGGACGATCCCGCGGTCCAGGCCGTCGTACGAGCCCACCGGCGCGCCCTGCGGGTGGTTCACGAAGATCCCGACACCACGGTGCGGCACATCCGGGCATTTCTCGGCCGGCACACCGCGGAGGAGGTCCGAGCCCACTACGAGGCGTTCATCGCGCCGTACTTCACCACCGACGGCCAGGCCGACCTCGCCGTCGGCGCCACCGCGATCACCGCGGTGGCCGCCGAACTCGGCGTCCCCGCCGCCTTCACCGCAGCCGAGTTCTACCGCACCGCGCCGGATCGATGACCGGAAAAGCGGATGGGGCGGGATGAGAGCGTGGATGATCCGCGCGGCGGGACGCGGCGTGGTGGAGGGAAGGGCGCCGGTGGCGGGCGCGGGGCCGTGGGGGTCTCCCCGGCCGCCGGCACCGCACCGTGCGCCGCTTCCCGTTCACCGGCCCGCTATCGGGGCGTGGCCACCGTGAACGGCGGCGCCTCCGATCGCGGTCCGGTCACCTCACGGTGATCAGCGGCCGTCGTGGCCGGAGTGCCCGTGGTGATGGCCGGAGTGACCGTGATCGTGGCCGGAGTGGCCGTGGTGGTGCCGGTCACGGGGGAAGTCCCCGCGGTCGAACCCGTGGTGCTTGGCGTAGTCGGACGACAGCGACTTCCACTTGCCGTCGCTCCACTTGTAGAAGCGGTGCCCGTCGAAGCGGTAGTGCCTGCCGTGGTCCGTGCTGTACCAGTCACCGTGGCCGGTGTACCGGTACCACCACCGGTGGCCGTCCCAGAGGTGACGGCTGCCATGCCCGTGCTCACCGTGGCCGCGATCGGCGACGGTATCGCTCTGGGTCACACCGGTCTGTACCGCCGCCGAGGCCGCGCCGCCGGAGGCGAGCAGGGCACCGCCCGTGATGGTGAGGGCGGTCATCGCGGTGGCAATGCGCCGAGCGATCGTGTTCATGATCTTCTCCTCGACACGCACGTCCGTCCGGTGTCTCCGGACCTGGACGTTTCCTGCGTGTTACGCCCGGCTCAACCCGCCCCTCTGAGCGAATAATCCCAATCATCCCATGATGTGTAGTTTGTCACTAAAAGGAAGGTTTCTAGTGTGAGATCACCCCGGACCCCGCCGTCACCGGCGAAGCGCCGCGGCGACGTCCCGCCATCACCGCCGCGGCCCCGCCGCCGAGCCGGCGCCATCCCCGCTCTCACCTGCGGCGCAGCGGCTGTTCCGACGGCCGCACGTGCGTGGCCAGCCAGTCGACCAGTGGACCGAGCGACCGCCAGGTCGTCCGCACACGGTCGAGCGCCTCAGGGGTGTGCAGCCAGTCCTCCGGCGGCCGGCGTTGGCCGACGTGGAGCGAGCGGTGCCGCAACAGATGCAGGCGGGGATGGCCGGGGTCGACCCCGCGCGGGCGGGTCTTGAGCCGGTCGCCCTCGATCGCCATGCCCGCGGCGCCGAGCCCGTGGAGGATCTCCTCCAGCAACGCGCCCGCCTTGTCGTCGTCCACAGCCGCGCGGAACCGCTCCACCTGGTCCGGCGCGGGGGAGAACCATCCCGCGGCGGTGTACAGGCCGTCGGCGTCGAGCTGCACGTAGTACCCGATGCCTTCCCCGCCGGCCCGCACGTAGGCGCCCTGATGGGTCTTGTACGGCGACTTGTCCTTGGCGAACCGCACGTCGCGGTACGGCCGGAACAGGCTCCCGGGCCCGAACTCCCCCGCCAGCTCCTCCATCAGCGCCTGCATCGGCTCCTTCACCGCCGCCTCGTACACCCCCTTGCGCTCCATCCAGTACGCCTTGGAGTTGTCCGCCTCCAAGCCCTCGTAGAACATCAACCCCTCGTCGGGGAAGCCCTCGAAACCCATCCGTCCACAATGCCAGGTCGCACCGACGACGAACCGCGCGAGCGGCGCCCGCGTCAGAAGACGGCGTTCTCCCCTGCGGTCACGGGGACTCCCTCACCAGGTCGCCGGGGGTCAGCGAACCCGGGCCGGTGTGCCCGGACAGCGCCAGGGCCAGGTCCAGTTCGGCCAGCACGCAGCGGACGACGTGGTCGACGCCCGCCTGCCCCTCCAGGGCGAGCCCGTAGGCGTACGGGCGGCCGAGCAGCACCGTGCTCGCGCCCAGCGCGAGGGCCTTGTAGACGTCGGCCCCGCCGCGCACCCCGCTGTCGAACAGGACGGTGAGCCGGTCGCCTGCCGCCTGGACGACGCGGGGCAGGGCGTCGGCGGCGCCGACGGACCCGGCCACCTGGCGCCCGCCGTGGTTGGAGACGACCACGCCGTCCACGCCCGCGTCGGCGGCGCGGCGGGCGTCGTCGGGGTGCAGCACGCCCTTGAGCACGATCGGCCCGTCCCAGCGCTCGCGCAGGAACGCGAGGTCGGGCCAGGTCTTGGCGGGGTCGCCGAACAGGCCGAGGAAATGCCGGACGGCTCCTTCGGGATCCTCGTGCACCGGTTTGGCGAGGCCCTGCCTGAAGGCGGGGTCGGTGAAGTAGTTGGCGGTGCCCACGCCGTGCAGGAAGGGGAGGTAGGCATGGTCGAGGTCGCGGGGGCGCCATCCCAGCATCGGGGTGTCCAGCGTCACGAACAGCACGGTGTACCCAGCCGCCCGGGCCCTGGCGAGGAAGCTGCCGGCCACCTCGGGGTCCTTCGGCCAGTAGAGCTGGAACCACCGCTCGGCGTCGCCCATCGCCTCGGCGACCTGTTCCATCGGAGTGCTGGAGGCCGAGGAAAGGATGAAGGGCACCTCCCGGGCGGCGGCGGCGCGCGCGGCCGCCGTCTCGGCGTCTGCGTGCATGACCGACATCACGCCGACCGGGGCGAGGGCGAGCGGCGCGGGGATGCGCCGTCCCAGCACCTCCACCGACAGGTCCCGCTCGTGGACGTCCCGGAGCACGCGCGGCACGATGCGCCACCGGTCCAGCGCGGCCCGGTTGGCGCGGGCGGTGCTGCCGTCGCCCGCGCTGCCGGCCACGTAGCCGTACGGGCCCGGGCCGAGCGTGCCTTCGGCGAGCTCCTCCAGCCGGGTGAGGTCGGTCGGCAGCCGGGGCCGCGTCCCGGCCATGCCGTTGAGGTAGATCTCGTACTGGTAGTCCGCCCAGTTCGGCCTCGTCATGGCAGGTCGCACCTCTCGCCTCGCCCACTCGAGCCCGGCCGGCTCCTCGCCCGGGGCGCCGCGCCGCCTTCCGACGATCATCCCGGGCGCCGCCGGTCCCCGTCCATAGCGGCCGCGTTCCCCGGACGGCCGGTCGATATGCGCGGCCGCGGCCTCGGTGGCGGCCTCGGTGACCTGCGCGGGGTCAGATCCAGCCGCGGCGGGTGGCCTCCATGGCGATCTGGAAGCGGGTCCGGGCCCCGACGCGCCGCATCAGCTTGGTCACGTGGCGCTGGACGGTGCGCTCGCTCCAGCCGAGGACCCGGCCGGCGGCCTGGTCGGTGGCGCCGGCGGCGAGCAGGGTCAGCAGCCGCGCCTCCTCCTCCGACAGCTCCTGCGTCGCCGGCCCGGTGTGCTGGACGGGAACGCTGCGCGCCCAGGTGGCCTCGAAGAGCGCGACCAGCGCGTCCAGCAGCGGCGAGGGGTGGATGAGGTAGGAGGCGGTGAGCGCCTCGTCGCCGGGCCGCATCAACGGGAGCATGGCCAGCCGGTCGTCGGAGATCGCCAGCTTCATGGGCAGGTCGGCGGCGATCCTGGCCTGCTCGCCGTGGCGCATGCCGGTCGTGACGTCCTCCAGCCAGCCGGGGAGCTCCAGCGCGCTCTTGTCGTAGATGACGCGGTACTTCACCCCGCGCTTGAGCAGGGCGAGCTCGACGTGGTTGGACTCGGTGTGTCCCTGCGGGGCGGCGTAGGGCGGGCGGTCGAAGCCGCGCATCTGCACGCTGGTGTTCTGCTGCATCTGCACCCAGCGGTGGTTGACCTCGTCGCGCCCGGAGACCACCTCGATCAGCTCGCCGGGGTGGGCGAATCGGGCGCCCGCCCGGTACATCTTCATCAGCGTGCGGATGTGCAGGCGCACGTCGTGCAATCCGGCCTCGCGCTCGCGCAGGACGGCCTCCAGCCCGCTGTCGGGCGAGACGGCGACATAGCGGACGGGGCGCCCGGCCGAGCGGGTGGCCAGGCCCAGCTCGACGAGCGTGCGCAGGGCGCGGCGGGCGCCCGCGACCGGCAGGTGGCAGTCGTGGACCAGTTCGGTCAGCGTCGCCCGCGTCCGGCGGACGAGCGCGTCGTACACCATCTCGTCCTGCCGGCTCAGTCCGATCGCCTCGAGCACGTCCGTTCTCCTCGCGAAACCTCCCCGTCACCTCGGGGAAACGGCGCCGCCTGCGCCTTGTCGTCTTCCCGCCACCTGACGGGAACTCGCCGTTCGCTCAGCTTGTCAGCGGATGACGACTGATGCCAGCGTTCATGCTCGTCAGATTTGTCCTAGATTCTTGCAAGGAGCCCCCCATGTCGTCGTCCGCCCTGCGAAATCGCGGGCACCGCCTCATCCTCGCCGTGCTGGTGTTGCTGGGAGCGGTCGCCGCCGCCCTGCCGGCGCGCCCGGCGATGGCGGCCGACCCGCCGGGCGCGCCGGCCCACCGGGGGAAGATCGCCCCTGAGCTGGCCGAACAGATGAAGAACGCGCGGCTGCGCTCCGACGGCCGCATCGAGGCGGTCGTCGTGCTGGGCGCCCGCCCGGACCTGCCGCCGGACGCCTCCGGCCCGGCGGAGGTGCGTGAGGGCCTGGCCGGCACGGCCGCGTCCATGCAGGCCCCGGTCGTGCGACTGGTCAAGTCGCAAGGCGATCAGGTCGTCAACACCTTCTGGCTGAAGAACATGGTCCTCATCCGGGCCACGCCGGCGACGCTGGACGCGGTCGCGGCGCTGCCCCTGGTCGAGCGCGTCATCCCCAACTTCGAGCTGAAGGCCCCCGAGACCGGGCCCGCCAAGCCCGCCGCCGCGCGCCGGGCCGCCAAGGCGGGCGAGCCCACGTGGGGCATCGCCAAGATCGGCGCCGACCGGGTGGAGAGCGAGCGCGGGCTGACCGGCAAGGGCGTGCGCGTCGCGATCCTGGACACCGGCATCGACATCTCCCACCCGGATCTCACCGGCAAGCTCGCCACCGACGACGCCGCCGACGCCGCCTATCCCGGCGGTTGGATCGAGTTCGCCCCGGACGGCACCCCGGTGGCCTCCACGCCGCACGACAGCTCCTACCACGGCACCCACGTCGCCGGCACGATCGCCGGCGGTGACGCCTCGGGCACGCGAATCGGCGTGGCGCCCGGCGTCAGCCTGATGGCCGGCCTGGTCATTCCCGGCGGCAACGGCACGCTCGCCCAGGTCATCGCCGGCATGCAGTGGGCGATCGCCCCCTACGACGCCCACGGCCGCCCGGCCGGCAAGCCCGCCGACGTCGTCAGCATGTCGCTGGGAGGCGAGGGCTACTCCGACGAGATGATCGAGCCGGCCAGGAACATCTACCGGGCCGGAGCCTTCCCGTCCTTCGCCATCGGCAACGAATGCCTGCCCGGCGGGTCGAGCAGCCCCGGCAACGTGTACGAGTCGGTGTCGGTCGGCGCGACCGACGCCGACGACAGCGTGCCGGACTTCTCCTGCGGTGGCACGGTCAGGCGGGACGACTGGGTCGACGCGCCCGGCGACTGGCCCGACTCCTACATCGTCCCCGACGTCTCGGCGCCCGGCGTCGACGTGCTCTCGGCCCTCCCCGGCGGCGAGTACGGCACGCTCAGCGGCACCTCGATGGCGACCCCGCACGTCTCCGGCACGGTCGCGCTCATGCTGCAGGCCCGTCCCGAACTCACCGTGGACCAGGCCCTGGACATCCTGGCCGGCACCTCGCTCGACGACGAGCGTTACGGCGAGCGCCCCAACGCCCGCTACGGCGCCGGGCGGATCGACGCCTACGCCGCCGTCGCCGAGGCCGCCCTGACCAGCGGCGTGCGCGGCACGGTCACCGACGGCAAGACCCGCGAGCCGCTCGCCGGCGTCACCGTCACCCGGGCGGGCGACGGCCGGGCCGTCACCACCGACGCGCAGGGCCGCTTCGAGATGCGGCTCGCTCCCGGGTCCTACGACCTCACGCTGACCCGCTTCGGCTACAAGCCGGCCACGACCCGCGTCCGCGTCCAGGCGGACCGCATGACCGACCTGCGCACGGCGCTCGAGCAGACCCCCCGCGGCAAGATCACCGGCCGGGTGGTGTACGGCCCGACCGGCTCGACCGTTCCGGGCGCGACGGTCACCGTGCTCGGCGTGCCCGACACCCTGGCGGCCACGACCGGCCTCAACGGCGCCTACACCATCTCCGAGGTACCGGAGGGCGAGTACCGGATCGCCGCGGTGGCCCCGGGCGTGTCCCGATCGGACCCGCAGCGGGTCACCGTGCGCGGCAAGGGCCAGGCGCGGGCCGACATCGCCCTGCCCCGCTCGCCCGACACCCAGCGCGTCTCCCTGAGCGTCGACGGTCACCAGGGCGACAACGAGAGCTGGTGGCCGCAGCTGAGCGACGACGGCAGCGCCGTGACCTTCGCCAGCGTGGCCGGAAACCTCGTCCCCGGCGACACCAACGACGACCTGGACGTCTTCGTCACCGACCTGCGCACCGGGGCGATCGAGCGGGTGTCGGTGGCCTCCGACGGAACCCAGGCCGACGCCTTCTCCCTGACCCCGACCCTCAGCGGTGACGCCAGGTACGTCGGGTTCAGCAGCGGGGCGACCAACCTGGTGCCCGGCGACACCAACGGGCAGACCGACGCCTTCGCGCACGACCGGCAGTCCGGCAGGACCGAGCTGATCTCGGTCGGGCCGGGCGGCGCGCTGAGCGACGGGCTGTCCTCGCAGCCGGCGTTCAGCTCCGACGGCCGCTTCGCCGTCTTCAACAGCGACGCGACGAACCTGGTCGCCCGGGACACCAACGGCCGCACCGACGTCTTCGTCCGCGACCGGCAGGCCGGCACGACCGAGCGCGTCTCGGTGGGCCCGGGCGGCGCCCAGGGCGACGGCAACTCGCGCGAGCAGACCATCAGCGCGGACGGCAGGTTCGTCGCGTTCGAGAGCAACGCCACGAACCTGGTGCCGGGGCAGGACGACGGGAGCACCAACCTGTTCGTCCGCGACCGGCAGGCCGGCACGACCGAGGCGCTCACCACTCCCGAGGGCGTCGAGCCGAGCAGCCCGAAGATCAGCGCGGACGGCCGCATGGTGGTCTACATCGGCGCCGGGCCGAAGGGGTGGCAGATCTACCGCTACGACCGGCAGGCCCGCACGAACGCGCTGGTGTCGGCGGCCTCCGACGGGAGCCCGGGCGACGACTGGTCCTTCGCCCCCTCCCCCAGCGCCGACGGGCAGACGGTGGTGTTCTACAGCTACGCGGCCAACCTCGCCGGCCCGGACGTCAACGGGCGCACCGACGTGTTCGTGCGCGACCTGAAGGCCGGCACGACCCAGCGGGTCTCGACGGGCCCGAAGGGCGTGGAGGGCGACGGCTCCAGCGAGGTGCCGTCGATCAGCGGGAACGGGCGCTACGTCGCCTTCCAGAGCTCCTCGGCGAACCTGGTCGAGGGCGACACCAACCGGCACTCCGACGTGTTCGTCCGCGACCGCACTCCCGGCCCCGAGCCGCGCTTCGCGCTCGGCGAGCTGGAGGTGAGCCCGGACGCCGTGCGGCCCGGACGCCCGGTGCGGGTCAGCGCGTGGGTGAAGAACGTCGGCGAGAAGGCGGGCGGCTACGACGCCGTCCTGCGGGTCGGTGACCAGGTGGAACGGCGCCAGACCGTCCAGGTGCGGGCCGGAGCGGCCGTGCGCCTGTCCTTCGAGGTGCGCCGCAGCGCACCGGGCGCCTACACGGTCGTCCTGGGCCCGCTCACCGGCCGTTTCACGGTGACCGGACACTGAACCGCCGGTTCCGCGCCGGCCGCGGCGCCCTCCTGGGGCCGCGGCCGGCGCGGAACGCCGCCTGAGCCGCTCTCACAAAGCGCCGGGCCCGATTCGGGCCCGGCGCTTCGCTTGTGCGCCGTCACGCGGGTGCTTCCGCAGAGGCGTACGGGCCTCGATCGGCGGACGACGCGACCGGCCTCCGATCGAAAGTTCCTCGAAACTGCCGGCGCGGCGTAACGTCACGCGTGGCCGGGCCGACACCGCGGGGACCGCCGTCCTCCTGGCGTTTCGCCGAGGTCACCGCCCTTGACGTTCGCCGACCGGGCGTTCTACGTTGAGGCATCGTGCCGTCGATGTTTCGGGCAGTTTCCGAAAGTTCTCCAACCACATCGGCCGTCGTCTCTCTGACCGCTCTGCTCGAAGGAGCCACCGGTGCCATTCGGTACACACCGATCCAGAGCGTTCCCTCGCCGAGCCGCCGGAGGAGATCGGTGTCCGCGACGACGACCGGCTGACCGGCGTCGCGGGGAACGGGTTCGAGGCCTGGGACGCGGGGAGGCCGCGGGGCCGGCCGCGATCCCGCAGAGCGGGAGTCCGGCATGAAGGTCCTCTATATCGGGGGCACCGGCACGATCAGCTCGGCCTGCGTGGCCGAGTCGGTGCGCCGGGGCCAGGACGTGAGCGTCCTCAACCGGGGACGCACGGCCGGGCGCCGGCCCCTGCCGGAGGGCGTCACCTCCATCATCGCCGACGTCGGCGACGCCGGCTCCCTGCGCGGCGCCCTCGACGGTGAGACCTTCGACTGCGTGGTCGACTTCCTCGGCTTCGACGCCAGGGACGCCTCCGCGGCGGTCGAGCTGTTCCAGGACCGCACCGGCCAGTACATCCACATCAGCTCGGCCTCCATCTACCACAAGCCGGTGCGCCGTGTGCCGACCGTGGAGTCCACCGCCCGGCGCAACCCCTACCTGGCCTACGCACGCGACAAGATCGCCGCGGAGGACGTCCTGCGCCGCGCCTACGACGAGCGCGACTTCCCGGTGACGATCGTGCGGCCGTCGCACACCTACGACGACGCCCAGCCGCCGCTGCCGGGCGGCTGGACCGCCTGGGACCGCGTCGCCCGCGGCGAGGAGATCGTCGTGCCCGGCGACGGGACCAATCCCTGGACCCTCACCCACGCGCGGGACTTCGCCGTCGGCCTGGCCGGCCTGGCGGGGAACTGGCAGGCCGTCGGCGAGGACTTCCACATCACCTCCGACGAGGCGCTGACCTGGAA
This sequence comes from Sphaerisporangium sp. NPDC005288, assembly GCF_040607475.1. Taxonomy (NCBI): domain Bacteria; kingdom Bacillati; phylum Actinomycetota; class Actinomycetes; order Streptosporangiales; family Streptosporangiaceae; genus Sphaerisporangium; species Sphaerisporangium sp. NPDC005288. The sequence continues at coordinate 28,162 of NZ_JBEXGT010000066.1, read as the reverse complement.
CGAGATCTACGACGTCATCGGCAGGACCGCCGGGACGCCGGTCCGCCCGCTGCACCTGCCCTCGGAGTTCCTGCCGGTCGTGGCCCCCGACTGGTTCTGGTCGGAGCTGATCGTCGGCGACCTGTCGCACAGCGCGGTGTTCGACAACACCAAGATCAAGCGGTTCGTTCCCGCGTTCCACCCGACGGTCACCTGGCCGGAGGGAGCGCGCCGGCTGGCCGGGTGGCGCGCCGCCCACCCCGGCGAGACCCGCCCGGACCCGGCCACCGACGCGATGCTGTCCCGGCTGGTGGAGGCGCACCGCCGCGCCATGGCGGCGGTCGCGCCGCCCGCGCCGTGACGCCCCGGACGGGCGGCGACCTGACCGCCGAGCCGTGGCTGCCGGTGTCCGGCGTCCACTGCGAGGGCGTGGTCTGGGACGACGCGGCGGGCCTGGTGCGGTTCGTCGACATCCCGCGCGGGCGGCTGTTCGAGGCCGACGTCGCGACCGGCGCCGTCTCCTTCGCCGACCTGCCCGCCCCGGTGACCGCCGTGCACCCCACCTCCCGCCCCGGGACGGTCCTGGTCGCCGACGGCGCGGGCATGGCTCTCGCGGCGCACGGCGAACTGGTCGAACGACTCGCCTCGCCCCTCGCCGACCGGCCCGAGATCAGGATGAACGACGGCAACGTCGACCCGGCCGGGCGGTACTTCGCCGGCAGCATGGCCTACGACGCCGCGCCGGGCGCGGCGAGCCTGTACCGCCTGGACCCCGACCGGTCGCTGCGCACCGTCCTGACCGGGGTCACCATCGCCAACGGCCTCGACTGGTCGCCCGATGCCGCCCTGTGCTACTTCGTGGACAGCCCGACGCGCCGCGTCGACGTGTTCGACTACGACGTGACCACCGGAGAGCTGTCCGGCCGGCGCGTCTTCGCCGACACCTCGGCCCTGCCCGGCGTGCCGGACGGGCTGACCGTGGACGCCGAGGGCGGCGTGTGGGTGGCCTTCTACGGCGGCTCGCGGGTGTGCCGCTTCAGCCCCGGCGGCGCGCTGGACCGCACGGTCACCGTGCCGGTGCCGCAGGTCACCTCCTGCTGCTTCGCCGGCCCCGGCCTCGACCTGCTGGTGATCTCCACCTCCACCGAAGGGCTCTCCCCCGATGAGCTGCGGGACCTGCCGGGCGCCGGCGCGATCTTCCGAGCCGAGCCCGGATGCCGCGGCCGCCTGCCGAACAGGTTCGTGATCTGACCTGACCGAGAACCACGAAACTCCCGGCGTGCGGCAGGGCGCGGCGGTCAGGGAGCCGGGCGGCGGACCGGCGGGGCCGTGCTCCCTCGCACGACCAGCTTGGTGGACAGCTCCACCCGGCCCTCGGGGACCCCGCTGCCGTCCTGGTGGGCGAGCAGCGTGCGGACGGCCAGGGCGCCCAGCTCGGCGATGGGCTGGCGCACCGTGGTCAGCGGCGGCGTGACCCACTGCGACATCGGCACGTCGTCGAAGCCGACGACGCTGAGGTCGTCGGGGACGCGCAGGCCCCGCTGCTGGATCGCGGCGTAGACGCCGAGCGCCTGCTCGTCGTTCGCGGCGAAGACCGCCGTCGGCGGGCCGGGCCGGTCGAGCAGGGACAGGGTCAGCCGCAGTCCGGAGGCGTAGTGGAAGTCGCCGTGCTCGATGAGCCCTTCGTCGGCCGGGATGCCGGCCCGCTCCAGCGCCGCCCGGTAGCCGGCCAGGCGCGCCTGGCTGCACAGGAAGCGCATCGGCCCGGTGATCAGCCCGATGCGGCGATGGCCGAGGTCGATCAGGTGGCGGGTGGCGGCCAGCCCGCCACCCCAGTTGCCCGCGCCGATGGAGGGCAGGTCGGACTCGCCGTCACCGACCGGGTCGACGAGGATCGCGGGCACGCCGAGCCTGACGATGCGCTTGTGGTCGGCCGCCGGCAACTCCGACAGGGCGAGGATGATGCCGCGCGGCGCGCGGCCGGCGATGTCCTCCAGCCACTGCCGCCCTCGGCCGGGCCCGCCGTCCGGCACCGACACCACGATCGCCGCCCGCGCCGCCCGGGCGGCCTCCTCCGCGCCGCGGATCATCTCGGCCGCCCAGGGAGTGCCTGCGTCGTGGAAGAGCATCTCGATCAGGCCGGCGCGCCTGACCGCGGGCACCGCCCGCTTGGTGCGGGTGGTGGGGACGTAGCCGCGCGCGGTGAGCATGGCCTCGATCTGCGCCCTCGTCGACGGAGCCACGTCCGAACGGCCGTTGAGCACCTTCGAGACGGTCGCCCGTGACACCCCCGCCTCGGCGGCTATGTCGGCGACGGTGACCCGCCGTTCGATCGAGTGAGACACCAACGCTTGCTCCATCGCCGAAACCCGGCCTCGTTGTCGTGGTCACCATCGTACGGGGCTCCGAGCACCCGGACCCGGCGCTCGCCCGTTCGGCGCGAGGCTCCCGTGACGGCGGCGGGTCACCGCTCCAGTGCCGGGAGCCGCAGGACGAACCGGGCGCCGCGCGGGGAGTCCTCGATGCGCAGCGTCCCATGGTGGGCCTCGGCGATCTCCCGGGAGATGGCCAGCCCCAGGCCGCTGCCCGCGGGGTCGCGGCGACGGCCCTCCTCAAGGCGGGCGAAGCGGCCGAAGACACGTTCGCGGTCCTTCGGCGCGATGCCGTCCCCATCGTCGGTGACGACGAGCCGCGCCTCTCCCTCGGTCGCGCACACGCTCACGCCCGCCTCGGTGCGGGCATGCCGCTGGGCGTTGGTCACCAGGTTCTCCACCACGCGCATCAGCTGGACCCGCGAGCCCGCCACCCACACCGCGCCGCCGTCCCCGACGCGCACCGGGACGTTCCACACCCGGTCGTCGACGACCTCGTACACCATGGCGGTGAGGTCCACCGGTTCGTGCGGCGCGGGCTCGGCGGCGCGCAGGCGGGCCAGCACCAGCAGGTCCCCGACGATCGCCTCCAGCCGGTCGGTGGTCGCCAGGGCCGCCCGCATGGCCTCCTGGGGGTCGACGTCCTCGGGGTGGCTGAGCGCCTCCTCCAGCCGCACCCGCAGGCCGGTGATCGGGGAGCGCAGCTCGTGGGAGACGTCGGAGGCGAAGCGGCGCTGCTGCTTGACGGCGATCTCCAGCCGGGAGAGCGTCTGGTTGGCCGTCACGGCGAGCGTGGTGATCTCGTCGTGGCCGGGCGGCAGCGGGACGCGCCGGCTCAGATCGGTGCCGGTGATCTCCGACATCCGCTCGCAGATGGTCTGCACCGGGCGCAGCGTGCGGCCGAGCATGACCCAGGTGATCCACCCGACGAGCCCGAGGATGGGCAGGCCGGCGACCGCGAGGCCGTAGTCGAGTTCGCTGGTGGCGAGGATGGCCGGTTCGGGCACGCCCGCGTAGACCACCGGGGAGTCGGCCGCCGGGGAGACGCGGATCGCCATCAGCATCGCGCATCCCTCGTCGCCCGTGCACTCGGTGAGGTTCTGGAACCGGTCGTCGGCCGGGGGGCGCAGCGTGCTGAGCGGCGGCTTGCCGGAGACGGCCCTGCTGGCGTGCAGGACGCGCCCGGCGGCGTCGACGACCTGGATGAGATCGACCGCGGCGGACGCCGGGATGACGCGAGGCACCGCCCCGTTGCGCACCGCCGCGCTCCACTGGCTGGCGACACGCTTGGTGGCCTCGAAGGTGTCGACCTCGACCTTGTAGCGGATCGCCGCGTCGACGCTCGCCCCGCCGATGGCGACGAAGACCGCCGACAGCGCCACGGCCATCAGGGTGCACCTCGCCCGGATCGACCGCGGGTGCGTCAGGCGGCGCCACATCATGTCCCGGTCCAGGCCATGGCGCCCGAGGAGCACGCTCACCAGGAGCGGCGCCGGTGGGCCGGCTCGGCCGGCGGACACGGTGGGGAGGCGGGCCGGGACTGCGGCGAGGAGGACATGTCGTGGACGCTCCGATCAGGACGTTCGCCGGCGACGGGGAAGGCAGGTAAGCCTCTGACCTGCATCAACGCTACGCCAAACTGGAGCGCTTCCAGGAAAAAACTTGCCCAAGCTTACGGTGGAGCCCGGCATGGCCCGCGCCCGGCAGGGCGTCCCCGATGGTGTCGCCGACGCGTTCCGGCCGCCCGGGGGCGACGCCCTCAGCGGTGGGCGGTGGCGCAGGGAACGCAGGACTTCGCCGCCGGGCGGACCTTCAGGCGTTCGGGGCTGATGGGGCGCCCGCAGCCCTGGCACACCCCGTAGTCGCCGTCGCGGAGCCGTGCCTGGGCCGCGTCCAGGTCGGCGAGGTGGCTTCGCGCCTGGTCGAGCAGCGCCTGGACGTGGGCGCGCTCGAACGCCGTGGACGACCCCTCGGGATCGTGCTCGTCGTCGGTGGCCACCAGGGCGGAGGACTCGACGATGCCCTCCCAGTCGCGCAGCAGCGCGGCGACGCGCGCGGTGGTCCGTTCACGCTCGGCGCCGAGGAGATCGCGGAGGGCCGCCCGCTCGGCGCCGGACAGGGCGGCGCCCTCGGGCCGCCGTGCCGCCATGTGTGCCGCCATGTGGCCTCACCTCCGCCACCACCCTACGCGGCCGCCCGGCCCCGCCCGGAGACCCGATGCCCCATGCCGGCCCGCGGGCCCGATGCGCGGCGCCGCCTGAGGACCCGATGCCCATCGCCCACAGGCCCGCGCCCCGTACCGCCCGAGGACCCGGTGCCCGGCGTCGGCCAGGGGCGGGGCACCGGGTGCGGCCGTCACTTCAGGCGGATGACGCCCTTGGAGACGGTGATCCTCTTGCGCGGGAGGGGACGGTCGGCCGGGCCGCGCGCCACGGCGCCGGTCGAGATCGAGAACCTGCTTCCGTGGCACGGGCAGTTGATCGTCCCGCCGCTGACACTCGCGACGGCGCATCCCTGGTGGGTGCACTTGGCGCTGAAGGCGCGGAACACCCCCTTCGCGGGCTGGGTGACGACGTACTTCCCCTTGATGATCTTCCCGCCGCGAACCGGGATGTTCTTGGTCCTGGCGAGCACCGCGCCCGCGGTCTCGCCGGTCGCGTCCTCGCGTGAGGCCGTGCCCGCCGACGCCCTCGCCGGTCGCACGCCCATCAACGCCAGCACGGCGGCGAACCCGCCCGCCACGCTCCGCACGATCACCGAACGGCGCGTCGCGCCCGTCTCGTCAGCTCGCATGCCGACCTCCGCTCCTGGGGGGGTAAGGGAGACTCCTCCCCCGGAACGTACAGGCGCGGGACGCGGTTCGGGCCCCGGCGCGCCGCACGGAACGCGGGTCGCGGTGAGCCGTGCCGGGCCAGGGGTCAGGGGGCCGGGAAGCGGGCCAGGTGGTCCTGGAGTTCACGGTGCCGGAACTGGTAGGCCACGCCTGCCACGCGAAGCAGCCCCGCGTCCTCATGACACCAGTGCAGGAACCGGCCGAGGCGCCAGGGCAACCGGCCACGCGTGCAGAGGATCAGCATCAGATAACGCGTCACCGCCCGGCGACCGGCTTGGACGAACCAGACCCAGACCAGAGGCGAGAGGAGCCAGAACAGCCCGTTCGTGAACTCGCCCATGAGCCAGTACCACATGAGCACGAACAGCAATGCGGCCTGCAGCCCGAGAACGAGTGAGCATGCGAGGTCGTTGCGTATCGGATCGCGGGGATCCACCACCCTTCCGGCGCCGGGGCTCAGGAACCAGAATCCGAGCCCGCCCACGATGACGAACGTGAGTCCCCCGGCGAGGCCGGGCGCCCACCCGCGGGTGAACCCGACCACGAGCCCGAGAGCCGCTCCGGCCACGAGGCCGGAGATGGCCCCGCCCACGAGTTTGCGGTGTCCGAGAGGCGTTCTCATCCGCGGAAGTTCGATGCGCCAGGGTTCGGGCCACCGCACGCCCATCACTCGGGTGAGCCCCCAGGCGCCGATGAAGGCCAGCGTCAGCCGATGTGGCACGTGGAAGGCGAACAGCACCACCGCGAGGAACACGAAGGTGGAGACACCGGCGAGTGACTGCGCGAGGACGCGCGGGCGATCACCGGCCAGAGGCCACAGTTGGTGCAGGACCAGGTCGGTGCCGCTGAGCACCCTTCCGGCGAACGGCCCCTTCTCGGCGTTGCCGTTCAGGTAACGGGCCAGATGAGCCAGCCACCGGTGGATCTGGTCCGGAGAGTAATGACGGAGATTGCGGCCGGCCGCGTCGGCGGCGGTGGTGGCGGCGGGAATGTACGCGGCCAGCAGATGGCAGCCGATCTTGGCGGGGGTGTCGAGATCCGGCGCCGTGAGTTCAGCGGGGTCACGCAGGTAGGCGCCGGTGACCGGGTCGAGCCGCCTGTAGACGGTGACGGCCAGTGTGAGCCGCCAGGGGGTGTCCAATGCGCGGGCCAGGGCGCCGTCGGGGTGGAAGTCCAGCGCGTCGAGGACCGGCCCCCATCGCACCAGGTCCTCGACACCCACCCGGGTCTCCAGGAAGGTCTGCGCGGTGCCGGTGTCCACGGGCTCGATCCGGATGTGGGCGGCGTCCTGGGCCCGGACCCTCACGTGCGCGTCATCCAGGGCGGCATACTGGTCGGTGCGGCAGGTGAGCACCACCCCCATCTTGCCGAGGCCGTCCTGAGCGGAGTTCAGCGCACGCAGGGCGTCAGCGGCGCGGGAGGTGTGACCGGGCGCGCCGATGTCCATCTCGTCCAGCCCGTCGATCACCGGGAGTACGCGTCCCGCCTTCACCAGGGCGGCGGCGGTACGTCGCGGCATCCGGAAGACCGTGACCAGGTGGGCGGCCACCCACGCTGTCAGCGGGGTGGCGGTGTCCCACTGCGTCGCGGAAAGGCGGACCGGGACCCGGTCTCCTGGGGCAGGGGCGGCCAGCAGTCCCAGGAGCAGGCGCAGGGCCAGTACCGTCTTCCCCGCCCCGGCCGCACCCGTGATCACCAGCCGCCCGGGCCGCAGCCGCCGGTAGTACTCCACCACCTCGGTCAGGCACCCCGACGGCTGGACCCCGCCGGCCTGGTGGGCGCGGGTGGGCAACAGCACGAACCGCACGTCGATGGGTTTGTCGGCCTGGTCGTCGTCGCCCAGCAGTCTCCTCAGCTCACCGGTCTCCGCGCCTCGCACCTCGACGGCCAGCCGCCTGGCCCAATGGTCCAGGTCCATTTCACTGACGCGCTGCGCCCGCACCGCCAGCCAGACCGACACCACGGTCAACGCCAACCCCGACAGCCCGATGACCGCGCCGATCGGGTCGACGTCTCCGAGCTTCATCCGCGGCGACCCCGAGGCCGCCGCGGCGCCGATCACCAGCAGACCGCACACAGCCGCCCACACGGGGACGGGCCCACGCTCCCATCTCATGAACGACCATCGTCGACGGGAACGAAGGCCCGTTCCCCTGACCTCCGGCGAATGTGACCAGAGTGCGATGAACGCGTGACACCGCCGCTCGCCGGCCGTCCGGACGGGCCCGGGAGACCACATGCCGGCGCACATGCGCCGGCATCAGGGACGACGGTTCGGCGCATCACACCGCGGCGCCCGCCGGCTCCGCGGTCACCGCCTCCTGGCCGTGATCAGGCGCTGCATCAGGATGAAGACGAACAGCAGGAGCCCGATGACGATGCGCGTCCACCAGGAGCTCAGCGTGCCGTCGAAGCTGATGATCGTCTGGATCAGCCCGAGCACCAGCACTCCCAGCACGGTGCCGAGCAGGTAGCCGGTGCCGCCTGTGAGCAGCGTGCCGCCGATCACCACGGCCGCGATGGCGTCGAGTTCCATGCCCACCGCGTGCAGGCCGTAGCCGGACAGCATGTAGAACGACAGCAACAGGCCGCCCAGGGCCGAGCAGAAACCGCTGATCGTGTAGACCGCGATCTTCGTCCGGGCCACGGGCAGGCCCATGAGCAGCGCCGACTGCTCGTTGCCGCCGGTGGCGTAGACGTTCCTGCCGAGCCGTGTGTAGTGCAGGGCGTAGGCCGCGACGGCCACCACCACGACCGCGATCACCACGCTGGGTGAGATCCACATGTCGCCGAAGTTGATCTGCGTCTGGGCGAAGGCGGTGAAGGTGGGGTCGTCGATCGGGATCGACGCGGTGCCGATCGTGTAGCACAGGCCGCGGGCGAGGAACATCCCGGCGAGCGTCACGATGAACGGCTGGATCTCGAAATAGTGGATGATCGCGCCCATGCCGAGGCCCAGGACCGAGCCGATGAGCACCACGAGCACCATCACCGCCCAGGGTGACCAGCCCTGCTTCAGCAACGTCGCGGCGACCATGGTGGAAAGCGCCACCACCGAACCGACCGACAGGTCGATGCCGCCCGTCAGGATCACGAACGTCATGCCGACCGCGACGACGAGCAGGAACGCGTTGTCGATGAAGACGTTGAGGATGACCTGCCCGGTCGCGAGCCCTTCGTACCTGATGCCGCCCACGACGAACATGGCGGCGAACAGCGCCGCCGTGACCAGGACGGGGACGTACTTGCGCGGCACCGGGGACGAACCCAGGACTGTCGCGATGGTCATGCCGTGACCCTCACCTTCTCTTCTGCCACCGGAGGCGCCCCGGCGGGCCGGCGGCGGCGGTGGAAGACCTTCGCGCGGAAGGCCGGGGACTGGATCAGGCAGACGATGGTGACCACGAGCGCCTTGAACAGCAGCGTCGTCTCCGGCGGCACGCCGATCGAGTAGATCGTCGTGGTCAGCGTCTGGATGATGAGCGCGCCGATCACGGTGCCGCCGAGCGAGAACCGGCCGCCCGACAGGGACGTGCCGCCCATCACGACGGCCAGGATCGCGTCCAGCTCGATCCACAGGCCGGCGTTGTTGCCGTCCGCGCTGGAGACGTTCGAGCTGATCATCAGCCCGGCGATCCCCGCGCACAGTCCGCAGAAGGTGTAGACGGTCAGGATCACGCCGCGTGCCCGGATGCCGGCCAGCCGGCTGGCCTTGGCGTTGCCGCCGACCGACTCGATGAGCATGCCGAGGGCGAGCCTGCGGGTGAGGAACGCGGTCAGCGCCAGCACCGCGAGCACGATGATGATCCCGAAGGGCAACGTGAGCCAGTAGCCGCCGCCGATCAGCTTGTACGGCGAGCTGTTGATCGTGATGATCTGGCCGTCGGTGATGAGCTGGGCCAGGCCGCGGCCGGCGACCATGAGGATCAGCGTCGCGATGATGGGCTGGATCCCGACGCCCGCCACGAGCAGGCCGTTCCACGCTCCGAGCACCAGTGACAGGGCCAGGGCGATGCCGACGGCCCCCATCACGCCGCCCACGGAGTTCTGGTCGCGAAGGTCGCTGATCTGCAGGCAGGCGAGGGCTCCGGAGATCGCGACGACCGAGCCCACCGACAGGTCGATGCCGCTGGTCGCGATGACCAGCGTCATGCCGAGCGCTACCAGGATCAGGGGCGCGCCGAACCTGACGATGTCGATCAGGCTGCCGTAGAGGTGGCCGTCCTTGATCTCGACGTTGAAGAAGTGGTCGGTGAAGACCAGGTTGAGCAGCAGCAACGCCACCAGGATCGCGACGGGCCAGAACAGGCGGTGCCTGAGGAACGGTCGCAGGTTTTCGGTCATGACGCGCCTCCGCTCGCGATCGTCTCCGTCAGGGCGTCGGTGGTCAACCGCTCGTCGTTCTCGACCTCGGCGACGAGCCTGCGGTCGCGCAGCACGGCCACCTTGTGGCTGAGCCGCAGGACCTCCTCCAGCTCGGCGGAGATGAACAGCACGGCCATCCCCCCGTCGGACAGCTCGGCCACCAGGCGCTGGATTTCCGCCTTGGCGCCGACGTCGATGCCGCGGGTGGGCTCGTCGAGGATGAGCAGGCGAGGCTCCAGGATCAGCCACCGGGCCAGCAACACCTTCTGCTGGTTGCCGCCGCTGAGGTTCCTGACCGGCAGCTCAGGTGCGGCGGGGCGGATGTTGAGCGCGGTGATGTACTTGCCCACCAGCTCGTCCTGCCTGCGCCGGGGGATCGGCCGGGTCCAGCCGCGGGCGGCCTGCAACGCCAGGACGATGTTCTCCCGCACGGTGAGGTCGGGCACCAGGCCCTCCTCGCGCCGGTTCTCCGAGCAGAACGCGAACTTGCGGTGGATCGCCGCCCGGGGGCTGCGCAGGTTGACCGGCTCGCCGTCGATGCGCAGCGTTCCGGTGCCCGCGTGGTCGGCGCCGAACAGCAGCCGGGCGATCTCGGTGCGCCCGGAGCCGAGCAGTCCGGCCAGGCCCACCACCTCGCCCTGGTGGATGGTCAGAGTGAACGGCTCGATGGCCCCGGCGCGGCCAAGGCCGTCCGCCTCCACCAGCCGCGCGCCCTCGCGGGCCGGCGGCCTGCCCTCCAGGCGCTCCAGGTCGGCGAGCTCGCGGCCGATCATCTTGCCGACCAGGTCCACCTGGCTCAGCTCGCTCGTGAGGTGCTCCCCCACGAGCCGGCCGTTGCGCAGGATCGTCATCCGGTCGGCGATCTCGTAGATCTGGTCCAGGAAGTGCGAGACGAACAGGATCGCGATGCCCTGCTCCTTCAGCCGCCGCATCACCCGGAACAGCTGGGCGACCTCGCTCGCGTCGAGGCTGGAGGTGGGCTCGTCGAGGATGAGGACCCGCGCGTCGATGTCCACCGCCCGCGCGATGGCCACCATCTGCTGGACGGCCAGCGAGTACGCCGAGAGCGGGGCCGCGACATCGATGTCGAGGTCCAGGCGCTTCAGCAGCTCGGCGGCCCGGCGCCGCATCTCCTTCCACCGGATGCGGCCGAGGCGGCGGGGCTCACGGCCGATGAAGATGTTCTCGGCGACCGAGAGATTCGGGCAGAGGTTGACCTCCTGGTACACGGTGCTGATGCCGGCCTGCTGCGCGGCGAGCGGGGTGGAGAAGGCCACCTGGCGGCCCTCCAGCTCGATCTCGCCGGCGTCGATCTCGTACACGCCGGTGAGCACCTTGATCAGGGTGGACTTGCCGGCGCCGTTCTCTCCCATGAGGGCGTGGACCTCGCCGGGCAACAGCCGGAAGTCCACCCCGTCCAGCGCCTTCACGCCGGGGAATTCTTTCCCGATCCCCCTCATGCGCAGGATCGGCGCGGGTGCGTCCATCAGGCGCCCCTCTCCTCCTCAGCCGGCGGGCCGCCCCGGTTGGACGGGGCGGCCCGGCGCGGTATCAGTACTTGCGCTCGGGGAGCGCCTGCTTCGCCTGGTCCTGGGTGAAGGTCGTCTCCTCGGTCACGACCCGGGCGGGGACCTCCTCGCCGGCCAGGACCTTCTTGGTCAGGTCCATGAGTTGCGGGCCGAGCAGCGGGCTGCACTCGACGATGTAGTTGATCTTTCCGTCGGCCAGCGCCTGCATGCCGTCGTGGACCGCGTCCACCGAGATGATCTTGATGTCCTTGCCCGGCACCTTGCCCGCGCCCTCGATGGCCTCGATCGCGCCGAGGGCCATGTCGTCGTTGTGCGCGTACAGCACGTCGATCTTGGGGTTGGCCTTGAGGAAGGCCTCCATGACCTCCTTGCCCTTGGCCCGGGTGAAGTCACCGGTCTGCGAGGCGATCACCTTGAACTTGGGATCGGTGACGACCTGCTCGAAGCCGGCCTTGCGGTCGTTGGCCGGGGCGGAGCCCGTCGTGCCCTCGAGCTGCACGATGTTGACCGGGTCCTTGCTGTCCTTGTACTGGTCGACCAGCCACTGCCCGGCCTTCTTGCCCTCCTCGACGAAGTCGGAGCCGAGGAAGGTCTTGTACAGGCTCTTGTCGGGGGAGTCCACGGCCCGGTCGGTCAGGATGACCGGGATCTTGGCGTTCTTGGCCTCCTTGAGGATGGTGTCCCAGCCGGACTCCACCACCGGCGAGAAGGCGATGACCGACACCTTCTGCTGGATGTAGGAGCGGATCGCCTTGATCTGGTTCTCCTGCTTCTGCTGGGCGTCGGAGAACTTCAGCTCGATGCCCGCCTCCTTGGCGGACTCCTGGATCGACTTGGTGTTGGCCGTGCGCCAGCCGCTCTCCGCGCCGACCTGGGCGAAGCCCATGACGATCTTTTTGTCGCCCGAGCCGCTCGTGCCGGCACTGTCCGTGCCGCCCGAACCGCTGCCGCACCCTGCCATGACCAGCGTCGTGACACCGGCCAGCACCAGTGCCGAGATCTTCTTATACACGGGGGGTTTCCTTTCTGGATGTTAACGCTAACACGGCGAAACCGCGTCAACCATGCGTGTAACTCCCATGGACGGCCGGCATACGATCGCCGCATCCCTCCTGGCCACGGGTGACGGAACAGATCACGTCGCGCTCACCCGCGCACGGATCCTCCGCCGCGGCGGGCCGGAGAAGCACGTCGATGCCGTGCCTGCCCACGGCCCCGAGTTTCTGCATGATGGTCGTGAAAGGAGAGCTCGCGGGCCCGTGAACCCGGCCCGCGACGCCGCCCGGTGCGAAACGCCGGCCGCCTTCGCCATGTCCACCATGACGGACGGGCGGCACCCGGCGCTTGGTCCCACCGGCTACTCCTCTCAATCGGCCTGGCACGACTGTGAGCGTTAACAGCACTTGTCGTCAAGGTAACGCCGGTCACGGTCTGATCACACCGAAACGGCCCGTCGGCGCGGGTCGTATTCGGCGGCCGGTCGCCCGATCGGGGAAGTGCCGACATGCACGGATCGGCGGGTGAGCGGGACGGACGAAATCCACCAAAAAGGACGAAACAGGGAGGACCGGCGAGGAAAAGGCCCGGTCACCGGCATTGCCGGCGCCAAGGCTTCCGCGTTCCGCCCGCTCGGCGCCGACCTCGTCCCCCGGCGTCCCCGGCGTCCCCGGCGTCCCCGGCGCGCCCGGCGTCCCCCGCGCGCCCGGCCTACTCGGCGGTCGCGCCGGGAGCCGGGGACCGGCCCTCCTCGGCGAGCGCGGCGAGCTTCGCCAGCGCCATCCGCGTCCCTATCTCGTTGTCGGCAGGGGGCACGCCGTCGGGGATCCCGTCGTGCGTGATGACGACCTCGGTGCCGCCGCCGGCGTCGGCGAGCGTCGTCGTCATCGTCATGGTGCCGCGCAGCGAGGGATCGCCGGTCTCGAACTCGAAGACCTCCACCGTGCGCTCGTCCGGAACAAGCCGCGCGAAATGGCCATGGTAGGTATCGGTGTGCGAGGCCGATTTGCCGGTCGGCCCGGGCGCGTCATAGGTGAGCGAGATCCGGAATCCCCCGCCTTCCCTGGCGTCGAACTCGTGGACGTGGCTCCTCATGCCCTCCGGCACCCGCCATTTCGCGATCGCCTCCTCATTCACCAGCGCCTGGTAGACGGCCGACCGGGGCGCGTTCACGTGCTGAGAGACCTGCGTCGAGTACATGGGCCGACCTTACTCGGCCTCCGAATTCCCCCCCCCCGATCCGGCGGATCGTCCCATGTAGCACCATCGATGATGTTCGAGGACGAGTCACGCGCCCGATGCCGACACAAACCCAACAGCGCCCGCACGCCGTCCAACATCGACATATCGGACAGACGATCTTCCATGCACTTCCGATAGGGAACTGTGAATTACGGCTTACCCCTATCCGAAATTCGCGCGATTCTACACATTATGGGCGACGTGCGGAAGATTTACATTTCGGTCATAGGATCTTAATATTAGGGCCCATGGGAGCGCTCCCACGCGCCGATATGGCGATGCGGCCACGGTTGTCGGACGACGTGCGTTTCGTCGAGAGTCCGGACGGGGTCTACGTGCACAGCGACTACGGAGCATGCGTGCTGCGGGGCCGCCAGGCGTACGCGTGGCTCAGCAGGCTCGCCCCGGCGCTCACCGGGGAGCACACCCTCGCCGAGCTGACCGAGCGACTGCCGGGCGACAAGCGCGACATGGTGGAGAACCTGGTGCGCCGGCTGGCGGAGCAGCGGTTCGTCGTGGACGCGCGCCGCTCGCGGCCGCACGGCCTGACCGAGGACGAGCGCCGCGTGTACGCCGAGGAGATCGCCTTCATCGGCTACGTGCTCGACTCCCCGGAATGGCGGTTCGAGCGGCTTCGCGGCTCCCGGCTGGTGCTGGCCGGTGACGGGCCGCTGCTGACGGCGTTGCTGGCCGCGTGCGTCGGCACCGGCTGGCGCCGGATCAGCGTGGCCGGCCCCGGCCCCGCCGCGATCGGCCGGACGGTGGAGGAGGCCCGCCGCGATCCCGCGCAGGAGGTGCGGATCGTCCCGGGCGCGTCCCTGCCCGACGTCATCGCCAACGACGCCGACGTCCTGCTCCAGGTGAGCACGGACATCGGCGCGCTCGTGCGGACGGCCCGCGCCTGCGAGGCGGCCGGCATCCCCGCGGGCCAGGCCCTGGTGCGCCCCGCGGAGGTGTGGCTCAGCCAGGTGGGCAGGCCGTCGGTGACGGCCGTCGAGTCCGGCTGGCACCGGCTGGCCGCGCTACCGGCCGCGACCCCGGCCGCATCCGGCGAGAACCTGCTGGTCGGCCCGCTGCCCGAGGTCGTCGCCGCCATGCCGGCCCTGGCCTGTTTCTCCCACCTGACCGGCCTGGACGCCGTCGGCGCCGCCCCCGAGCCCGCGCTCACCCGGGTCGACCTGCGCAACCTGGACACCTTTCCGCACCGGTTCGTCCCCCATCCTCGCGTCGTCACCCGGCGGGCCCGTGGCCCCGAGGCGGCGCGGGCGCTGGCCGAGTCCCTGGCGTCGGCCGCGGCGGTCGGCGCGGGCGAGCTGCCGGACCGGGCGGCGGAGGCGATCGACTCCCGGCTCGGCCTCATCGGCGCGCTGGACGAGGAAGGACTGGCGCAGACTCCGCTCCCGGTCTGTCAGGCGACGGTCTCCGACCCGCTGGGCGCGCTGCCCAGGTGGGCGCCGCCCCCGCAGATCGTCGGATGGGGCGAGGACCGCCGGACGGCGCGGCTGCGCTGCCTGCTGGCCGCGCTGGCCACCTACGGCGTCCTCGCCGCCGCGGACACCGACGGCCCGCACACCGCAGACCGGGACGCCATGAGCCGGGACGCCATGGGCTGGGACGGCGGAGGCCAGGACGGCGGGAACGAGGACGTCCCAGGTCAGGGCGGCGGGAACGAGAACGTCCCACGCCGGGACGCCGAGCGTGAGGACGTCGCAGGCCGGGACGCCAGGGGCGGGGACGTTGGAGGCCAGGGCGTCGTGTGGGGGGTGGAGCTGCCGGAGGGCCGGCCGCGCGCGGTCCCCGTGGCGGCCCTGCGGCTCACCGGGACCGGCATGCTCCGAGCTCCCGAGGGCACCGGAGCCGGCCTCACCTGGCCGGAGGCGCTCGCCGCCGGACTCCGCGCCCACGTCGAGTCCTTGCTGGTCGCCCGCCTGACAGGAGGCACCGCGGGCACACCAGGCGCGCCCTCCGACCTGACGACCGACTTCGTCGCCGGCCCGGCGGCCGACCCGCCGGCCGGTCTGCTGTCCGATCCGGTGGCGGGGGCCCTGGCGCGCCGGCTCCGGCTGGCCGGGGTGCCGCTGGACGTCCGCGACTGCACGTCGATCCTCGGGGTGCCCGCGCACGCCTTCACCGTCCCGGGCGGGGCGGTGCTGGTGTCGGCGGCGGCCACGGCGCAGGCCGCCCTGCGGGACGGCCTGGAGCGGCTGCTGCTGGCCTGGCAGTCCCGTGCCGAACGGCAGAGCGCGTACTCCGCCGCGCGCCCCCTGTGGGCGCCGTCCGGCGACCCGGAGGAAGCCGTGCGGGTGATGACGCGGGCCCTGCGCGCGGCCGGCAGGGTGCCGGTCGCGGTGCCGCTGGACGGCGACCCCGAGGCGTCCCGGCTGCTCCCCTTCGTCACCCAGGTCGTGCTCCTTGACGACTGACACCGCTCCGGCGACCGCGCCCGCCGAGCCTCCTGGTCCGGTGACGGTGCTGGGAACGGGCAGGCTGTACGCGGCGATCCGCTCCCGCCTCATGTCCGCCGGTCCCGCCGGTCCGCGCGGCCGGTCCGATCTCGCGGCCCTCGCCGCCGATCTCCCAGACACCGCCGATCTCTCCGGGCCCACCGGCCTTCCCCATCCGGCCGACCTTCCCCGTCCGGCCGGCCTTCTCCGTCCAGCCGGTCTCTCCCGTCCGGCCGATCTCTCCGGCGCCGCCGATCTCGCCGGTCGTGCCGCCGGCCGTGGGGTGGGGGCGATCGTCATCGCGACCGACGCCGATGACGTCCGGTCCTATCCCGCGGTGGCGCGGCGGGCGGCCGAGCAGGATGTGCCGTGGCTGCCGGTCCGGGTCGACGCGGGCTGGGTGCTGATCGGCCCGGCGGTGCGCCCGGCCGCCCCCGGCTGCCCGACCTGCGTCGCGCGGCGGCGCGCCGGCAACCGGCCCGACGCGGTGGGACGCGACGCGCTGCGCGAGCGGCACGGCGCGGAGCTGGACACCCGGCCCTGCGCCCTGCTCACCCCGCTCCTCGCCAGGACGGTGGCGGCGCTGGTGGCCGACGAGGCCGACCGGTTGCGCCGCGACCCCGCGTCCGCGCGGACCGCCGGCGCGCTGCTCAGGATCCACGTGCCGACGGGCCTGGTGCGCCGCCACGGGTTCCTGGCCGACCCGCTGTGCCCGGACTGCGGCGCCAGGCCGGACGACGGCCCGCACGCCGGCCGCTACATCCCCGAGCCGGCGCCCAAGCCGCACCCCGCGTCCTTCCGCGTCGGCGGCATCAGCGGCAGGGCGGCCGAGTTGGAACGGCGGTTCGTCGACCCGGAGACCGGGATCGTTCAGGCCCTGGTCGCCGAGGAGCGCGGGGGCGGCCCCATGGCGGTCGCCCGGCTCAGCCCGGCGCGGACCGCGCACGAGAGCCACCACGGGTACGGCCGCAGCGACGACTTCCCCTCCGCGCGGGCGACGGCGATCGCCGAGGCCCTGGAGCGGATCGCGGGCATCCATCCGCGCGGCAGGCGGACCGCCGTGCGCGCCGCGTACGCCGACCTCGCCGGCCGCGCCCTGGACCCGCGGACGCTGGGCCTCTACCCCGACGGCTGGTACGACCAGCCCGACTTCTGGTTCACCCGCTTTCATCCCGAGCGGCCCACCGCATGGGTGTGGGCGTACTCCTTCCGCCGCGACGAACCGGTGCTGGTGCCGGAGAGCTACGCCTACTTCGGGCCTCGTCCGGCCGGCGACCTGGGGTTCGCCTACGAATGCTCCAACGGGTGCGCCCTCGGCGGCAACCCGGCGGAGGCGATCTTGTACGGGCTGCTGGAGGTGGCCGAGCGGGACGCGTTCCTCACCACCTGGTACGCCCGGATGCCCATCCCGCGTGTCGATCTGGCGTCGGCGGCCGACCGGCGCATCCCCATGCTGGCCCAGCGGGTGCGGGACCGGCTCGGGTACGACGTCCACGCCTTCGTCGCCATGCTGGAGCAACGGGTGCCGGTGTTCTGGGTGATGGCCGTCGAGGCGACGGGCCGGCCGGACCGGCCGCGGGCGCTGTGCGGCACCGCCGCCCACCTGTCGCCGGAGCGGGCGCTGCGCCGGGCGCTGGACGACCTCGGCCCGATGCTGGAGGGGCACATCGAACGGTACGACCCGCGGGAGGCGGCCCGGCTGGCGGCCGACTCCGGCGAGGTGCGGCTGCTGGAGCACCATCCCCTGCTGTACGGCCACCCCGAGGCGTTCGGGCGCCTGGGCTTCCTCCCGCTCGACGGGCCCGCGCTCACGGTGGCGGACGTCACGGCCCGGCTGGGCTGGCCCGAGCACGACGACCTCACGGCGGACCTGGCCGAGCTGGCCGGGCGCTACCTGGCGAGCGGGCTCGACGTCATCGCCGTCGACATCACCTCTCCCGAGGCGCGGGCGGGCGGCTTCTCCGGCGCGAAGGTCATCGTGCCGGGGGCGATGCCGATGACGTTCGGGCACCGGCACCGGCGCACCCACGGCCTGCCGCGGCTGCTGTCCTTGCCCCGGAGGCTCGGCTACCGGGACGACGAACTGCGGCCCGACGAGCTGAACCCCTACCCTCACCCCTTCCCCTGACCACGGCCAGGCCTCGACCACCGCACCAGCACCAGGAAGGCGCGCATCGAAAGTCCGCACACCAGGAGTTCGCAGGACCGGCGAAGGAAGAGAGGCAGACCGGATGCACGGCACCACGGCGACGGGCGCCCCCGGCGACGCCACCCGCCTCTACCTGGCCGCGATGCGGAACCGGGGGCCGCTGTCCATCGACCGCGCCAACGCCCCCACCCGCCACAAGCGGTACCCGGACGCCGAGCGCACCGTCCTGCCCTGGACGACCCGGAACGACGGGCCCCCGAACCCGGCCGGTGAAGGGGCCACCGGAGACGACGCGGCCCTCGACCCGGCCGGCCAGGCGACCATCCGGAGCGACACAGCCCTCGACCCGCCCGGCCGGACCGACCCCCGGAACGGCCCCGCGCTCGACCTGGTCGGCGAGCTGCTGCGGGAGCTGCTCGGCGTGGCCAGACTCGTGTGGTCGCACGAGTTGGACGACCTCGGCGATCCGCTCGGCGGGCCGCCCATGCTCCTCGTCGGCCGTCCCGCGCCCTCGGGGGGCGGGCTGTACCCCATCGAGGCGTACGTCGCGGCCGGGGAGCCGCGCGTCCCCGGCCTGCCCGCCGCCCTGTACCACTACGACCCGGTGCACCACGCTCTGGAACGGGTGCGGCAGGGCGACCACATCCCGGCCCTGAGCGGCCTGCTCGCGGATCCGGCGACGCCGGACGTCACGCTCGTGCTGTCGGCGGTGTTCTGGCGGTCGATGTTCAAGTACGGCGACTTCGGTTACCGCCTGATCTGCCAGGAGACGGGCGTCCTGCTCGCCCAGGCGATGGCCGTGGCCGGGCGGCTGGGCATGACCGCCCGCGCCCGCCTGCGTTTCCCCGACGCGGACCTCGACCGTCTGCTCGCCCTCGACGGCGCGCGCGAGGCCGCGCTGGCCGTAATCACGCTCACCCTGCCGCCCACCGCCGCATCAGCGGCCTCATCGCTCTCGGGCTCGGACGACGCCGCGCCGCTCTCGCCCCCGCGTCCGTCCCAGCGGCAGGTCGCGCCACTCTTGGGAGCGGTGGCGAAGGAGAGCACGCCGCTTCCCCTGCCGATGCCCGACGGTCCCGCCGCCGGCCTGCACCGCGCCGGTACGGCCGGCCACCGCCCCGCCCCCTCCCCCGGCGCCGTCCCCTCCCCCGGGGCCGCCCCGGCATCCATGACCACACCTTCCTCAGGCCCCGCACCGTCCTCAGGCCCCGCACCGTCCTCAGGCCCCGCACCGTCCTCAGGCCCCGCACCGTCCTCAGCTCCCGTACCGTCCTCAGGCCCCGCACCGTCCTCAGCTCCCGTACCGTCGCCCGATGCCGCCCCGTCCTGCGGGGCGAGCCGGTTGCGGCCGCGTCCGCCGGCAGGGACCGGGACCGTCATCCCCCTCCCCGAGCCGGCGCCCGGAGTGCGCCTGGCGGCCGGGGTGCCGCGCCGGGCGTCCCCGACGGCCGGGTACCGGCCGGTCGCCCTCCCGGGAGGCGCGCTCGGCGCGATCCTGGCGGCCGCGGCCGGCGGCTACCCCGCCGACCTGCCCGATGCCGGGGAAGGGCCCGCGGCGACCGCCCTGTGCCTGCTGGCCCTGCGGGTGGACGGACTGCCCCCCGGCGGGTACTGGTACGACCCGGAGCGGCGCGAGCTGGTCGAGGTCGCCGGCGCGGAGCGGGTGGCCGCCGTGGCCGGCGCACGCCTGCTGCCCAACACCCGCGTCGCGCTGCGCGGGGCCGCCGCCGCGCTCGTCCCCGTGGGCGACCCGCTGGCGGGCGTCGACCTGTTCGGCGACCGCTGGTACCGCCTGCAGCAGATCGAGGCGGGCCTGGTCGTCCATCGCGCGGCCCTGGCCGCCGCCGCGCTGGGTCTGGCCGCGCGCATCCATTCCGACGGCGCCAACGACACCACCGACGAGGTGCTCGGGATCGCCGCCACTCCGCTGCGGAGCCTGTCGTTCCTGGCGACGGGCACGCCCCTGACCGGCGGGCCGCTCCTGGCCCGCCAGATCCCGCCCGGCGCACGCGAGGAGGTGAGGCCCATCCCCCGATGACGGCCGTGACCCCGTGGTCCGCGGCCGGTACGTGATCGAAACCGCAAATGATCTTTCGCAGAAGGAGAACGACATGTCCAACAACAACCTGAACCTCGACCTGCGCGGTCTCGAGGTCGACTCCATCGACGTGCTGTCCGCCGACTCCATCGTCGTGGAGGGCCACGGCACCATCGAGACCGGCGCCTCCTCCTACACCGGTTACTGCTCGTCCTACCTGTCGGCCACCAGCTGCTGGGCCCCCGAGGCGTAGAGCGGCAGGGCACGACCGAATATCAGGACCGGTGAGCCCACGGGCACGCCGGTGAGATGAGCAGGGCCGAGGGCGCCCACTCCACGGGCGCCCTCGGCCCCCCGGCGAACCACACGAGGAGCGCGTTTCCGTTGACCCACGTAGCGCAGTCCGCCCCCGCAGGCGGGGGCGGCGACCCGGCATGGCTCGCCTGTCGAGATTATGCCGTGTCGCCGGTCTTCGCGGTCCGCGTCGCGGGCCTGTCCCTGGCGGGGCTGGACCGGATGCGCTGCACCCGCACCTGGGAGCTCGTGGACGAGCTCGCGGAGATCTCGGCGTGGCTGAGGCGGGAGGGCGCCGAGCTGTCCGCCCCGCTGCACGAGGTGATCGGCGGCGCGGCGGGCGGCCCGCTCAAGCCTGGCCTGGTCGCGCTGCGGCGCGCGGTGTACTCCGGGCGCCGCCCGTCCGGCCGGGCCGTCTCGGCCGAGGTGCTGGCCGCCCTGCCCGAGGAGCTCGCCGCGCGCGTCAGGGAGTGGACCGCCCGCAGGGACCGCGCGGACGCGCTGCGGGACGCGCTGCCCGCCGTGCTGGCGGAGGAGTCCCGGGAGAAGGTCGCGCTGCTGCGCGAGGCGGTCGCCGACGACGGCTTCCGGCGCGGGCTCTCCCAGGGCAGCCCGGTGCTGGCCGCCCGCCTCGACGCCTGGCTCGCCGGGCCGGCGGACCGCCCGCCGGACCGGCAGGAACTGCTGCGGCTGGCGAAGTACCTGGCGAGGGCGACCGTCAAGACCAGCCCGTACGCCACGTTCACCCTCAGCGGGCTCGGCCGCTGGACGGCGGGCGGCTCCGCCGTGGAGACCTGCGGCGAGCCGCTGTGGCACGAGGTCGCCGAGCTGGACCGGGCCGTCCTGCGCCCGTTGTGGGCCGCGCTCGCCCGGCATCCTTCCGTGCGGCGGCGCGCGCGGCTGCGGATCAACCCGTCGGCGGCGGACGGCGGCGGACGGGTCTGGTTCCTCGGCCCCGGACCCACCGAACCGCTGTCCAGCGTGCCGGCGAGCCCCGGCGTGCGTCAGGCGCTCGGCTGGGTGGGCGGGCACCCCTTCCCCACGATCGCCGACGCCCCCGGGATCGAGCCGCTGGTCGACGCGGGCCTGCTTGAGCTGGTGCCACCGTACGACGAGCAGTCGGCCGACCCTGTGGGACGGCTGGCGTCCTGGCTCGCCGAGGACGGCGCCTCACCCCACGCGGCGCCCGTCGGCCGGGCCGCCGAGGCCCTGCGGCGGTTGCCCGGGCACCCCGCCGCCTCACGGCACACCGGCCGCCCCACGATGCCACCGCCGGCCGCCGGCCCGGAAGGCGGTCAGGCCGCCGGCCCGGAAGGCGGTCAGGCCGCCGGCCCGGAAGGCGGTCAGGCCGCGGGCCCGGAAGGCGGTCAGGAAGGTGATCCGGCCGCCGTGGTGCGGGAGGTCCTGGAGGAGGTGCTGCCGGCCGGGACGGGCGGGCCGTCTCTGCCGGCCAAGAACCTGCTCTGGCACAGCGCCGTCATCCCCGGCGTCGCGGGACGGCTGGACGCCGCGGCCTGGAGCGGGGTGTGCGACGACCTCGACGCCGTGCGCGGGCTGATCGGCCTGTTCGATCCCGACCTGCCCGTCAAGATCGCCGCCACCGCCTTCTTCCTCGGCCGGCACGGCGCCGGCGGCCGGATCCGGGCCCTCGACCTCTACCGCGAGGTGCACGCGGCGACTCCCGGGACCGGCGGCGCGCTGCTGCGGGAGATGCTGCGCAACCCGGTGGCGGTCCCGCGCGCGACGCCGGGCGAGCAGGCCCCGCCGGGCCTGCGCGAGCTGTCGGAGCTGCGGCGGCGGTTCTGGGACCTGGCCGGGGCCGGCCCCTCGGCGCGGGAGGCCGTGGTCGACGTCACCGCCGGCCGCCTGTCCGGCTTCGCCGCCTCCTGGCCGCGCTTCGTCCGGCCGCCCGGCTCGATCTGCTGCTACCTGCAGGCCGTGCCGGACGGGCCGGACGGCGTGCGCGCCGTCGTCAACTCGGTGTCCGCCGGATACGGCCGGGGGCTGTCGCGCCTGCACCGGCTGGTCACGCTGGCCGGCGGGGACGCCCCGCCCGCCGCGGAGCTGCGGGCCGCTCAGCGCGAGGTGCTGGTCGCCGAGTGCCGAGGGCTGGTGGGCGGCGGGCTCAACGTGCGCCCGGCCACGGCCGACCTGTCCCTCGACCACCCCTTCACGGCCGGGGACGCCGGGCTGCCGCTCCTCGCGCCCGCCGACCTGACGGCCGTCTACGACCCTGTGCGGGACCGGCTCGCGCTGCTCGACGGCGAGGGCCGCGCCGTACGGCCGGTCCACCTCGGGATGACCGCCCAGCACTGGCTGCCGCCATGGCTGCAGTTCCTCGTGCGGGCGTTCGGCGAGCCTTCCGTCGCGATGGTGCCCGGGTGGGTGTTCCGCACCCGGGGCGAGACGCCGGCCGAGGGTGAGGTGGAACGCTGGCCCCGGATGGACGTCGGGCGGGTGACGCTCGGCCGGACGGCCTGGCGGCTGCGGGCGGGCGAGTTCCCCGTGCCGGCCAAGGGCGAGGGCGAGGCGGCCTACCTGCCGCGCCTGGCCGCGTGGCTGGAGTCGCACGGCGTGCCCCGCCGGTTCTTCGCCCGGGTGGTCGGCCTCGGGGACGGTCTGCTGGTGGGGCTGCTGAGCAAGGACCGCAAGCCGATGTACGTCGATGTGACCGACATGCTGCTGCTGACCGGGTTCCTGCGTTCGCTGCGCGACCCGGAGGCGCTGATGGTGCTGGAAGAGGCCCTGCCCGACCCGGCCGACGCCCCGCTGTACGGGACCGGGCGACGCGTCACCGAGTACGTCGTCCAGCTCTCCGAAGGCCCCGGCCGATGACCGGAACGCGGACGGGCCCGGAGGCGGGGACGGGCCCGGAGGCGGGGACGGGCCCGGAGGCGGGGACGGGCCCGGAGGCGGGGACGGGCCCGGAGGCGCCGGTGAACCGGGAGGCGCGGGCGGGCGGGCGGACGCGGATGAGCGGAGAAGCGCCGGTGGACGAGGAGGCACGCGTGGACCGGGAGGCGCCGGTGGGCGGGGAAGGGGAGGCCGCCGGGGGCTGGGTGAGTGCGCATCTGTTCCATTTCGGCGACATCGACGCGCTGCTCACCGGGGTGGTCGCGCCGGCGGTGCGGGAGCCGGCCGCCGACGGCACCGCCTACCGGTACTTCTTCCTCCGCTACTGGGAGGGCGGCCAGCACGTGCGGCTGCGGCTGTGGGTCCCCGACCCCGCGCGGGCCGCGCACGTCCGCGACCTGGTACGCGAGCGCGCGACGGCCTACTTCGCCGCGTCGCCCTCTCCCCCGGTCGACGCGGACGCCTACCGCGCCTTCGCGGCGACGGTGGCCAGGGGCGAGCGGCGCGAGCGGTACGACGAGCGGCTGCGCCGCCCCGACTCGGTGGAGTTCATCGCCTACCGGCCCGAGCACGACGCCTACGGCGACGACGCCTGCGTGGCCGCCGCGGAGCGGCACTTCGCGGTGTCCAGCGCGCTCGCCCTCCACGTGCTGGAGGCGGGCGCGACGATGGAACGGCGTGCCGCGATCGGGCTGGCCGCGCTCACCATCGTGCTCGCGGCCTGCGAACCCGACCTGCCCGCCGCCGCGGGCAGGTTCGCCGCCGCCGCCGAGGAGGCGAACCGGCGCCCCCGGACCCCGGGCGGCGAGGACGACTGGCTGCGCCGCGGGGACGCCGTGCTGGCCCAGACCCGCGCGCTGTGGGCGTTGCCGGAGCCGGGCGAGGGCCTGCTCGGCACGTGGGCGTCCTCGGTGCGCGCCCTGCGCGACGACCTCGGCGCGCTGCGCGCCGCGGGCAGGTGCGCCCCCGCGGACCCCGGGTCCCCGCACGCCTTCCTGGCCATGGCGGTGCCGCCCGAGCGGCGCACGGTGCCGCTGATCCTGCTGCGGTGCGCCCACCTGTTCCACAACCGGCTCGGTCTGCGCGCCGGCACGGAGCACCACGTGTCCTTCCTGGCCGCCCGCGCCCTCACCGCCCTGGCCGGCCGTTCCGACTCCCGGAGGTGGTCCCCCTGACCGGCTCGCCCCTGAACGAGGCCCCGGCCTGGCACTGCGCGCACGTCTACTACCACGCCCCCGACAAGGACGGCCTGCTGCTGGACGCCGTGCGGCCGCTGCTCGACGGGCTGCGCGGACGGGTGGAGGCGGCGTACGTGCTGCGCCACTGGAGGCAGGGCCCGCACCTGCGGATCAACGTCAAGGCCGCGCCGCCGGTGTGGCGGGAGGTGGTGCGCCCGCGCATCGACGAGGTCGTCGGCGCCTACCTGCGCGAGCATCCGTCCACGACCGTGCTGGACCCGGACCAGAGCCTGACCCGGCACCGCCTGATGGCCGTGCGGGAGCAGGAGCACGGGCCGCTCACGCCGTGGCCGCCGGACAACTCCATCCGCGACGCGCCGTACGACTCGCGGCGGCACGTGCTCGGCAGTGAGGAGGCGGTGGAGCTGCTCACGGCGTTCTACGCCGACAGCACCCCGCTGTTGTTCGCCATGCTCGACCATGTGCGCGCGGGCGAGGACGGCAAGCTCGGCCTGGCTCTGAGCCTGATGCTGACCGTCGCGCACACCTCCCACCCCATCGCCCGCAGCTACCTGTCGTACCGCATGCACGCCGAAGGGTTCATCACCTGGGCGGCCGACCCCGACGCCGCGCGCGCCGGCTTCGAGCGCGACTTCGCCCAGCGGCGGGAGGCGCTGACGGGCCGGGTGCGGGACGTGGTCGCCGCGCTGGACGACCCGGCCGCGCCGCCCGTTCCGTTCGTGCGGGAGTGGGCCGCGCTGCTCGAGCGCTACCGTGCCCGCGCCGGCGCGCTGATGGACCAGGGACGGCTGCCCCAGCCGATGACAAGGCCGGGCGAGGCGCTGGAGGCCCGGCTGGGCGACCTGCCGGTGCCGCGGCGGGAGCCGGGCGAGCTGCAGCGCCTGATCTTCGACAGCGCGGCCTACCACGAGGCGGTCTTCACCGACCCCGGCTTCCTGCGCTACCGGGTGCTGCTGAACTACACCTACCTGCACCTCACCCGCATGGGCCTGACCCCGCTGGACAGGTTCCGGATGTGCCACCTGCTGGCCGACGCCGTGGAGGAGGTCTACGGCGTCTCCGCCCTGGACTCCCTGCGCAGGTTCGCCGCCGCCCGCGAGCCGCGCCCCCAGGTGTGACCGCCCGGACCGCCGGCCCTCTCGGCGGTTGAGAACCGCACGAGCGACCGGCCCTGGTGACGGTGGCCGCCGCGTGCACCGCCGGGCCCTCGCGGCGGCGCGGACGCGTCTCGCGCACCCCAGGGCCGGTACCCCACCCCACCCCTATTCGGGTTGTGGGGGCGAGGCGCCGGGCGGAATCATGCGTGGGAGTGACTGCCTGGCCGATGACACCGTCATCGCCGGAACGCGAGCGCGCTCTCTGTCAGCGACGAGCGGGTGAACAGGCCGCTTCGGAGGGGTTTTCCTTATGTCGTTAAATGTGTCGATTGACACGATTTCGCACCTTCGTACAGTCCTCAGCGGCAGCGTGACCGAGCCCCATGACGAGGGGTACGACGAGGCACGCAGGGTCTACGGCGGCTTCGACCGCCGTCCGCTGGCCGTCGTCCGGCCGGCCGACGTGGACGACGTCGTGCGCGTCGTCACCTTCGCCCGCGAGACGGGCCTGGAACTGGCCGTGCGCGGCGGCGGCCACAGCAACGCCGGGCACAGCGTCACCGAGGGCGGCATCGTGCTCGACCTCCAGGACCTGTCCGAAATCGAGATCGACGCCGAGGGCCGCACCGCGTGGGCCCAGGGCGGGGCGACCGCCGGCGCCTACACCGTCGCGGCGGAGGCGCACGGGCTCGCGACCGGCTTCGGCGACACCGGCTCGGTGGGCATCGGCGGCATCACGCTCGGCGGCGGCATCGGGTTCCTCGTGCGCAAGCACGGCCTGAGCATCGACAACCTGCTGGCCGCCGAGATCGTGACCGCGGACGGCGAGGTGCTGCTCGTCGACGAGCGGCACCACCCGGACCTGTTCTGGGCCATCCGCGGCGGCGGCGGCAACTTCGGCGTGGTCACCCGGCTCCGCTTCAAGCTGTACCCGCTGTCGTCGGTCCACGGCGGCATCCTGGTGCTGCCCGCGACCGCCGAGGTCGTCGCCGGGTTCATCGCGGCGGCGGAGGCCGCGCCGGACGAGCTGTCCACCATCGCCAACGTCATGCCGGCGCCGCCGATGCCGTTCCTGCCGGAGGAGCTGCACGGCTCGATGATCGTGCTGGCCTTCCTGGTCCACTCCGGGCCCGAGGAGGACGGCGAGCGGATCCTCGCGCCGTTCCGCGCGCTGGCCACGCCGCTCGCCGACTTCATCCAGCGCATCCCGTACTCGGCCATGTTCCCGCCGGAGGAGCACGGAGAGCAGCCCTCGGCGGCGGCCTCGACGATGTTCATGGACGGCGTGGACCTGGAGATGGCCGAGACGATCATCGACTACCTCGCCTCCTCCGACGCCTCGATGCGGGCCATCCAGCTCCGGGTGCTCGGCGGGGCGGTGCCCCGCGTGCCGGCCGACGCGACCGCGTTCGCGCACCGGAACAGCAAGATCATGGTGAACGTCGCGGCGTTCTACGAGGGTCCCGAGGAGCGGGTCGTCCGCGAGAGGTGGGTCGCCGACTTCATGGCGGCCATCCGGCAGAGCGACTCCGGCGCCTACGTCAACTTCCTGGGCGACGAGAGCCAGGACCGGGTGCGCGACGCCTACCCGGGCGAGACCTGGAACCGGCTGCGGGCGGTCAAGGCCCAGTACGACCCGACCAACTTCTTCCACCTCAACCAGAACATCCCCCCGGCGACCGGCTGACCCACGCGGCGGTCCCCGGTCCTGGCCGCACCCGCGGAGTGACCGGCTCAGGGGCGGTACGGCGGCGTTTCAACGCCGTCCTGCCGCCCCTGCGCCCGTTCGGCCACCGTGTGGCGCCGGTGTCCGGCGGGGTGGTCGTGATGGCGCCGGATATGGACGGCGAAGGCCCTCAGATACTCGGTCAGGAACGCGGCGGTGGACGGCACCTGGATGTCGCCCCCTTCGTCGATCAATCCCTTGGTGAACTGGATGTAGGCCTCGGGCTGACCCATCACCGGGGAGTCGGTGAAGGACAGGATGGTCTTCAGATGCTGCTGCGCGACCGCGGTGGAGATCGGCCCCGGTGAGGCTCCGATGATCGCGGACGGCTTGCCGTTCAGCACGTTCGACCCATAGGGCCGGGTCGCCCAGTCGATGGCGTTCTTCAACGCGCCCGGGATGGACCGGTTGTACTCCGGGGTGACGAACAGCAGGGCGTCGGCGGCTTCGATCGCGTCCTTGAACTCCCGGGCCACGGCGGGATAGCTCGAGTCGTGGTCGTGGCTGTAGAGGGGCAGCTCGCCGATGGGGATCTCCGTGAGGCGCAGGTCGGGCGGCGCCAGACGGCTCAGGGCGACAGCGAGCGTCCTGTTGATCGACTTCCGGGACAGGCTCCCGACGATGTAACCAACGGTGTAGGTCATGCGTTTCCTCTCATGGTCAAAACGTGCGGCCGTCACCGTTGACGGCCTCGGCCGCGAGGTGACGCTCCGGTGGCCGGCCTCCGACGAACGTGACCGTCTCGTCGAGGGACGCCCGGCCCGTACGGACGTGGTGCACCGTGACGTCCTCGAACCCGATCGACATGCCGCAGAACAGGATGAGCTCGTCCGGCGGCGAGAGGATCTCCGCGATGGTCCTGCGGTACACCGACCAGGCCATCTGCGGGCAGCTGTGCAGCCCTTCGGCACGCAGCAGCAGCATGACGGTCTGCAGGTACATCCCCACGTCGGCCCATTGGGGCCGGCCCAGGTCGCGGTCGATGTAGCAGAACAGGGCGGCGGGTGCGCCGAAGCACCGCCAGTTCTCGCCCGCGGCCCTCTGGC
>NZ_JBEXGT010000065.1:0-42245 GCF_040607475.1 Sphaerisporangium sp. NPDC005288 | reverse complement strand
ATGACGCGGCTCGCCGTAGGAGGCCAGCGCCATCACCTTGTACTCATCACTGGAGCGCAGGAACCCCAGATGCTCGGTGACCTCCTCGTACATCAACCCGAGCGAATGCGGCAGCTCCTGGGTGGCGAGCACGGTCAGTTCGCCGTCGCGGTAGTGGCCGGCCAGGTGCGACACCGCCTCACCCCGCCCGTCGCACACCAGCACCGCCGAATCACGATAGGGCGCGGCCAGCCCGGCCGAGGCGGCGTGCGCGATGTGGTGCGGCACGTAGGCGACCTGGTCGGGATCCAGTCCCGGCAGGTAGGTGGACAGGAACGACGGGGCGCGGCGGGCGTACGAGGTCCGCAGGTCCTCCCAGCGCTGGTCCTGACCGGGGCCGCCGGGGCGCACGAGCGCGGGGTCGTAGGAGTAGGCGACCGCGTCCAGGTCCTCGGGGCGCAGCCCCGCCTGGCTCAGGCACCACGCGGCGGCCTGCTCGGGGAGCTCCCAGGCCGAGAAGGGCACGGGACGCTTGCCATGTTTGCGGCGGCTGAACCGTTCCTCCTCCGAGGCCGCCACCACGCGCCCGTCGACCACGAGCGCGGCGGCAGGGTCGTGGAAGATCGCGTTGATGCCGAGGAACCTCATCGCTTCTCCCTCCATCGGCGGGGGATGACTACCGAGAGAAGCGCTCCCCAAACAGTAAGCAGCGGCATAACGGGCAATAAGGAAGGAGCACGCTGCGTGTCGTCACCCAAAGTAGTCGTTTGTCCCATTCGAAAATGGGCATCCGGCAGGCTGGAGGTCTCCCCGTGCCGATCCACCCCCGTCCACGCGCGGTCCTGTTCGACCGCGACGGCACGCTCATCCACGACGTCCCCTACAACGCCGACCCGCGGCTGGTCAGCCCCATGCCCGGCGCACGGGCCGCCCTCGACCGGCTGCGCGGGGCCGGAATGCCCCTCGGCGTGGTCACCAACCAGGCCGGCGTGGCCAAGGGCCTGTTCGACGCCGCCGCCCTGCGCAGGGTCAACGCCCGCGTCGAGGAGCTGCTCGGCCCGTTCGGGGTCTGGGCGGTGTGCCCGCACGACGACGGCGACGGGTGCGCCTGCCGCAAGCCCATGCCCGGCCTGGTCCTGCGGGCCGCGCGGGCCCTCGGCGTCGCCCCGGCCGACTGCGTGGTCATCGGCGACATCGGCCGTGACATGGAGGCCGCCCGCGCGGCCGGGGCCAGGGGCATCCTGGTCCCGACCCCGGTGACCCTTCCCGCCGAGGTCGACGCCGCCCCGGAGGTCGCCCGCGACCTCGCCGACGCCGTCGAGCGGGTGATGACATGAGAGAGGCGAGGCCATGAGGGTGCTGGTGTGGCATGTGCACGGGTCCTGGACGACCGCGTTCGTCCAGGGCGGCCACGACTACATGGTGCCGCTCACCGCCGACCGTGGCCCCGACGGGCGCGGAAGGGCGCGCACCTACACCTGGCCCGCCTCCGTCCGCGAGGTCCCGTGGGACCGCCTGCGCGAGGAGGACGTCGACGTGGTCGTGCTCCAGCGGCCGCACGAGCTGGACCTGGCCGAGCGCTGGCTCGGCCGCCGTCCCGGCCGGGACGTGCCCGCCGTCTACGTCGAGCACAACACCCCTGCCGGGGACGTCCCGGCCACCCGCCATCCGCTGGCCGGCCGAGACGACATCCCGCTGGTGCACGTCACGCACTTCAACGAGCTGTTCTGGGACGCGGGGCGGGCGCCCACCCGGGTCATCGAGCACGGCGTCGTCGACCCCGGCCACCGCTACACCGGCGAGCTCGCCCGGGCCGGCGTCGTGGTCAACGAGCCGGTGCGCCGCACCCGGGTCGCCGGGACCGACCTGCTGCCGGCGTTCGCCGCCGCCGCGCCGCTGGACGTGTTCGGCATGAAGGTCACCGGCCTGCCGTACGGCGTCTTCGAGGACCTGCCGCAGCGCGAGATGCACGCCGAGCTGGCCCGGCGCCGCGTCTACCTGCACCCCTACCGGTGGACGTCACTGGGCCTGTCGCTGATCGAGGCCATGATGCTGGGCATGCCGGTGGTCGCGCTCGCGACCACCGAGGCCGTCGAGGCCGTGCCGCCGGAGGCCGGGGTGATCTCGACCCGGCTCGCGACGCTGACCGCCGCCCTGCGGTCGTTCACCGCCGACCCGGCGGCGGCGGCCCAGGCGGGCAAGGCGGCCCGGGCCGCCGCCTGCGCCCGCTACGGGCTGGACCGCTTCCTCGCCGACTGGGACCGGCTCCTCGCCGAGACCGCGACGGTCCGCGCCTGACGCGCGGGCCGTCACAGCCTGTGGCGCGGCCGCCGCGCCTGTGACGCGGGCCGTCGTGCCTGCGGCGCGGACAGTCGTGCCAGACGCGCGGGCCGTCCCGCCCGAAGCTCGGGGCCGCTGTCGGTCCGCGGCCCCGCCTCAGGCGGTCAGCCGTGGTCGGCGCAGCACGGGGTGGGGTTCGGTACCTCGGCCGGCATGAGCATCCCGCCCGCCGCCGGCATGGCGAGCAGGACGATCCGCCCGTCGCGCCACTGCGGCCGGACGAAGTCGTTGGTGGCCAAGGGCGCGTCCGGCGCGGGGTCCTCGGTCCGGCCGAGCACCACGACCCGCTCGACCGCCGAACGGGCGAGCACCTCGGCCGTGGTCAGGGTGCCGGTGAGCGCGTCCCTGCCTGGGAACAGCACCAGACGGCCGCTGGACCCCGCGGCGTGCGCGGCCGCCGCGAGCGCGGCGCCCTCCGCGAGGTCGCCGGGCCCGGTGCGGGCGTCGCCGAGCGCCGCCCCCAGATGGGCCGGCAACGCGCCGAGGTCGACGACGCCTGCCGGGGCCGCGCCCGCGCCGTCGGCCGAATCGGTCCGCGTACCGCCTGCCGGAGCCGTGCCCGCGCCGCCGGCCGAGGCCGTGTCCGCGTCCCTCCCCGTCGCGGTGGGGACGGACAGGGAGCAGGCCACGTGTGCCAGGCCCGTGGTGCGGACGAAGTGCGTGCAGCCCACGGTCCCGGCCGGGAGGCCGAGCGACTCCGCCATCTCGTGGAGAAGGTGCTCGGCCTCCGCGACCGTCCGCGAGCCCGCGTCCAGGCC
This sequence comes from Sphaerisporangium sp. NPDC005288, assembly GCF_040607475.1. NCBI lineage: Bacteria > Bacillati > Actinomycetota > Actinomycetes > Streptosporangiales > Streptosporangiaceae > Sphaerisporangium > Sphaerisporangium sp. NPDC005288. The sequence continues at coordinate 39,168 of NZ_JBEXGT010000065.1, read as the reverse complement.
GAGGATCATCCGCGCGGCGCGATCCAGATCGGGTTGCTGTAGAACCACAGGTCCTTCCACGGGTCGGCGTCGCCGAAGACGTCGATCGCCGGGCCGGCCGGGTCCACCGACGCGCCCAGCAGGCCCACGGCGCCGCGGTTGCCGTCGGTGCCGCGCAGGCGCACGTACACCGGCCGGTCGACGGCGCCGACCTGGTAGGTGAAGGTGACCGTGCCGGTGTTCTTCTTCACCTCGAAGGACTTCACGACCTTGGTCGCCGGGGTGGTGAAGACGTCCTTGTCGGACACCGGGCCGGTCACCTCGCCCTGGATGACGTCCACGCGAGCCAGGGCCGGGATGAACTGCGCCCAGTTGGGCTGGTTCGCCAGGGTGATCTCGATGGCGATCTCCACCTTGGCGCTCTTGCGGACGTGCAGGGTGTCGCCTAGCGTCACCCCGCGCTGGCCGGTGCCCGTCTGGCGGGCGCGGACGACCAGGGCGGTGATCAGGCCGCCGTGGTCCACCCAGACACGGCCCTGGCGGATGCCGTCCATGACGGCGGTGTAGGAGAACTCGCGCGACCCGACGTGGGTCTTGCTGTAGTAGCCCGGCCAGAAGTCGCCGTTGGAGGTGTTCGGCACGCCCTTGTAGATCGGGTCGTTGTACCGGCCGTCGGTGTCCAAGTTCCCGCCCGGCCCGCGGTCGCTGGTGTCGAGGTACACCGTGTGGGAGTCGGAGTTGGCGGTGATCCACCAGCTCTTGCCCTCGGCCAGGAGGCTGTCCCACAGGCCGCCGACGGTGGCGGTCATCCAGTCGAACCCGCCGAAGGTCTTGTAGCTCTCGGGCGGGTAGGCGGCGAAGGAGTCGGCGCTCGGGCTGTTGTCGTAGAAGCCGCGCCCGCTGCCGGCGCCGTTGGGCTTGGCGATGCCCGCGGCCTGGTGGCCGGGCGCGCCCTCCATGCCGACGGCGATGGACGGCTGCGCGTCCCGCCAGCCGCGGATCTCGTGCGGGGCGTCCAGGCCCTTGCGCGCGGGGTGGTTGGCGAGGAACAGCGCGTCCTCGACGCGGCGCCGGCGCACGGCGTCGGCCAGGAAGTTCAGGCCCGCGATGGCCAGCGCCTCGTTCTGCGGGGTGCCGGCGGTCGCGCCCTTGACCGAGCCGTCGAAGGAATTCTCGAACTCCTTCAGCGTGGCGACCTCGTTGCGGCCCGGCGCCACGAAGACGGTGCCGTGCTCGGCGGCCGGGATGTTCCACTCGAGCCCCTGGAAGACCAGGGTGTCCTTGACGGCCTTGCGCGTGGCGACGATGTCCGGGTTGACCTTGTCCACGCCGATCTTGGCGTGCGCGACGCTGCCGTGGTCGGTGATGACCATCCAGTCCAGGCCGTAGGCGTTGCCGTGCCTGACCTGGTCGCTCACCTTGTACATGCCGTCGCTGCTGTGCTGTGTGTGGATGTGGTGGTCGCCGGCCAGCCACAGGTAGCCGTCACGGGGCTCGGTGCTCGTGCGGGTGCGCTGCGTGGCGGCGGCCGCGGCGCCCTGCGTGCCCAGCACGCCGGCGGCGGTCAGGCCCGCGCCCAGCAGGCCCGCGCGGCGGAACATCTGGCGGCGCGAGAGTTCGCCGGGGGAGAGCTCGGCGTCGGGAACCGACAGGTCCACGACCGGTGCGAGGTCGCCCTGGCCGGCGTGCTCGGCGCCGTGGGAGTGGTCGTGGGGGTGAGCGTGCGAGTGCTCGTGAGGGTGGTCGTGCCCGTGGCCCATTTCTTGCCCTTCCATCCCGCCGGAGAGATCTTGCTCCGGCTACGTCAGGCAGATTGGCAAGAGCGGCTGAACCGCGCGTGAACAACCCGGATCGGCGGAAGGGCGATCGGCTTGCGACGTCGCGTACGACCCGGGCGGTCAGCGGCCTGGTCAGAGGGCGGTCAACGACGGACGTCGCCGGCTACTCGGTGGTGAACAGGCAGAAGGGGTGGCCGGCCGGGTCGAGGTAGACGCGGACGTCGTCCTGTGGCTGGAAGTCGGCCAGGACCGCGCCCGAAGCCGTGGCGTGCGCGCCGGCGACCTCCAGGTCCTCCACCTTGATGTCGAGGTGGACCATCATCCGCTGGTCGCCGGGGCCGGCGGGCCAGGTCGGCCGGGTGTACGCGGTCTCGGTCTGGAACGACAGGCCCGGTCCGCCGTCCGGGGCGGCGAGCTTCACCCAGTCCGGCTCGTCCTGCGACACCGTCCAGCCCAGGAGCCGGCGGTAGAACGCCGCCAGTTCCTGGGCGTCGGGGGCGTCGAGCACGATGCCCGACAGCGACATGCTGGGCCTGTCCGACATTCCGCCTCCTGTGACGTGGGGTTCCGTCCCCGGTTCCTGCACCGGCGGAAGCTGGTTAAACGACGGGTTTCAATTGCTTTCAGCGGAGCGTGGGACGGCGGTGGGCGCGGCGAGCGCCGGACCACCGGTCCGTGACCGGCGCGAAAGCGCCCAGAACGCGGTTCCAGATGAATGTTTCATCGGGCTGCCCGGTGATCCACTGTGCTGTGACCCGCGTTTGCCAAGGCCATCGCGGGTCCGGTGGGCCACGCGGGACATCGGCGGTCGAGGCCTTGCGGGGGCGGTGCGCAATCTGCTGTACATCCTCTCGAAACACTCCGACGATGGGAGCGCTCCCACAGGCGATGTCGAGCTGGGTGCTGCTTGGCCGTCTCAAGAAGGCGGCGAACCCCATCAGTTTCATGAGGGAGACAAACAGACAATGGGACCCCACCAGAGATCCTGGCGACGAGGCTTGACGGCGGTGACAGCGCTAGTGCTCACCGGCATCGGGCTCGCCGCGGCCCCGACCACGGCCCACGCCGCGGTCGCCTGTGATGTCACGTATACCAAGTCGTGGGAGGGCGGTGGCGGGTTCGGTGGCAACCTCGTCATCAAGAACCTCGGCGACGCGCTGTCCAACTGGACGCTGACGTTCACCTTCCCCGGCAACCAGCGGGTGACCAACGGGTGGAGCGCCCAGTGGTCGCAGTCGGGCGCCAACGTGACCGCGCGTAACGAGTCCTACAACGGCAGCCAGGCCAGCGGCGCCTCGTGGACGCTCGGGTTCAACGGCAGCTTCAGCGGCAGCAACAGCAACCCGACGAGCTTCGCCATCAACGGCACGACGTGCAACGGCGGCCCTCAGCCGACGCCGACCCCCACGCCGACGCCCACCCCGACTCCGACTCCCACGCCGACCCCCACCCCGACTCCGACTCCGACCCCGACTCCGGGCGTCCAGTCGCTGGTGGTCAGCCCGACGTCGGTGACCGTCCCCGAGGGCAGCACCGCCACCTACGGCGTGCGCCTGGCGCGGCAGCCCAGCTCCAGCGTGACGGTGACCTCGACCGCCGGCAGCGGCGACTCCGACCTCACCATCAGCAGCGGTTCCAGCCTGACCTTCACCACGTCGAACTGGAACACCGCGCAGAACGTCACCCTGGCGGCCGCCGAGGACAGTGACACCACCAGCGGCTCGCGTTCCTTCAGCGTGGCCTCCTCCGGGCTGTCCTCGGTGTCGGTGACCGCCACCGAGTCCGACAACGACGGTGGCACCACCCCGACGCACGTCGACAACCCGTACTCGGGTGCGACCGGTTACGTGAACTCCGACTGGTCCTCCAAGGCCGCGGCCGAGCCGGGCGGCTCCGCCGTCGCCAACCTCTCGACCGGCGTGTGGCTGGACCGCATCGCCGCCATCGAGGGCAGCTCCACCGTCAAGGGTGTGGCGGCGCACCTCGACGCGGCCGTCCAGCAGGACGCCGCGAACGGCAGCACCCCGCTGACGATCCAGTTCGTCGTCTACGACCTGCCCAACCGTGACTGCTCGGCGCTGGCCTCCAACGGTGAGCTCAAGGTCTCGGAGAACGGCCTGAGCCGCTACAAGAGCGAGTTCATCGACCCGATCGCCGCGATCCTGAGCAACTCGAAGTACTCGAACCTGCGCATCGTGACGGTCATCGAGATCGACTCGCTGCCGAACCTGGTCACCAACACCAGCATCGCGGCGTGCGCCGAGGCCAAGTCCAGCGGCGCCTACGTCCAGGGTATTCAGTACGCGCTGAACAAGCTGCACGCCATCAAGAACGTCTACACCTACATCGACGCCGGGCACCACGGCTGGCTCGGCTGGGACAGCAACTTCCGTCCCTCCGCCCAGCTGTTCGCCGACACCGTGCGCGGCACCACCGCCGGCTTCGCCAGCGTCGACGGCTTCATCACCAACACCGCCAACTACTCGGCCCTGACCGAGCCGTACTTCACCATCAACACCACGGTGGGCGGCCAGTCGGTGCGTCAGTCCAAGTGGGTCGACTGGAACTTCTACGTCGACGAGCTGACCTACGCGCAGGCGTTCCGCCAGGAGCTGGTCTCCCAGGGGTTCAACTCCGGCATCGGAATGCTGATCGACACCTCGCGCAACGGCTGGGGCGGCTCGGCTCGGCCCTCCGGGCCCAGCACCTCGACCAACGTCGACACCTTCGTGAACGCCTCCAAGGTCGACCGTCGCGTCCACGCCGGCAACTGGTGCAACCAGAGCGGCGCCGGCATCGGCGAGCGGCCCAAGGCGGCTCCCGCCACCGGTATCGACGCCTACGTCTGGATCAAGCCTCCGGGTGAGTCCGACGGCTCCAGCAAGGCGATCGACAACAACGAGGGCAAGGGCTTCGACCGGATGTGCGACCCGACCTACGGCGGTAACGAGCGCAACGGCAACAACCCGACCGGCGCCCTGGCGGACTCCCCGATCGCCGGTGCGTGGTTCTCGGCGCAGTTCCGCCAGCTCCTCGCCAACGCCTACCCGCCCATCAACTGACAACCGAAGACTGCGGACCTCGCCCCGGCTGACACGGCCATGGCGAGGCCCGCCACCACCACCCAGCGTGGTCCCGCTCCGGACAGGGGTCCTTCCGGAGCGGGACCACGCTCTTTTGTGTCCACCGCTGTGTCCACCGCTGTGTCCACCGCTGTGTCCACCGCTGTGCCACCGCGCCTGGGGCGGGCGCGGGGCCTGACCTCTCCTGGCGATCTCACGGCGTAATGCCGCTTGACCTTGACACGGTGACAAGGTCTTCACTGTGGCCGAGGAGGTGGTCCCGATGACCATGCCGGACCAGGACACCGAGACGATCCGAGCCATCCAGGGGCTGGAGAACGGCGACCCGTCAGTGCGGCTGCGGGCGGCGCTGGCGGTGGGCACGAGCCCCGACCCGCGGTTCGTCGACGCGCTCGTCGAACGGTGCGCGGTAGAGCCGGAATTCTACGTACGCGACATGCTCACGTGGGCGCTCACCCGCCACGCGGCGGCGATGACGGTTCCCAGGCTCATCGACGAGCTCCGCTCGGAGCGCGCGCAGGCACGAAGCCAGGCGTTGCACACGCTGTCCAAGATCGGCGATCGGCGGGCGTGGCCGGCGATCACCAGGGCGCTGCTGACCGACGCCGACGACGAGGTGGCGCGGAGCGCCTGGCGGGCGGCGGTCGTGCTCGTGCCCGAAGGTGAGCGGTCCGAGCTGGCCGGAGTGCTGGCCACACAGCTCGGACGCGGCGAACGTGCGACACAGTTGAGCCTCAGCCGGGCGCTGGTCGCGCTCGATAGTGTGATCACGCCGGCCCTGCGCGCCGCCATGACGCATCCCGACCCCCGTGTGCGTCAGCACGCGATCGCCACGGAGCGGCTGTCACGCGATCCGGATGCCGGATTCGAGTTCGCGATCGAGGAGGCGAAGCGCGTCGTCGCCCTCGGCGGCTCCGGCAAGGAGGAGTGATGGGCAGTGTTGATCGGTGATGTGGCCCGGCGGTCCGGGGTCAGCGCCCGCATGCTCAGGCACTACGACGCGCTCGGCCTGGTGCGGCCGACGGGCCGTACCCGGGCCGGCTATCGCGAGTACTCCGGCGAGGACATCCGGCGGATCTTCCATATCGAGAGCCTGCGGTCGCTGGGGCTGTCGCTGCGTGAGATCGGGCGCGCGCTGGATGACCGTGACTTCACGCCCTCGGAGCTCGTCGACGACCTCATCCGCCAGACGCAGGAACGCATCGCGGCCGAGACGGAGCTGCTCACCCGGCTCCGCCGGATCGGCGCGGCGGACCCCGCGGGCTGGGAGGACGTCCTGCAGATCGTCGCACTCCTGCGGGACCTGGGGGCCACGAGCGCCGGCAGGCGCCAGCGCGCGGCCCTGTCCTCGGCCGGTGAGGTCCCGGTGCCGGTGGAAGCGCTGGTCGAGGCGGCGCTGAGCGAGGCGGACCCGAACGTCGCCGGAGCCCTTCGATGGGCTCTGGCGCAGTCGGGCGATGACGCGCTGGCGCCGCTGGCACAGGGCCTCGGCTCACCCGTGGCCGAGGTGCGCGTCCGTGCCGTCCGGTCGATCGCCGAGATCCCGGACGGCGGAGCGACCACGCTGCTGCGCGACGCGCTCGCGAGCCCCGACGTCGTGGTCCGCAGGTACGCGGCGCTGGCCCTGGGGACACGTGGCGTGGCCGACGCGGTTCCGACGCTCGTCGATATGGTCGTCGAGGGCGTGAACGACGTCGACGCGGCCGACACGCTGAGCGCGCTGGCGAGTCGTCCGGCTTCGGCGGAGGAGATCGCCGCCAGGCTCGTCGGTCGTCTCGCCCTCGGCACCGTCGAAGCGTCCGCCCGTCTACGGGTGACCCAGGCGCTCGCGGAGATCCCGGGAATCACCGCCTCACGAGCCCTCGCGGACCTGTCACAGGACGAAGATCGTGCCGTCGCGCTCACCGCGGCGTACATCCTCCGGATACGCGACGCACGATAACCGACCTTCACCGTTGGACGCTGCTCCGGACCTCACCCGAGGCGCGATCGGGGACGGGTGGGGGACAGCCACGTGACCGCGCCATCGTCGCGGCCGGACGAGATCGGCCGCGGCGAGTCGCGGCAGGCCGCTGTCCCCCAGAGCGCGGCGACGGCGGAGCCCGGCCCGAACGCGCTGCGCGGTCCCCGGCGGACGTCCGTGAACGGAGTCCGGCTCAGGAGACCGGCCGTCGCACGCCCCCACGAAGTCGTCCTTCCCCGGCGTTCGCCATGTATCCGCAGCTCATGGGCATAAATCCGGCTATCGCGGCATTGGTTGTACTATTAAAACCATTGTAGGCCTACAAGTATGGAGGCGTCGTGCCGGAGCTCAGCCGCCGCAGGCGAATGCTCATCCTGGTCATCTGCTGCATGAGCCTGTTCATCGTCGGGCTCGACAACACCATCGTGAACGTCGCCCTCCCGGCGATCGAGCGCGACCTGCACGCGCCCGTCTCGGGCATGCAGTGGACCATCGACGCCTACACCCTTGTGCTGGCCAGCCTCCTGCTGCTGGCCGGCTCGACCGGCGACCGCGTCGGACGGCGGCGCACGTTCCAGACCGGCCTGGTGGTCTTCGCGCTCGGCTCCCTGCTGTGCGGGCTCGCGCCGAGCCTCGGCTGGCTGGTGGCCTTCCGCGTCGTGCAGGCCATCGGTGGCTCGATGCTCAACCCCGTCGCCATGTCGATCGTCACCAACATCTTCACCGACCCCCGCGAACGCGCCCGCGCCATCGGCGTGTGGGGAGGCGTGGTCGGCATCAGCATCGGCCTCGGCCCGGTCGTCGGCGGCGCGCTCATCGACTCGATCGGCTGGCGCGCCATCTTCTGGATCAACGTGCCGGTCGCCGCGGCCGCCCTGGTGCTCACCGCCGTCTTCGTCCCCGAGTCGCGGGCCTCGCGCGCCCGCCGCATCGACCCCGTCGGGCAGGTGCTGGTCATCGTGACACTGGCCGCGCTCACCTACGCGATCATCGAGGCGCCGGGGCACGGCTGGGGGTCGCCGCTCATCATCGGGTTCTCCCTCCTCGCGGTCGCCGGGCTCGCCGGCCTGCTCATCTACGAGCCGCGCCGCCGCGAACCCCTCATCGACCTGCGCTTCTTCCGCAGCGTCCCCTTCTCCGGCGCCTCGGTCATCGCGATGAGCGCGTTCGCCGCCTTCGGCGGATTCCTGTTCCTCAACACCCTGTACCTGCAGGACGTCCGTCACCTGTCCCCGTTCCACGCGGGCCTGTGCACGCTGCCGATCGCCGCGATGACCCTGCTCTGCGGCCCGCTGTCCGGACGGCTGGTCGGCGAGCGCGGGCCCCGGCCGTCCCTGGTCATCGCCGGTGTCGCCTTCACCGTGAGCGGGCTCATGCTCACCCGGCTGAGCGCCGACACGCCCTTGCTCTGGATCCTGGCCGCCTACACCGTCTTCGGCCTGGGCTCCGGCATCGTCAACGCCCCGATCACCAACACCGCCGTCTCGGGCATGCCGATCTCGCAGGCCGGGGTCGCCGCGGCCGTCGCCTCGACCAGCCGCCAGGTCGGCCAGTCGCTGGGCGTCGCCATCGCCGGCTCGGTGCTCGCCACCGGCCTGTCCGGATCGCTCCGCGACGGCTTCGCCTCCGCCGGGCGGGCCGGCTGGTGGATCACCGTCGCGTACGGGACTGTCGTGCTCGCTCTGGGTATCATCACCACGGGCAGATGGGCGAAGGGCACCGCGGAGCGGACCGCGGCGCACCTCTCCGTCGAGGACACGAGGATTCCCGTCACGTCATGAGCCACGACCCCCAGATGGCCGCCCGAGCCTGGCACGGCATGCGCACGCTCATCCTCGACCGGTACGACCGCCGCAAGGAGGTCACCGCGGCCCTGGACATGAGCTTCATCCGCGTCAAGGCCCTGCGCCACCTCGCGGGGTCACCGATGACCATGCGCCGGCTCGCCACCGAGCTCTCCATAGACGCGCCCTACACCACCCTGGTCGTGGACGACCTGGTCCGCCGCGGCCTGGTGGTGCGCGACGTCCACCCCGACGACCGCCGGCAGAAGATCGTGACCGTCACCCCCGAAGGCGAGAAGGCCGCCGCCCGCGCCGAGGGCATCCTGGACGAGCCCCCGCCCGCCATCCTCGCCCTCGACCCCGCCGACCTCGCCACCCTCGACCGCATCATCGCCACCCTCACCCGCTGAATGACGATGCTGGTTGGATCAGAGCTCACTGCCCCCCGGACCTCCGGCCGGGGCGCTTGCCGGCAGCGCCCGGAACTCGGTGACCGACGGCCGGTCCTGCCGCTCACGCGGCACAGCCCGCAGCACTGGGCGCCCGGTCCCGATGATGTGCTGACTCCGATAGGCGGGCGTGAGAACGGCGCATCTGCATGGTTCCGGCGGCAGGACGCGAGCGCCGGGGAATGGCAGACTGTGACCATGCGGCCACCCCGAGCGAGGTACTTCAACGCCACCGGCCCGTGCGGTCCTCTGCACCACTACATGTTGCCCCCCGCGCAGCGGCTTCCGCAGGCGCGGGTGCTCGTCGAGATGGACCGGTACTTCGTGCTGCACGCGCCCCGGCAGACCGGGAAGACCACCACGCTAGGCACCCTGGCCTCCGAGCTGACCGCCGAAGGCGACACCGCCGCCCTGATGTTCTCCTGTGAAGAGACCAAGGTGGCCGGTGACGACTTCGCGGTAGCGGAATCGATTCTGCTGGATTCCATCCGTGAGGCCGCCGAGCGGTCGGGATGGCCCGATGAGCTGATGCCACCCGATGAGTGGCCGCAGTCGCCCCCTGGTACCCGGGTCCGTACGGCGCTGAGCGAGTGGTGCCGCCGCTGCCCGCGCCGGGTGGTGCTGTTCTTCGACGAGATCGACGCCCTGCAGGGAAATGGCATGGTCAGCATCCTCAGCCAGCTCCGCGCCGGTCACAACGCGCGGCATGAGAGCTACCCGTTCCCCGCTTCCGTGGTGCTGTGCGGGTTGCGGGACCTGCGTGACTACAAGGTCGCCTCGGGCGGCGAACCCGGCCGCTCCAACCCGGCCGGCCCGTTCAACATCGTCGCCGAGTCACTGCGTCTCAGCGACTTCAGCGCCGACCAGATCGCCGAACTGTACGACCAGCACACCCAGGCGACCGGCCAGGAGTTCACCAAGGACGCGATAGAGCGCGTCTTCGAACTCACACAAGGACAACCATGGTTGGTCAACGCCCTGGCCTTCGAAACCATCCTCCAGGTAGGGATGACTCCCACCATCACCGTCGGGCAGATAGAGGACGCCGAGGAGCGGCTGATCCGCAAGCGCGCCACTCATCTGGACGCGCTGGTCGCCCGGTTGCGGGAGCCCAGAGTAAAGCGGGTGATCGAGCCCATCCTGGCCGGGGACTTCCCCGACGTCGACCTCACCTTCTCCGACGACCTGTCCTATGTCCGCGACCTGGGCCTGGTCAAGGAGCAACCCCCGCTGCAGGTGGCGAACCCGATCTACCGGGAGGTCATCCTGAGGGTGCTCGGCAACCCGTCGGAACAGTACGTGATGGCCGATCCGCGCAGCTTTGTGCTGTCGGACGGCCGGTTCGACCTGCCGCGCCTGTTGCGGGAGTTCGTCGTGTTCTGGCGCGAGCACGGCGAGGTGCTCGTCCGGCAGGAGGGCTACCACGAGGCCGCCTGCCAGATCATCCTCATGGCCTTCCTGCACCGGCTGGTCAACGGCGGAGGCCGGCTCGACCGGGAGTACGCCGCCGGCACCAAACGCCTGGACGTGCTGGTCCGCTGGCCTTACACCGGCCCAGAAGGCGAACGGCTCACGCAGCGCGAGGCCATGGAGCTGAAGGTCTGGCGAGCGGGCGGGAACGACCCGATGCCCGACGGCCTCGCGCAACTCGACCGGTACCTGGACCGCCTCACCCTCACCACCGGCGCGCTGGTGATCTTCGACCGGCGCACCGAAGCCCCGCCGTGGAGCGAACGAGGCGCATTCGAGCGGGGCGACCACGCCGTCCGGCCGCCAGGTCACCGTTCTGCGAGTGTGACGAGATCGGCGTCGTCTCCGCCGTCGAAGGGTTCGATCAGCCGATTGGCGGTCATGGGCTGCGGCGGCCCACCTTCTCTCTTGGCGCCCCTGGCTGCTGGTCGTCTCGCCGTCTCGCAGGCTGGGGCGTTCGTGGGGGAGAGCGCTCAGGTGGGGAGGAGGGCCAGCAGGTTGGCGGGGAAGTTGACGAAGTCGTCCGGGCGGATGGCGCGCAGGACGGTCGCCGCGAGCACCGGGTCGCGCTGGATCATGAGGGTGGCGGTGTTGGGCTGGCTGAAGAACTGCACGGTCATGGACAGCAGTTCGGTGTCGCCGGAGACGTACAGCTTGGCCGGGTAGTACTTGCCGCTTCTCTGCGCATCCGGGTTGGTGTAGTACGCCTCGAACGCCGGCATGGCGCTGACGTCGAAGGCCGGTTCGGCCTTCTCTGACTTGGGATAGATGTTGACGAGCTGAGCGCCCACCATGCGCATTCTGATGATCTGGTGCAGGCGCATCCATTCGACCGCGGGAAGGTAGAACTCGACCTGGTGCCCGATCTCGTGCACGACCGTGGAGACGTCGTCCATCACCGACAGGCGCACCTTGTTGCCCACGCGCGCGGCGTTCGCCCGGTACTGCGTCACGCGGGTGCCGAGCCAGAACCGGCCGGGCTCGACGGTGTCCTCGGTGACCTCGATGTTCGACACATGCTGCGCGGGTGGCCTGCGCGACGGCTGCACGAGTGCGGCATAGATCACCATGCCGGTCGGCGCGTTCTTGAAGAACTGGTCGGCGTACTTGCCGAAGTGCTTCTGGGCCTTGCAGGCGGTGGTGACCACGATGTTGGGCAGGGTGCCGCTCTGGGCGCCGGAGCCGATGGCGAGCTTGCCGTTGTACATGGCCTGGACCACCGGGAGGGCCTCCAGGGCCTGGACCAGCGCGGCCTTCTCGGCGTTGGTGGGATCGGCGGGCGTGTGCGCCGCCTGCAGGATCTGCTCGGCGGCCTCCACCAGGGGGTCCTTGACCGAGCCGCCGGCGTGGTTCTGGATGAGGGCCTTCAGGTCGGCGGGGACGTCCGCGTGGTTGAGGTACAGCTGCCGCTCACAGGCGACCACGTACGGGTCGAAGCGCGCGCGAACCGCCAGGCCCACCTGCGCGACCAGGTGCTCGTCGGCGGCGACGTTGGTGGCCGACGCGTAGGTGTTGGTCGCCTTGGAGGTGACCATGGACGCGTAGGACGAGACCGAGGCCCCGGGGGCCATCAGCGAGCACGCGTGCATCGCCGCGTCGATGTGATTGCTCAGGACGCCCAGCGCGGGCATGGCGAGGGTGTCGATCCCCGGGTCCTGGATCGCCGCGAGATAGCTTCGGACCGCGCCGTCACACACCGCGTTCTGGGTGATCCCGGCCTCCTTGACGTGGTCCTCCAGGCGCGTCAGCAGCAACGGGAAGGCGGTCGGCGCCACCGCGCCGGGATCGGAGTTCGTCTTGGAACGGTCCTCGCGCATGCCGCTGTCGGGGGACGGTTGAGCGGGAAACATGGTGGGCCTCTTTCGGGAGAGGAACGCTGAACCTGGTGCGAGCACGCCGAATAGGCGCGGTGCTCAGCGGAAGGGGTGGCTTGTGCAGCGTAAGCCGGGCACGTCGCCCCGGCAATCGCCAACCGTCCCGTGTCCGCATCAGGCCAGAGGACCGCAATATCCCACTCGACCGCACCTCGATGTCCCCCGTGGCCCCAGACCGGATCCCTGACATGGTCTGTCGGCGTACGAGGAGAGCCACCCGGCTACAGCGCAGAGCCGGGTCGGCTTCACATCGAGCGCATCCGATGGTCCATTCGTCCTCTCCTCCCGCCTCGGCGCCGGCGTTCCCCCATCGGCGGTTCAGAGGTGGCGGAGGAAGTCCATGCTTCGGTGCCAGGTGAGGGCGGTGGCTTCTTCGTCGTGTTCGCGCAGAGTCGCGTCGGTGTAGAAGTGCCCGACTCCCGGATAGGTGAAGACCTGTACGACGGAGCCGGCGTCCGTCGCGGCACTTTCCCATGCGGCGACGGCGGCGGGAGGCGCGAACGCGTCCGGGTCGGCGACGTGCAGTTGCACGGGCAGGCCGGCCCGAGCCGAGGCGGGGATCTCGGCTATGCCGTGCACGAGCAGCACGCCCGCCGTGTCGCGCCGATCCGCCAGCAGGTCGCCGATGACCCCGGCGCCCATCGAGACGCCGGCGAGGACCGTGCCGGCGGGCATCTTCCGTACCGCGTCGCGAGCCCGTTCGACGATGACCTCCCAGCCGATCCGTTTCTGCAGGACGAACCCGTGGTCGATCGTCGTCGCGCTCTCACCTGCGTACAGGTCGGGCGTGACGACCTCGTGCCCGGCGGCGCGGAAGCGGTCGGCGGCGGCGCGTTCGACGTCGCGCAGCCCGTAAACGGAATGGAACAGAGCGATGTGAGCCATCCCGCCATCCTCCCCGACCGCCACCACCACCTTCGGCCGTCCAGACCCGGCCGCGCATGTCTTCCCTGGTGACAGAGGCCGACCCGGTTGCGGCGTGTATCAATTCCTCCGCCTCCAGGGGGTGGAGGCGGAGGAATTGATACACGCGTCTCGCCGAGACCGTGCCTCGCCGCCGGCTCGGACATGGAGCGGGCAGGCCGGTGGGTCAGTGGTCGCGCTTGGCGAGGAGGTGGGCCAGGGCGTGGAGTTCGGCGGCGGGGCGGGGGGCGGGGTCGACGGAGGCGAGGTGGGCGAGCGCCTCGGCCAGCAGGTCGTCCGCCCGGGCCTGCGTCCAGGCGCGGCCGCCGGCGGCCTCGATGAGCGAGGCCATGCGCGCCAGTTCGGGCGTCCCGGGCGCCTGTTCGGCGGGGGCGAGAACGGACGAGGCGGGCGGTCGGCCGGCCGGAGTGGTCCACGACCCGGCTGGAGCGATCGCCGGCCCGGGCGGAGTGATCTCTGATTCGGGTGGAGTGAACCCCTGGGCGGCCGAGGTGGGCGCCGGTCCCGCAGGGGTGAGCCCCGGTGCGGCTGAGGTGTGCTCGGGTCCGGCTGAGGCGGATGGCCGTCCGGGTGGGGTGGCGGGTTGGGGGCGGCGGTAGAAGGCGGCCAGTTCGGCGGCGGGTGGGGTGGCGGAGGTGAGGGCGGCGACGACGGGGAGGGACTTCTTGCGGTTGCGCAGGTCGGAGAAGACCGGTTTGCCGGTCACCGACGGGTCGCCCCAGATGCCGAGCAGGTCGTCGACCATCTGGAAGGCGAGCCCGAGACGCGAGCCGAACGCGCGCAGGGCCTCGATGACCTCGGGACCGCCGTCGCCGGACAGGGCGCCGAGGGCGCAGGAGGCGGCGAGCAGGGCCGCGGTCTTCCCCTCGGCCATGCTCACGCACTCGGCCAGAGTGACCTCGTCGCGGGTCTCGAAGGAGGTGTCGGCGCTCTGGCCCTCCACCAGGTCGAGCACCGCCGCGCCGAGGACCCGCGTCGCCTCGTCGGCGACCGGGCCGCCGCCGGCCCGCAGCACCTCGAACGCGAGCGTCAGCAGGGCGTCCCCGGCGAGGATCGCCCCGCTGACCCCGAACACGCTCCAGGCGGTCGGACGGTGGCGCCGGGTCGCGTCGCCGTCCATGACGTCGTCGTGCAGGAGCGAGAAGTTGTGCACCAGCTCCACCGCCACCGCCGCGGGCACGGCCGCGGCCGCCGAGCCCCCGGCCGCCTCGGCGGCCAGCAGGACCAGCGCGGGTCGCACGGCCTTGCCCGCGTTGCCCGACGCGGGACGGCCCTGCTCGTCCAGCCAGCCGAAGTGGTAGGCGGCGATGCGCCGCATGGAGGGCGGCAGCGACTCCACCGCGGACCGCAGCGGCGGCCCGGTCAGCTCGCGGCTCCACGCGAGCACCTCCCGGGGCGGCCGCCCGGTGGTCACCGTCTTCGCCATGAGCACGGCTCCTTCCCGCTCGCTCATCGTGCCGGCCATGCGCGTCACGCCCTTTCACCGGCCCTCGGGGCGTCCCGGCGCCCGGCCGGTGGGCGCGCGGGACGTGCGACGACCGCCGGGCGCGGCCGGGGTCGTTCGCACGGCCCTGGCGTCACCCGGTTCGTTCCCCGGGTGGTGCGCCGGCCGCCGGTCCGTCAGTGACCCCGACGGTGGTCGGTCGCCGGTCTGTCAGTGTCCCGGGCGGTGGTCGGCCGCCCGTTGGTTTGTTCCCCGAACGGCGTGTCCGACCGCGGTTTCAGTGACCGATCTCGACGTGTTCGAGCACGCCCAGTGCGTCCGGCACCAGGACCGCGGCGGAGTAGTAGGCGCTGACCAGGTAGGAGATGATGGCCTGCTCGTCGATGCCCATGAAACGCACCGACAGGCTCGGCTCGTACTCGTCGGGCAGGCCGGTCTGGTGCAGGCCGATGACGCCCTGGTCGTCCTCGCCGGTGCGCAGCACCAGGATCGAGCTGGTGCGGGTCTTGGTGATCGGGATCTTGTTGCAGGGCAGCAGCGGGACGCCCCGCCAGGCCGGCACGGCGTGGTCGAACAGCTGCACGGTGTCGGGGTACAGGCCGCGGCGGCTGCACTCCCTGCCGAACGCCGCGATCGTCTGCGGGTGGGCCAGGAAGAAGTGCGACTTGCGGCGCCGGCACAGCAACTCGTCGAGGTCGTCGGGGGTGGGCGGGCCGGTGCGGGTCTGGACGCGCTGCCGCAGGTCGGCGTTGGGCAGCAGCCCGAACTCGGGGTTGTTGATCAGCTCGTGCTCCTGGCGCTCGCGCAGGGCCTCGATGGTGAGGCGCAACTGCTCGTGCGTCTGGTTCATCGGCTGGTTGTACAGGTCGGCGACGCGGGTGTGGATGCGCAGGATGGTCTGCGCGACGCTGAGCTCGTACTCGCGGGGGCTGGCCTCGTAGTCGACGAAGGTGGTCGACAGCGACGGCTCGCCGGAGTGGCCGGAGGTGATGTCGATGGCGGCCTCGCCGTGCTTGTTGTGCGGGGGCCGAGGGTGCCGTTCGTGCTCCTCCACGTGGTCGCGCAGCGCCGGGGACTGGTCGAGCAGCTCCTGGAACGCGTGGCGGGAGAGGGTGAGGACGGTGGTCGGGGTGACCGCCTTGATCGTGTGCTCCCACGTGGCCGGGGTGGCCGCGGACAGGGAACGGTCGCCGTAGTACTCGCCGTCGGCCAGGACGGCCAGGGTGGTCTGGTCGCCGTACTCGCCCGTGCCGATCTTGTTGACCTTGCCGTGCGCGATGAGGATGAGCCGGTCGGCCGGGTCGCCGATCTGCGCGATGGTGCTGCCGGGCTCGTGCTGGTGCTGGGTGAAGCGGCTCGCCAGCGCCTCCAGCACGCCGTCGTCGCCGAAGTGGCGCAGCAGCGGAAGCTCGCGCAGCTCGGGCGGGACGACGCGCACGTCGTTGCCCTGGTTGGTGAAGCTCAGCCGCCCGTCGCCGACGGCGTAGGTGAGGCGGCGGTTGACGCGGTAGGCGCCGCCGGGCGTGTTGACCCAGGGCAGCATGCGCAGCAGCCATCGGGAGGTGATGTTCTGCATCTGTGGCTGCGACTTGGTGGTCGTGGCCAGGTTGCGTGCCGCCGTGGTGGCCAGGCTCTGCTGCGGCCTGCCGTTTTCCGTGCCTGTCATCTCGCTGGTCGTCTCGGTCACGACCACACCACCAATCCCTATCGCATCGAACGGAGGAGACGCTGAAAACAGGAGCGAGGTCTTCCCGGATGACTCCGGGTCGTACGGTGCGCAGTGATCGGGTGTTCGCCAGGTGTATATGAAGGAATAACCGTGGAAACCCGCGCCGGCCCTGGCGGCCGTGGGTCCGGTGATTTCCGGGGCGGAGGCGGAAACGCCGGGAACGCGGGGCGAAGCGCTGTGATGCCGTTCGTCTTTCATGGTGCCGGTCGAATGCGCGATGGTGCGCTCTCGCCGTGGTCGGGGGATCGTCGCTGAGTCGGGAACGGGGGGGCTCTGGCCACGTATCGCTTTCCGTGGCCTGCTCGGACGCAATGATTATGGAGCCTTGATCTTCGGTGTGTCAATTACCGTTTTCCCTGGCCATTGCCCGTGGGGTGAACCAGATATCGCTGGCGAGAAGACGCGCTGGTCGATATTTCATAAAGTGCCGCGTTTATTAATTGAATGTGGTTTGGCGGGTTTGGTGGTCTTCATCGGATGCCCGCCGCGGGCCGGCGCTCGGGCTCGCCGCCTGCCCGATCGCCCGCCCGATCGCCGGCCCGCCGGCGGCTGCGTCACCCGTGCCCGAAGGCCGCCGCCGGAGAAGGCGTAGGCTCGGCGATATGGCCCAGGACCACCCGTCCGAGGCCCGTGCCGCCGGCTCGGCCGGCGCGTCGTGCGGCCGGGTGGCCCGCCGCCGAGCACGATAGGGGGCCTCGATGCCCGACCGCCTCTTCTCGGACCGCAGGGATGCCGGGCGCGCGCTCGCCGGTCTCCTCGACCACCATCGGGGGCGGCCGGACCTGCTGGTGCTGGCGCTGCCGCGCGGTGGCGCCCCGGTGGGGTACGAGGTGGCGCGGGCCCTCGGCGCGGACCTGGACGTCTTCGTCACCCGCAGCCTCGGCGTGCCCGGCCAGGAGGACCTGGCGATGGGCGCCATCGCGGGCGACGGCGTCATCGCCCTCAGCGACGACGTGGTCAGGGGGCTGGCCATCCCTCCCGGGGTGGTCGAGCACGTCGCCGGCCTGGAAGGACGGGAGATCACCCGCTGGGAGCGGCACTTCCGCCAGTGTCGTCCCGCGCAGCCGGTCGAGGGCCGGGAGGTGATCGTCGTGGACGACGGCCTGGCCACCGGCGCCGCCATGACCGCCGCGCTGAAAGCCCTGCGGCGGCAGCGCCCCGCGCGCGTCGTCGTCGCCCTGCCCGCCTGCTCGGCCGCCACCTACGAGGAACTGCGGATGACGGCGGACGAGGTCGTCGTCGCCACCACGCCCTCGCCGTACTTCGTCGTCGACCCCTCTTACTGGGACTTCGTGGAGGTGACGCTGGAGGACGTGCGCGACCTGCTGCGGGCCTCGGCCACCTCGGCGCAGGCCAGGGCGGCCGGACAGGGGCCCGGGGCCGTCGCGGGCCTGCGTGCGGAGGCGATTCCGCTCGACAACGGCGTGCCGTCGCCGGACGTACTGTTCGACCTGGTGGGTGAGGCCAGGTTCGTGCTCATCGGCGGCGCTTCCCACGGCACCCACGAGTTCTACGCGGCGCGCGCCGCCATGACCCGGCGCCTCATCGAGGAGCGCGACTTCCGTGCCGTCGCCGTGCAGGCCGACTGGCCCGACGCCTACCGGGTGAACCGGTACGTCCACGGCCGCGGCCACGACGCCACCGCCGAGCAGGCGCTGGGCGGCTTCGAGCGGTTCCCGTCGTGGATGTGGCGCAACGCGGTCGTGCTGGACTTCGTCACCTGGCTGCGCGACCACAACGACGGCGTCCTCGCCGGGCTCTGCGGCCAGGCCGGCTTCTACGGGCTCGACGTCTACGGCGCGCACCGGACGATGCGGCGGGTCGTCGACTTCCTCCAGGAGACCGACCCGGTCGCCGCCGCCCGCGCCCGCGACCGGTACGCCTGCTTCGACCACCTCGGTCCCGAGGACCGGCCGTACGGGCTGAGCCCGGCCTGCGGCGCCGGCGAGAGCAGCGAGGAAGCGATGATCGCCCGGCTCGTCGCCCTGCGGCGCGAGGCGATGAGCTCCGCCCGTGAGGAGGGCCTGCTGCCCGAGGACGAACTGTTCTACGCCGAGCTCAACGCCGCGGCCACGCGGAACGCCGACGAGCACTACCGGTCCATGCTCGGCGGCCGCATCTGCGCCTGGAACCATCGCGACCGCCACATGGCCGACACGCTGGACGCGCTGTCGGAGCACCTCGCCCGGCGGCGCGGCGGCCCCGCCAAGATCGTCGTATGGGCGCACGACGCCCATGTGGGGGACGCGCGGGCGACGGAGGCGGCGTGCCGGGGCGAGATCAACCTCGGCATGCTCGTGCGCGAACGGCACGGGGACGCCTGCCGCAGCATCGGAATGACCACCTACACCGGCACGGTCACCGCCGCCGACCAGTGGGGCACGCGGCCCGAACGCAAGTGGCTGCGCCCCGCCCTGTCCGACAGCGCCGAGGAACTGTTCCACGAGGTCGGGGAGAAGCAGTTCCTCACCTGGTTCGCGGCGGCGCCCCGCAGCGCCGACGTGCTGCGCTCGGCCCGCCTGCAGCGCATGATCTCGGCGGTGTACCGCGCCAGGTCCGAGCGCCGGTGCCACTACTTCCGCGCCCGCCTGAGCGACGAGTTCGACGCCGTCCTGCACATGGACGAGACCCGCGCGGTGGAGCCGCTCGACCGGACGCCCGAATGGGACCACGACCGGCTTCCCCGCACCTGTTCTCCCGGCGGGTGATCGCCGGCGCGGTCCTCACGACGCCGTGGGCCGCGCCGGCCGGGCAGGGCCGGAGGACACCGGCCGTTTCCCGCCGACCAGGAAGGAGGAGGTGATGGCGGAACCGCGGAGCCTGGCCGTTCCGGCGGGGGACGTCTCGCTCGGGGCGGACGTGGCCGTGCCGCCGGACGCCCGGGGTGTGGTGCTGTTCGCCCACGGCAGCGGCAGCGGGCGGCACAGCCCCCGCAACCGGCACGTCGCCGCCGAGCTGAACGAGGCCGGGCTGGCCACCGTGCTGATGGACCTGCTGACCCGCGAAGAGGAGGAGATGGACGCCTTCACCGGTGCCCTCCGCTTCGACATCGGCCTGCTCGCCGAGCGGGTGGTCGCGGTCACCGACTGGGTGGCGCGGCAGGAGCGGCTGTCGGCCCTCGGCATCGGGATCTTCGGCGCCAGCACGGGCGCGGCGGCGGCCCTGGTGGCCGCGGCCCGGCGTCCGGACACGGTGCGGGCGGTCGTGTCGCGCGGCGGGCGGCCGGACCTGGCCGGCGACCACCTGCGCGAGGTGCGTCAGCCGACCCTGCTCATCGTGGGCGGCGACGACCCGATGGTGATCGTCCTCAACCGGGAGGCCATGGAGCGAATGCCCGGCCCGACCGGGTTCTCGGTCATCACCGGCGCCACCCACCTGTTCGAGGAGCCCGGCACGCTCGACGAGGTGGCCCGCCTGGCCGGAGAGTGGTTCGTCCGCCACCTGAGCGGCGCGCACCACGGCGGCGCGCACCCCCTTTCCTGAGGCGCGTTCTTCACGGCGCTCAGGGCCCCCAAGGTAGGAGATCAAGCCTTTACTCCGGGTTGTCCGCCTTGGGGTGTCGGCACCGTGTGTACGCATCGTAGCCTGACGACTACGGTACATAACGGAGCGTGAACATGCCTGTGACGTCGACCACGCGCGAGGCGGTCAGCGAAGCCTTCTCCCGGCGGGAGTCCGCGGGGCGCCGGCTCGCCGAGGACTCCGAGCGCATCACGCGCGCGTGCCGTGCCATGGCCGTGCGGTTCCACCGCGGCGGCAAGCTGATCGTCTTCGGCAACGGCGGCGCGGGCACCGACGCCTCCCACATCGCCGTCGAGTTCATGCACCCCGTCGTCGTCGGCAAGCGGGCCCTGCCCGCGATGGCGCTCGGCAACGACGCCGCCACCGTCTCCGCGGTCGGCGCCCGCGACGGCCTGGCCGAGGTCTTCGCCCACCAGGTGCGCCACTGGGGCGCTCCGGCCGACATGGCCCTCGGCGTCTCGCCCGACGGGTGGTGCGCCAACGTCCTGAAGGGGCTGGAGGCCGCCCGCGAGCAGGGCCTGTTCACGATGGCCCTGCTCGGCGGCGACGGCGGCGCGATCGCCCGCAGCGCGGCGGTGGACCACGCGCTCATCGCCGGCTCCGAGGACCCCGCGGTGGTCAAGGAGATCCACGTCACGATGTACCACGTCCTGTGGGAACTGGTCCACGTCTTCCACGCGCGCACCCGCCCGGACACGGCCCGATGACCCCTCGCGAGGGCACGCCCGCGCCCGTCCGCCGCGCCGCCGCGCGCGCGGGGAGGAGCGCCGATGGGCGCCGGTGACGAGGCGGCCGCGGAGGGGACGGACGGCCTGTACCCCTTCCTGCGCGGACGCGGACGCGGACGCGGCCACGGGCCCGGCGGCGAGCACGGCCGGCGCGGCGAGCTGGAGGAGCACGCCGTCCGCTCGACCGCGGCCAAGGCGGAGGAGATCCTGCGGCTGCGCGCGCAGGTGGGCGAGCTGCACGCCGAGCGGCTCGCCGCGTGCGCGCAGGACATGGCGGACCGGTTCGCCGCGGGCGGGCGGCTGTTCACCTTCGGCAACGGCGGCAGCAGCACCGACGCCCAGGAGGTCGCCACCCTCCACCTGCGGCCCCGGCACGGACCGCCGCTGCCCGCCCTGTGCCTGACCTCCGACGTCGCCGTCGTCACGGCCCTGTCCAACGACGTCGGGTTCGACGTCGTCTTCGCCCGGCAGATCGCGGCCCTGGCCCGTCCCGGCGACATCGCCCTCGGCCTGTCCACCAGCGGCGGCTCCGCCAACCTCGTCCAAGCCTTCGAGGAGGCGTGGGGGCGCGGCCTGCTCACCGTGGGCCTGGCCGGCTACCAGGGCGGACGGCTCGCCGAGCTGGCGGAGCTGGACGTCCTGGACCACCTGTTCGTCATCCCGTCCACGTCCGTGCACCGCATCCAGGAGGCGCAGACGACGCTCTACCACGTGCTTTGGGAGGTCACCCGGCACCTGCTGCAAGACGCGCCCGCCACCGGCCGCGGCGACGGACGGGGGCGCGTCCCGACGCTCACCGACACCGGCCAGGAGTGCCAGGAGTAATGGAGGCGGTATGGGCACCATGACAGAGTCCGCGCAGGACAGGGCACGGGAGCAGAAGGAACCCGTCGTCCACATCCTCTGGATCAACGCCGGCATGAGCTGCGACGGCGACTCCGTCTCGCTCACCGCGGCGACGCAGCCGAGCATCGAGGACATCGTGCTGGGCGGCCTGCCGGGCCTGCCGGCCGTGGACGTCCACTGGCCGCTGATCGACTTCCACAGCGGGCCGATGCAGGGCGCCGACGCCATGATCGAGTGGTACTTCCTCGCGGCGCGCGGCGCGCTGGAGCCGTTCGTCCTGGTCGTCGAGGGCTCGATCCCCAACGAGTCGATCAAGCAGGAGGGCTACTGGTCGGGGTTCGGCAACAACCCCGAGACCGGCCAGCCGATGACCCTGCCCGAATGGCTGGACATCCTGGCCCCCAAGGCGACCGCCGTCGTCGCGACCGGCACCTGCGCCACCTACGGCGGCATCCACGCCATGGCCGGCAACCCGACCGGGTGCATGGGGCTGGCCGACTACCTCGGCTGGGAGTGGCGGTCCAAGGCCGGCGTCCCGATCGTGAACGTCCCCGGCTGCCCGGTGCAGCCCGACAACATGTCGGAGACGCTCCTGTACCTGCTCTACCAGCTCAACGGGCAGGCGCCGATGATCCCGCTGGACGAGGCGCTGCGCCCCACGTGGCTGTTCGGCCAGACCGTCCACGAGGGCTGCGACCGGGCCGGGTACTACGAGCAGGGGCAGTTCGCCGTCGAGTACGGCTCGCCGAAGTGCCTGGTGAAGATCGGCTGCTGGGGGCCGGTCGTGAAGTGCAACGTGCCGAAGCGGGGCTGGATGGCCGGCCTCGGCGGCTGCCCGAACGTCGGCGGCATCTGCATCGCCTGCACGATGCCCGGCTTCCCCGACAAGTTCATGCCGTTCATGGACGAGCCGCCCGGGGCGATGGTGTCCTCCTCGATCAGCACGGTGTACGGCGGGGTCGTGCGCAGACTGCGCGGGATCACGCTGCACACGGTCGACAAGGAGCCGAAGTGGCGGGCCAAGGGCCGCGCCCTGCTCACCGGGTACCGGGCGCCGTGGAGCTGACACATGACCGCCCGAACCGCACGGCGCCCTGGGAGCTGACATGACCACCGCCAAGGATGAGAACCGCGACCTGGTCGAGATGGCCTGGGACCCGATCACCCGCATCGTGGGCAGCCTGGGCATCTACGCCAAGATCGATTTCAAGGCCCGCGAGGTCGTCGAGTGCCACAGCACCTCGTCGATCTTCCGCGGCTACAGCGTGTTCATGAAGGGCAAGGACCCGCGGGACGCGCACTTCATCACCAGCCGCATCTGCGGGATCTGCGGCGACAACCACGCCACCTGCTCGGTCTACAACCAGAACATGGCCTACGGCGTGCGCCCGCCCGCGCTCGCCGAATGGATCATCAACCTGGGCGAGGCGGCCGAGTACATGTTCGACCACAACATCTACCAGGAGAACCTGGTGGGGGTCGACTACTGCGAGAAGATGGTGCGCGAGACCAACCCCGGCGTGCTCGACCTCGCCGAGCGCACCGAGTGCCCCAACGCCGGCGCGCACGGCTTTCGCACCATCGCCGACATCATGCGCTCGCTGAACCCGCTGGAAGGCGAGTTCTACCGTGAAGCGCTGGTCATGAGCCGCGTCGCGCGCGAGATGTTCTGCCTCATGGAGGGCCGGCACGTCCACCCCTCCACCCTCTACCCCGGCGGGGTCGGCACGGTCGCCACCGTTCAGCTCTTCACCGACTACCTGACCCGCCTCATGAGGTACGTCGAGTTCATGAAGAAGGTCGTGCCGATGCACGACGACCTGTTCGACTTCTTCTACGAGGCGCTGCCCGGGTACGAGCAGGTCGGGCGGCGGCGGGTGATGCTCGGCTGCTGGGGAAGCCTCAACGACCCCGAGCACTGCGACTTCACCTACGAGAACATGAGCTCCTGGGGCCGGGAGATGTTCGTGACGCCCGGCGTCATCGTCGACGGCGAGCTGATCACCAACAACCTGGTGGACATCAACCTCGGCATGCGCATCCTGCTCGGCAGCTCCTACTACGAGGACTGGGCCGACCAGGAGCCGTTCGTCACCCACGACCCGCTCGGCAACCCCGTCGACATGCGGCACCCGTGGAACCAGCACACCATCCCGCGGCCGCAGAAGCGCGACTTCGCCGACAAGTACAGCTGGGTCATGTCGCCCCGCTGGTACGACGGCACGGACATGCTCCCGCTGGACACCGGCGGCGGGCCCATCGCCCGGCTCTGGTCCACGGCGCTGTCCGGCCGGGTGGACATCGGCGGCGTCGAGGCCACCGGGCACAGCGTGATCATCCGGCTGCCGAGGACCGCCACCAAGCCCGAGACGACGTTCGAGTGGAAGATCCCCGAACGCAACGGAGAGCTGCTGTCCAACGCGCTCGAACGCAACCGGGCCCGCACCTACTTCCAGGCGTACTCCGCCGCCTGCGCCCTGTACTTCGCCGAGAAGGGGCTGGACGAGGTGCGGCGGGGGCGCACCCAGACCTGGGAGCCGTTCGAGGTGCCGGAGGAGGCGATCAGCTGCGGCTTCACCGAGGCGGTGCGCGGCCTGCTGTCCCACCACATGGTGATCAGGAACGGCAAGATCGCCAACTACCACCCGTACCCGCCGACGCCCTGGAACGCCAGCGTCCGCGACAGCCACGGAACGCCCGGCCCGTACGAGGACGCCGTGCAGAACACGCCCATCTTCGAGGAGAACCCGCCGGAGAGGTTCAAGGGCATCGACATCATGCGGACCGTCCGCAGCTTCGATCCGTGCCTGCCGTGCGGGGTGCACATGTACCTCGGCGGGGGCCAGGAGCTCCGCAAGCTGCACAGCCCCCACGCCTTCAATGCCGGCACCTGAGCGGACGCGCCCGGCGCGGGACGTGCGGGCCGCCGGGGAGCGCGTCGAGACGCTGATCGACCAGCTCGGCGCGCTCGCCGACCCCGCCGCCCGCGCCCGCGCCGAGGAGCTCGTCCGCACCCTGGTCGGCCTCTACGGGGCCGGGCTGGAGCGGGTCATGGCCATCGTGGTCGAGAGCGAGGCCGCCGAGGTGCTGCGGCGGCTGGCCGGCGACGAGCTGGTCTCCGGCCTGCTCATCCTGCACGACCTGCACCCGCTCGGCACCGAGGAGCGCGTCCGCGCCGCACTGGACGCCGTGCGCCCCTCCCTCGGCCTGCACGAGGGAGGGGTGGAACTGCTCGGCGTCGACGAGGCGGGGGTGGTGCGGCTGCGGCTGTCCGGCAACTGCCACGGGTGCGCCTCCTCGCGGGTCACCGTGACCCAGGCCATCGAGCGGGCCGTGCTCGGCGCGGCCCCCGAGGTGACCCGGCTGGAGGTGGACGGGATGACGCAGGACGCCCCGCCGCTCATGCAGATCGGGCGCCGCCCGCCCGGCCCGTGCCCGGTCCCCGAGGAGGCCGCGCCATGACCGCGTCCGGCTCCCCGGTACCGCCCTGTCCCGGTGGAGCCCGCGGGTCCGGAGCGGTGGCCGGAGCGGTGGCCGGTGCGGGTGTGCCGTCCGCGCCTGCGGCGGTCGCGGGTCACGGCCGGGACGGCGTGGGGCTGCGCCGGTTCCGGGAGCCCGTCGAGTCAGGGGGGCCCGTGGCGGAGGTGTGCGAGATGTGCGCCGAGCCGCTGGGCGATCGGCACGGCCACGCCGTCGACACCGGCACCCGCGCGCTGCTGTGCGTCTGCGCGGCCTGCCGCCTGCTGCTCTCGCGCGGCGGCACCGTCGCCCGGGGCCGCTACCAGGCGGTGCCCGAACGCTACCTGTACCTGCCGCGGATGCGGCTGTCGGCGGCCGACTGGGAGGAGCTGCAGATCCCGGTGCGCACCGCGTTCCTGTTCCACAACTCCGCGCTCGGCCGGTTCGCGGCGTTCTACCCGAGCCCCGGCGGGGCGACGGAGTCGCTGCTCGACCTGTCCACCTGGGAGCGCGTCCTGGCCGCCAACCCTGAGCTGCCCCCGGCCGAGCCGGACGTCGAGGCGTATCTGATCGACCGCCGCCCGGACGGCTTCGCCTGCCACCTCGTCCCGATCGACGCCTGCTACGAGCTGGTCGGCCTGGTCCGGGTGCACTGGAAGGGCTTCCACGGCGGACAGGAGGCGCAGGAGGCCATCGCCGCCTTCTTCGACGGGCTCCGCCGCCGCGCCGAGACGATCCCGGCGGACGCCCAGGGGGACGCGGCCCCGGCGGACGACCCGGCGGCGGCAGCCCCGGTGGACGCGGTTCCGGTGGACCCGCCGTCGGGCGCCGGCTGCGGTGGCGGGCCGGTGGCGGCGGCGCGGGAGGAGGGACGCGGGCGTGACTGAGATCGGGTTCCGTTGCCTGGGCGTGCGCCCCGACGCGTACGGGGTCTTCCCGACGCTGCTGTTCCGGCTCGCCATCACCGCGCCGGACGACGGCGCCGTCCACGCCATCGCGCTGCGCTGCCAGATCCGCGTCGAGCCGCAGCGGCGGACCTACGGCGCCGCCGAGAGCGAACTGCTCGCGGACCTGTTCGGCGACCGCTCCCGGTGGGACGAGACGGTGCGCCCGTTGCAGTTCGCCAACGTGTCGGTCATGGTCCCGAGGTTCACCGGCGCCACCGAGATCGACCTGCCGGTGCCGTGCGGCTACGACCTGGAGGTCGCCGCGGGCAAGTACTTCGCCTCGCTGGACGACGGCGAGGTGCCGCTGCTGCTGCTGTTCAGCGGCACGGTCTTCGCCAGGGCGGGGGAGGGGTTCACCGTCCGGCAGGTGCCCTGGGACCGCGAGGCCCGCCAAGGGCTGCCGATCTCGACGTGGCGGGAGATGATCGACCGCTACTTCCCCGGCGGCGGCTGGCTGCGCCTGTCCACCGACACGCTGCGGGCGCTGCAGCGGTACAAGTCCGAGCGCGCCCTGCCCACATGGGACGAGGCCATGGAGGCCCTGCTCAAGGAGGCCCGCCGATGAGCGCGCCGATGGACGTCGCGCGCAAGGTGGCCGACGCCGTGCTGTACGAGGGGTACCTGCTCTACCCTTACCGGGCCTCCGCCGCCAAGAACCGGCTGCGCTGGCAGTTCGGCGTGCTCGTGCCCCCCGCGTACACCGCCACCGCCGAGCCGTCCGCGAGCGTGACCGAATGCCTGGCGGACGGCGCCGCGCACGCCCTGCTGCGTCTTCGCCTGCGGTTCCTGCACGTCAAGGAGCGCAGGGTCGAACGCTTCCGGCAGGGCCGGTTCGTGCCGGTCGCCGAGCTCGACTGCGACGGCGTCACCCATCTGACCTTCGACGAGGCCACCGCCCGCGAGGTCGAGGCCGTCGTGCCGATGCCCGGACTGGTCGGCGCCGAGCGGGCGGTCCGCGTGCGCCTGCCCGGCGACCGCGCCGAGCGGCCCATCACGGCGGCGTCCGGCGAGGTGCTGGGCCGCGTCGTCACCGAGCACCGGCCGGTGCGGGCGGTGCTGCGGATCGCGGCCCAGCGGCAGGACGGCCCGTACGGGCTGCTGAAGGTGCGGGTCAGGGTGGAGAACGCGGCCGAGGCGCCGCCCGCCGCCACCCGCGAGGAGGCGTTGCGGCACTCGCTGGTCGCCGCCCACCTGCTGCTCGCGGTCACCTCCGGCGCGTTCCTGTCGCTGACCGACCCGCCGGAGTGGGCGCGCCCGGCCGCGCGGGGCTGCCGCAACGTCAACACCTGGCCGGTCCTGGTCGGCGAGCCGGGGCGGCGCGACGTCGTGCTCTCCTCCCCGATCATCCTGGACGACCACCCCGGCATCGCGCCCGAGAGCCCCGGCGACCTGTTCGATGCGACCGAGATCGACGAGATCCTCCACCTGCGGACGCTCACGCTGACCGAGGAGGAGAAGCGCGAGGCGCGGGCCACCGACCCGCGGGCGGCGGAGATCATCGACCGGGCCGGCGACCTGCCGCCCGAACTGCTGGAACGCCTCCACGGCGCGATCCGCCGCCTCGGCCCGCCCGCCACGCCGCCGTCATCGTCGCCATCGCCACCGTCCTGGTCGGCTTCGCGGCCGTCCTCGTCAGGGCCGTCGCCCGGACCCCGCCGGCGGGGATCGTCTTCCGGATCTTCCGGACCTTCCGGACCGTCCGAGGCCGAGGAGGACGGGAGGGTGACCGTGGGCGGGGTCGAGATCGGCCGGGGCGCGCGCGTCCGGCTCACTCCCGGCGCCCGGCGCGCGGACGCGCACGACATGTTCCTGACGGGCAGGACCGCCCAGGTGGAGGCGGTGCTCCGCGACGTGGACGGCACCCGCTACCTGGCCGTCACGCTGGACGACGACCCCGGCGCCGACCTGCACCGCTCCCACGGTCGCTTCCTGTACTTCGCCCCCGACGAGGTGGAACCGGTCGCCCCGGACGGGGTGGGGCCGGTCGTCGCGGACGGAGCGGAGCCGGTCGTCAGGGACGGGGCGAGGCCGGTCGTTCCGGACGGGGAGGCGGGGGCGTGAGGACGCTGGTCGCGGGCGTGGGCAACGTCTTCCTCGGCGACGACGGCTTCGGGGTCGCCGTGGCCCGGCACCTGGCCTCGGCCGGGGTGCCGGAGGGCGTCGTGGTGTCCGACTTCGGCATCCGCGGCGTCCACCTGGCCTACGAGCTCACCGGTGGCGGGTACGACCTGGCGATCCTGGTCGACACCGTCGCCCGGGACGATCCGCCCGGCACCCTGTACGTCCTGCGTCCCGCGCCGGAGCAGGTGCCCGGCACGTTCGTGGACGCCCACGACATGACTCCCGAGGCGGTCCTGGCGCTGGCCGGGACGCTCGGCGGGGACCTCGTCCCCGTCCTGCTCGTGGGATGCCGGCCGGCGGACCTGTCACCCGGCATGGAACTGAGCCCGCCGGTCGCCGGCGCCGTCGGCCGGGCGGCGGACCTCGTCCTCGAGATCGTCGAGGACCACAGAAAGGAGACCGATGGTGAAGCGACTGATCATGCTGACGGCCGTGGTGGCGGTCGGCGTCATGGTGTACCGGTCGATTCCGGACCTCAAGCGGTACATGAAGATCCGCCAGATGTGACCCGCGCGCCGGCGGGCGAGGTCGCCCGCGACCGGCCGGCCGGTGCCCGCACAGGGAGTCGGACACCGACCTTCCAGATCTGAGAGATGAGGTGGACCGTGCACGAATACGGGATCGCGGAGTCGATCCTCGCCGCGGTGGAGGGACGGGCGGACGGCCGTCGGGTGCGCCGGGCCCGGGTGCAGGTGGGCGCGTTGCTGCGCGTCGCCGAGCCGTCGATCAACGACGCGTGGAGCCTGGTCACCGAGGGGACGCTGGCCGAGGGCGCGCGCCTGGACCTGGTCACGCTCCCGGTGCGGCTCACCTGCCGTGACTGCGGGAGCGCCACCACCTCGGTGGACCCTTACGCGGTGTGCCCCGCCTGCGGGACCACCGACGTCGACACCGAGGGCGGCGACGATCTCGTCCTCGAATCCATCCAGCTCGCGGAGGCGACTCATGTGCCTGGGGATCCCCGGGGAGATCGTGGAAATCCTGTCGGATCGTCCTGACCTGGCCAAGGTGGACGTCAGTGGCGTGCGGCGGGCCGTCAACATCGGCCTGCTGGAGGGGGAGGCGCTCGCGCCGGGCGACTGGATCCTCATCCACGTCGGCTTCGCGCTGTCCAAGATCGACCAGGTGGAGGCGCGGGCGGCGCTCGACTTCCTGGAGAGCATCGGCCAGGCGTACGAGGACGAGATGGCCGCCCTGCGCGACTCCGTGATCGAGCAGGGGTGAGGCCGATGCGGTTCGTCGACGAGTACCGCGACGCCGGCAAGGCCCGGGCCCTGGCGGCGCGCATCGCCGCGCTGTGCGAGCCCGGCCGGGCGTACAAGTTCATGGAGGTGTGCGGCGGGCACACCCACACCATCTACAAGCACGGGCTGGAGGACTACCTGCCCGCGTGCGTCTCGCTGGTCCACGGCCCGGGATGCCCGGTCTGCGTCATCCCGATGGGCCGGGTGGACGACGCGATCGCCATCGCCGAGCAGCCGGATGTGATCATGACGTCGTTCGGCGACATGATGCGCGTCCCGGGCGGCAACGGCTCCTTCCTGGACGCCAAGGCGCGCGGCGCGGACATCCGCATGGTGTACTCACCGCTGGACGCCCTCAAGATCGCTCGCGACAATCCGGACAGGCGCGTGGTCTTCCTGGCCATCGGGTTCGAGACCACCGCCCCGTCCACCGCGATGACCGTCATGCGCGCCGCGGCCGAGCGCATCGGCAACTTCTCGGTCTTCTGCAACCACGTGACGATCATCCCGGCCATCAAGGCGATCCTGGACTCGCCCGACCTGCGGCTCGACGGCTTCATCGGCCCCGGTCACGTCTCGACGGTGATCGGCTGCCGGCCGTACGAGTTCATCGCCCACGACTACGGCAAGCCGCTCGTGGTCGCCGGGTTCGAGCCGCTGGACGTGCTGCAGGCGGTCCACCGCAACCTCGTCCAGCTCGCCGAGGGACGGGTGGAGATCGAGAACCAGTACGGCCGTGTGGTGCCCTGGAACGGCAACCCCAAGGCCCTCGCGGTGATCAACGAGGTGATGGAGCTGCGTCCCACCTTCGAATGGCGGGGCCTGGGCTTCATCTCCGACTCCGCGCTGTGCGTGCGCGAGCGGTACGCCGAGTTCGACGCCGAGCGCGTGTTCCAGGTCCCCGGCTTCCGGGTGGCCGATCCGAAGGCCTGCCAGTGCGGCGAGGTGCTCAAGGGCGTCCTGAAGCCGTGGGAGTGCAAGGTGTTCGGCACCGCCTGCACGCCCGAGACCCCGATCGGCACCTGCATGGTGTCCTCGGAGGGGGCCTGCGCGGCGTACTACAACTTCGGCCGCTTCTCGCGCGACCGGGTCAAGGAGGCGACGCGCGCATGAACCGCGACGAGCAGGTGCTGAACCCGGCCCCGCCCGAAGCCCAGGACCGCGAGCGGCTCGTCCTCGCGCGCATCGAGCGGGCGCGCCGCGCCCGGCCGCGGCTGCGCGAGGAACTGGTCACCCTCGCCCACGGCGCGGGCGGCAAGGCCGGCCGCACCCTGGTCGAGGCGGTCTTCCTGGAGGCCTTCCGCAACCCCCTGCTGGAGCCGCTGGCCGACGGCGCCATCCTCGCGCCCGGGACGTCCCGCGAACGGCCGGACGCCGAACGGCCGGTCGAGCGGTCCGCCGATGGGCGGGTCGACCAGGCGGCGAGCGCCCCGGCGCTGGCCTTCACCACCGACTCCTACGTGGTGACCCCGCTGTTCTTCCCCGGCGGCGACATCGGGGACCTCGCCGTCAACGGCACCGTGAACGACCTGGCCATGTGCGGGGCGCGGCCGGAGCACCTGTCGGCGGCGTTCATCCTTGAGGAGGGGTTCCCGATCGCCGACCTGCGCAGGATCGCCGCCACGATGGCCGAGGCGGCGCGGGCGGCCGGCGTGACGATCGTCACCGGGGACACCAAGGTCGTGCAGCGCGGCAAGGCCGACGGCTGCTACATCACCACGGCCGGCGTCGGCACCGTGGCGCCCGGGGTGCGGCTCGGCGCGTCCGAGGTCAGGCCGGGGGACGCGGTCATCGTCTCCGGGCCCATCGGCGAGCACGGCGTCACGGTGATGCTCGCGCGCGGCGGGCTGGACATCGAGGCCGACGACCTGGTCTCCGACACCGCGCCGCTCAACGGCCTGACCGCCCGTCTGCTCGACGCCTGCCCCGGCCGGCAGGTGCGGTGCCTGCGGGACGCCACCCGGGGCGGGGTGGCCACCGTGCTCAACGAGGTGGCGCAGACGGCCGAGGTGGCCGTGGTCGTGGAGGAGGAGGCGGTCCCGGTGCGCCCGTCCGTGCGCGGCGCGTGCGAACTGCTCGGCATCGACCCGCTGTACGTCGCCTGCGAGGGCCGCATGGTCGCCGTGGTCGCCGGCGACCGCGCCGACGCGGCCCTCGCGGCCCTGCGCGGGCACCCGCTGGGGGAGGGCGCCGCCGTCGTGGGCCGCATCGGGGAGGACCCGCCCGGCCTGGTCCTGCTCAAGACCGGCTTCGGCGGCACCCGCATCGTCGACCTCCTCGTCGGCGACCCGCTGCCCCGCATCTGCTGATCGACGGGGTGGACATCATGACCCGGGGGCCTCACCGGTCAGGACGCCGGTGAGAAGCAGGCCGGTCAGTTTCCGCATGGCCGAGGAGGCCCTCTCCGGGGGCAGGGCCCGGAGGGACGTGAGCGCCATAAGGGCGATGCGGGCGTCCTCGACCGACACTCGCTCGCGGACGGCGCCCTCCGCACGGGCGCGCCGCACCAGCAGCGCGAACGCCTCGGCGTGCGCCCGGCGCCGTTCGGCGTACGCCGCTCCCGCGGTGTGCGCGCCGAACAGCGCTTCGGTGAGGCGCCGGTCACGCACCTGCCGTTCGCCGAAGCGGACGATGACGCCGCGCAGCGCACGCCGGGAGTCGGGGTCGGCGAGAGCCTCGCGCATCTCCTCTTCGCACCGTGCGACCTGCTCGGCGAGCACGGCGGAGATGAGGTCCTGACGCGACGGGAAATGCCGGTAGAGGGTGGCGACGCCCATGCCGGCGCGCAGGGCGATCTCGCGCATCGGCAGGCCGAGCCCCTCCGAGGCGAACGCGGCCCGCGCGACCCCGACGATGCGCCGCCGGTTGTGCTCGGCGTCCGTCCGGCGTTTTCGAGTCAATGTGCCTCGCGCACCTCTCACTTCCGCGCTATCCGGAACGATCGTTCCTGGACCGCTCCTACTGTAGTCACGGTCCAGTCGTCCAGGTCAGAGGGGTCATCGTGTTCGCAGTCCAGTTCGATCGGTTCGGTCCTCCCGAGGTGTTGTCGGTCGGTCCGTTCCCGGAGCCGCACGCGGGCCGGGGACAGGTGCGCGTCAGAGTCAGGGCCGCCGGGGTCTCGCCGGTCGATGTCGTGCTCCGCGAGGGACGGTCTCCGTCCGCCGAGCGGCTCGCTCTACCGCACATTCCGGGGGTCGACGCCGCGGGAGTGATCGACGAGGTGGGGCCGGATGTCATCGGTGTCGCGGTCGGGGACGAGGTGTTCGGCGCGGTCGACGTCTCGCGCCTCGGCGGGGCGAGCGCCGAGTTCGCCGTTCTGGCTTTCTGGGCGGCGAAACCGGCGTCGATGTCGTGGGAGGAGGCCGGCGCCGGCGGTACGAGCATCGAGACGGCGACACGGGTGCTCGACCTGCTCGACGTGCGCGAGGGGACCACCCTGTTGGTCGACGGCGCCGCGGGCGGTGTCGGTGGCGTCGCCGTGCAACTGGCGATCGCGCGGGGCGCCCGCGTGGTCGGTACGGGCGGCCCGGACAGCCAGGAGTTCATCGCCGGGCTCGGCGCGGTCCCGACGATCTATGGTCCCGGGCTGCCCGAGCGGGTGCGCGCGCGTCACGACGGCCGGATCGACGTCGCGCTCGATGTCGCCGGCGCGGGCTCGCTCCCTGAACTCGTCGCGATCACCGGCAGTGCGGCGTCGGTCGTCACGATCGCGGACTTCACCGGCCCGCGACTCGGGGTCCGCCTCTCGGTCGGCGATCTGGGCGGTGAGCCGGACGGACGCCACGGCCTCGCCGTCGCGGCCGCGATCTTCGAGCAAGGACGCTTCCGCCTTCCGTTGCGGGAGGTGTTCCCTTTGGCGCAGGCGGCCCGAGCTCACGCGCTCGCCGCGCGAGGGCCGCGGCGGGGCAAGATCGTGCTGGCCGTCCCTCCCGGCACGGCGTGACCGGCGGGGCCGTCAGCCGAGCGTGTGGAGAAGGGTCCGCAGGGCTCGGTCGAGGGTGCCGGCCTCGCCGGGCGGGAGGGAGGAGACGAGCCGCCGCAGGTTGGCGGCGTGGTCGGTCATCGTCGCGTCGATCACCTCGCGTCCCCGGGGAGTGAGCGCGACCAGGAAACTACGGCGGTCGGCCGGGTCGAGCCGGCGTTCCACCAGACCGGCCTCCTCCAGCCGGTCCAGCCGGTTGGTCATGCCCGCGCGCGACATCATCAGCATGTCGGCCAGCTCGGACGGGATGAGTGTGTAGGGCTCGCCGGCGCGCCTGAGCGCCGCGAGCACGTCGAACTCGCCGCGCCGCAGCCCGTGCCGGGTGAAGACCTCCTCCACGAGCGGCTGCAGCACCTCGGCCAGCCGCCAGAGCCGGCCGAGCGTGCCCATGGCCGACAGGTCCAGGTCGGGACGCTCGCGCCGCCACTGCCCGAGGATCACGTCGGTCAGGTCGTGCTCATCCTGCTCGCTCATGGCGGCAGCATATTTGACGCAAGATAGTTAGCCCTCGTACTATTCGGATCATAACTATCAGCGAGCGAAGGATGAACGATGTCCTCTACCGATGGCCGCGCGACCGAGCCGGTCCTGACGCGTGCGGGTGAGGCCGAGCACCTCGGCGGGTCGCCCAACGGCACCTGGCTGCTGGCCGACGCCGGCGATACGGGCGGCGTCATGAACGCCGTCCGCACCACCTTGGGCCCGGGCACCGACGGCCCGCCGCCGCACTTCCACAAGCGGGCGCCCGAGCTGTTCTTCATGCTGGACGGCGCGCTGCGCGTCCTGACCGGCGAGCGCGTCGTCACGATCGAGAAGGGCGACTTCCTGCTGGTGCCCCCGCTGATGACGCACGCGTGGGGCACGCCGGACGGCGTGGGCGCCGACGTGCTGATCATCAAGGCGCCGGGCGACGACCGGTTCGACTACTTCCGGCTGGCCGACCGCGTCCGCCGGGGCGAGGCCGGCCCGGGGGAGATCCTCCAGACCCAGGAACGCTTCGACAACCACTTCGTCGACAGTCCCGTCTGGCGACAGGCGACCGGAGCGGGCGGCCAGGCCCGGGCCAGGCTGGTGGACCTCTGACCGCGCCGGAACACCGCCGCGGCGGCGGCGGATCCGGGCGATGCCCAGGTGGGTGGGTATGTACATGGACGGCGGCGCATGTGCGATGACGTCGCCGGCCGATCGGGGGGTGGAGATCATGACTGAGCCACGAGGGCCTGGCGGTGCCGCCGGGAGCATGCCCGACATCGAGGAGATCCGCCGGCAGGTCCACCGGGACGTCGCCATGGCCGGCGACCGCGCGTTCGACAGCCCGCCGCGCGGCGGCGTCCGTCCGCCGCGGGTGATGACCGAGGTGGAACGGCACGGCGTGTCCCCGATCGACAGCGAGGCGAGTTCGCCGCTGGGAGTGGGCACGAGCACCACCGCCCGCGCCGAGCGCATCGCACACCGCAAGGAGGAGCCCGGGCGCAGGAAGGTCGGCGTCGAGCACCGGGCCCGCCGCCCGTACGGCGTCTCCACCCCCGAACACGGCACCGGCGTCGGCCCCTCGGGCCCCGTGGACGAGGAAAGCCCCTACCTGCCCCCCGGCGACCAGGCCGGCTGACCGACCGACCTGCCGATCGATCGGCTGACTGACCGGTCGGCTGACCGACCCACCGGTCGACCGATCGGCTGACCGGCTGACCGGCGATGGCCGAGCCGGCCCGGGCCCCGCGCACCGGAGCCCGGGCGGGCTCACCCGGCCGCGTCACCCGGTCGCCGGCCGCGTCACCCGGGCCGGCGTGCCGGGAGCCGGGCGGGGGTCAGCCGCCGCAGGCGGCGAAGACGAAGGTGTTCTTGACCCGGTAGGTGTCGCGGACCCGGACGGCGCCGGTCCCTGGGTCCACCTGGAGAATGTGCATCGTGCCGTTGCCGGCATCGCCGGTGAGGACGTGCAGGGTGACCTGGCGGGCGCCGGTCCAGTCGACCATGTCCGGCGCCCCGCCCCCGGGCAGTTTCACCCGCACGCTGTTCACCACGGCGTTGGAGCGCAGGTCGAACAGCTTCAGAGCCCGGGAGCCCTCGGAGTAGAAGGCGACCAGGTCGCCGTCCGCGTGCAGCGCCATCGGCACGTCCTGCGCCGCGATCTGCGGCGGCACCTGCCGCGTCGCCTCCGCGCCACTCAGGTCATAGCTGATGATCTCCGTGGTGTTCTCGTCGGTCTGCCTCCTGGTGAGCACCTGGTCCTCGTCGCCGCTGAACCCCAGCAGTTCGTCCCCCGCAGGCAGGGAGCCGAGCCGCCTGCCGGACGCCACGTCGTAGAGCCACAGGAACTTCTCGTTCGCGCCGTCGTGTACCGCCAGCGTGCTCCCGTCGAGCGACAGGGCCAGGTCGAGGCCCATCATGTTCGTCTTCGCGGGCAACGCGGCCGCCGGCATGACGTGGACCTTCCCGGTGAGCTCCCGTACCACCAGGCGGTCGTCGCGTTCGCGCACGTACGCGATGTGCCCGCCGTTCCCGCTGACCGCGATCGGGGCCGGCGAGTCCTTGTGCACCTTGCGATGCCCGTCGCGGGGGAACACCCGCGCGTCGGGCAGTTCCCTGACCTTGCCGCTGTGCAGCATGAGCCGCCAGGGCCCGCAGGGCCTGTCCTCCTTCTTCTTGTTCTTGCACGTCCTCAGCGCGGCATAGCGCACCGCGTCTCCGGTGTCTCCCGCGTGCTCGTGCCCGGACATCCCCCGTCCGGTCGTGCCCGTCCCGGCGGCGCTCCGGGGGCCGGCGGCGGCCATGGTGGTGGCCGCGCCGAGGCCGGCGGCGGTGGCCGGGCCGCCGTGGCCGGGCGCGACGGCGGCCGACGCCGGTGCGGCGGCCATGAGCCCCCCGAGGACCAGCGCGGCCAGTGTGCGTATTCTCATGACTTCTCCCTTCGCACTGGTTAGAGCGCCGGCTAGGGAAGAAAGTTCGCGCAGGAAGAGGGTTCAGAGCGTCCGGGTCATGTAGACGCTGTTGGGGTCGTGCCCGTAGTCCGCGAACGGCTCGCAGTAGGCGAAGCCGAGCTTCTCGTACAGCCTCCTGGCGGGCAGGAAGAACTCCTGCGACCCGGTCTCCAGGCTCAGCCGGGTGAACCCCTCGCGCCTGGCCTCGCCGATGATGTGCTCCAGCAGCAGGGTGGCGACGCCGCTCCGCTTGCGCCGCGGTGCCGTGCGCATGGACTTCACCTCGGCGTGCTCGGCGTCCAGCCTCTTGATCGCGCCGCAGCCCACCAGGATGCCGCCGTCCATGACCGACCAGAAGGTGACGTCGGGCTTGCGGAGGGCGTCGAGGTCGAGGGCGTGCACGCTCTCGGGAGGGGTGATGGACCGCATCTCCGCGAGGTGCGCCTGGAGGAACTCGGCGATCGGCGGACCGGAGAGGTCGTCGACCACGATCTCGATGCTGCTCACTCTGTCTCCGGGGCTCGGCTTCTGCGGGTGCGTTCCCAGCGTAGGCGGCTTCGGGCGAGGTCTCCCGTCGTCAGCAGCGGTCCTTGGAGGGGCGGGGATGGGGCACGCCGAGCCGGGAGCGCAGCGTGCGCACCCCCGCCTGCATCAGCGGAGGGAGGGACAGCAGCATGGCCAGGGCGTCGCCGAGGCCGGTCGCCGCCGTCTTGACGACCACCCACCCCACCGGTGGCGCGAGCAGCGTCCACGCGCGGACGTCGCTCGCGATGGCCCAGCGGACGACGCGGGCGCCGCGTTCCAGCAGCCGCCGGACCGGGACGGGCGTCGTCCGCCGGAGCGCGAGCGCCATCCGCGGCATGCCCGCGAGAAGCTGCGCGGTGAAACGGGCGCGGGCCCGCCCGCCGGGCAGCGCGTGCAGCTCGCCGCGCCACTCCGCCAGCCAGCGGGCACGGGCCGAAGCGGGGAGCAGGGCCGCGCCCAGCGAGATCGCCCCGAAGGCCATGCGCATCCCGCTCTGGTCGTCCGCGGAAGGTCGCGACCCCGGGACGGCCTCGCCGTGGCCGGTCAGGGCGGTCTGGGCGGCGATCGTGGCGGTCGCCAGCTCCTCGATCTCTCTTTCGATCTCCGCCACGCCCAGCCGCCGGGCGACGGGCACGAACACCTCCAGGGACTGCCGCGACTTCAGGCGCTGCTTGGCGGGGCTGAGGAACCGCAGCGTCCGCAGGTTGTGCAGCCGGTCGGCGAGCTTGAGCATGAGCACGCGCGTGTCGGTGGAGGCCGGCCAGCCGTCAGGGGGGCCCGCGGGGTCCTCCAGGCGCCGCAGGACCGCGAGCAGGCCGGTGACGCCGGCGCCGAACTCCACGGCCAGCTCGGCCTCGGAGCAGCCGGTGTCCTCCAGCACGTCGTGCAGCAACGCCGCGCACACCACCTCGTGATCCATGCCCGCCTCGGCGAGGATGACGGCGACCGCCACAGGATGGGTGATGTAGGGGTCGCCGCTGCGGCGTCTCTGATCGCGATGCCAGTACGCGGCCACCGCGTACGCGCGCTCGACCAGCTCGGCGCGTTCGCCGGTGGGAGCCTCGCGGAACGCGCGCAGCACCGCGCCGGCGCCGCAGGCGCCTTCGGCGGGCGCGCGCCGGGTCACGACGCCCATCCCGTCGTCCCGGGGCCGGCGAGCCAGGCCGGGAGGGGCTGCCGACGTGAGCGGTAGGCCCCTGCGATGGCGTCGCGGCCGAGGGCCGCGCCGTCCGCCGTGATCGTGTAGTAGCGGCGCCGCGGACGGCCCTCGCTGACATGCGCGGCGGGATCCTCCCACCGGCTCTCCACCCAGCCGATCTGCTCCAGCCGGGCCAGTATGGGGTAGACCGTGCCGCTCGGCAGGCCGGTCGCCTCGCACACCTCCAGCCCGTAGCGCTGTGTGCCGGGCTCGTCGAGAAGCGCCCGGAGCACCCCCTGCACCTGCGTCGTCATCCGGGGACCACCTGGCATACTGGAACTCTACATAGGTAGAGATAGCCCGCCAGATCTCCCGGCGGCGACAGTGTGCTCACCTGGGCGACGCCCCCCGAGCGTCCGGGTCTCCCGTCGCGGCGGCGTCTCGCCGTTCGTCGAGCGAGGCCGAAGGAGGCGCAGATGTCCGGAGCTGTGATCATCGGAGTCGGCCCCGGCATCGGGCAGGCGGTCGCGCGCCGGTTCGCGCGCGAGGGGCTGCCCATCGCCGTCATCGCGCGAGGAGAGGCGACGGTGCGGGAGGCGGTCGACTCTCTGGCGTTCAGCGGGGTGCCGGTCGAGGGCCTGGTGGCCGACGCCACCGACGAGGACGCTCTGCGGGACGCCCTCGACGCGGCGGCCGACCGGCTCGGCCCGCCCGACGTCGTGGTCTACAACGCGGCTCTGGTCAGGGCCGACCGGCTGGGAGAGCTGACGGCGAAGACCCTCCTGGACACCTGGGCGGTCAACGTGGCAGGAGCGTTCACCGCCGCCATGCACGTCCTGCCCGCGATGGCCGAGCGCGGCGCCGGCACGTTCGTCATCACCGGGGGGATGCCCGAGCCGGAGCGGCGGTACGCCAGCCTCTCGCTCGGCAAGACCGGTGTGCGCACGCTGATCGCGCTGCTGGACCAGGAGTACGGGCGCTCCGGCGTGCACGTGGCCGGCGTCACCGTGGGCGGGGTCGTCGGGCCGGGCACCGCCTTCGACCCCGACGAGATCGCCGAGCACTACTGGCGGCTGCACACCCAGCCACGCGACCGGTGGGAGCGGGAGGTGCTGTACAGCGGTCGCGAACCGGACGCGAGCGAGGACTGAGGCCCCACGGTGGTGTGGCGGGGGGGGGGGGGGGCGAGGGGGGGGCCGCGTGGGCGGGGAGGAGGCGGACGGAGGTGGAGATGCCCTGCGCGGACGGCTGCTCGACC
>NZ_JBEXGT010000064.1:0-43929 GCF_040607475.1 Sphaerisporangium sp. NPDC005288 | reverse complement strand
GCCGAATACGAACGCCGACACGACGCCGAACACAACCGCTACGCTGCCGCATAGCCGCAAACCCCGACCTGTCCACACAACCGGGGCAACTTCACCGGGGCCGGCTACGGTCCGATTCGTGCCGGTGAATTTCTGACTGATGAGCAGGCCGAAGCGTACGGAAATTCGCCGGGGAGCCGACCCGCCCCGAGCTGGAGAGGTTCTTCTTCCTGGACCCACCGACGAGGTCGTGCAGGTTCCTACCCTCGCCGCCAAGGGAGGATCACAGCGGAACTGCGGGGAAGTCTCGTAGCCGCCCGCTCAGCCTGTCACCTCGCGGGCGAAGCTCGGTTCCGCCGCCTCCAGTCGCGGTACCGAGATGCCCAACCGTCGTGCTTCGGCCAGGGTGTCTCGGCAGACCTCACGAGGCTCCTCGGCGTCGGGGTCGGAGTGCGCCTCGAAATTCACGCGCACCGGGGCGACATGAGCGGTCAGCCAGGCGAGCGCGGGGGCCGTCAGCCAGGTGGGCGCCCGGAACAGCAGCCCGCCGCCCCGGTGACGTCGCAGGTCAAGGCCGCGCGCTTCAAGGAGCGGCAGAAGTTCGCGGCCGGCCAGCAGCGCCTCGCGCAAGTCGCCCGTCGCCCCGGCCAGCTTGGCCAACGAGCCCAGCCGCAGGCCCTGCGAGTGCAGGCCCGCGTTCGACACGAAATGGATCCACAGCCAGCCGCGGAAGTCGGGTTGCTCCCGCAGCCGCAACCCGGCCTCGCGAAACGCCTGGCGTACCGCCCGCTCACGGTCGGTCAGAGGCTGGCCGAGGGTGCCGAAGATGACCGCCGGGAGCAGCGCCGCGCGGAGCACGCCGTCCTCGCCGAACCCGCCGCCGGCTTGGGGAAAGCCCCACGCGACGTGGTCGACAGGGAGTGCACCGATCGCGGCCAGCGGCTCGGACCAGATGTTGCCGAAGACCAGCACCGTGGCTTGGCCGACGCTCGGTGCCAGGAAGGCCGCCGCCTCCGCCAAGCGGTAGTGCTGCACGCTGAGCACAATCAGGTCGAAGTCGTGGTTCGGCTCCAGTTCCTCGCGGTAGCGCACCGGCCACTTCTGGACGACGCGCTGCCCCCACACCCGGCGCCGCGTATCGAGCAGATCGAGGTCCACCGCTTCCCCGTACGTCGCCGCGCGGCCCGGGCGGACGTAGAACTCGACGTCATGTCCCGCCTGTTGCAGGGCCCAGCCGTAGACGGTGGCGATCACGCCTCGGCCGAACATCAGGATCTTCAAGCTGCACCTCGTGGGATACAATCGAATCGGAGGTCATCTCCACTTTAGAAAAATATGGAGGTAGTTTCCGTTTGTCAACGCGAGGTATCGCATGACCGCCGCCAAGCCGCTGCGTGCCGACGCCCAGCGCAACCGCGAGGCCTTGCTCGCCAAGGCCCGGGAGGTCTTCGACGCCGGAGACTTCTTCGACCTGCGCTTCGATGACTTCGCCCGCCTGGCCGGTGTGGGCACCGGCACGCTGTACCGCCACTTCCCCACCCGGGAGGCGCTGGCCGAGGCGGTCTATCACGAGGAGGTCGCCACGCTGTGCGACCGCGCCCGCCAGTTGCAGGCCACACTGCCCGCGGAGGAGGCCTTGGCGACCTTCCTGCATGGCATGGTCGGCTACATGGATGCCCACCAGGGCCTCGCCCGGACGCTGGCCACGCTCATGGCCACCGGCTCGGGTGCGCTCGCCGAGGGCAGTCGGGCGCTGGAGCAGGCTGTCACCGACCTGGTGGCCGCCGCTGTGAAGGACGGCGCCGTCCGCGACGACGTGGGTGCCGGTGCCGTCATGATGGCACTGCATGGCATCGGTGCGGCCCATGACCGCCCCGGTTGGCGGGCCGAGGCCGACAGTGTCATCACCCTCGTGCTGGACGGGCTGCGCCGGTCCCATCAATCGGCGTCGTCGGCGTCAGGATCACGCAAGGCCCGCCACCCAGCTGCGGACGTTGAAAGGAATAGTGGCCGTGCACGTTGATATTGGATTTGTTGGATTGTCCGCGATTGCCAGCCGGGATCCTGGTTAAGGCTGGCCGACCTCTGCGAGGCCATTACCGCCCTGTAGACACCGCATCGCACAGCCGCCTGAAGATGGAAATAGCTCACGGAACCTTCTGTGTGTAGCTACCTGAGCGTACGGTCCCGGCGGGACAGTCGGCTCGAGACCACACACCCTGGCCGGCGAATCGCTCGGGACCGCTCCTCCCTGTGTAGCTACCGTCCGAGTACCTGCAGGTGACGACGGCCCAAAACGTAGACCCGCCACCACCTTGACAGTAAGCCGTGTAGTAAGTACCGGCGGTGTCAGCGCGGCTATTGCAGGTGCCGATCGAGGCGGGGGCCATGGCTTGTGATGGAGCGGCCGCTTGTGCCGTCGACGGCACAAGCACGGCGAGGGACGCGGCCTCGGCGATGGTCAGGATGGCGAGGGTTTTGCGGATAAGCATGCGTGGTTTCCCTTCTGGATATCCGTCACGTGCTGACCTTACGAGGGGGCTGCCGGATGTCCTTGTGCTTGAGTGCCAATCCGCTGTCTATGCGTGCCAACTTCTGCCGCGTTCACGCTCCTGCAGCGAAGCCACAGCAGGCACGGAGCGCTCCCGTCCGATCATCGATCCCGGCGTCGACCTCGGCCGTTGAGTCAGCTACCTAGGCCGATCAGCAGATCTGCATGGAGTCGGACGAGTTCGCCCACGAGCGAGGATGGACCATGGCCAGAGTCGAGTTCGACCTGAAGGCGGGGGCCGGAATTCAGTGATTCTGCATTCCCGGAGAGTGTGTCGCTACAGCTTCACCGCCAGCGTTCCGGCCGCCGGCGCCCTGCGCCCGCTTCGGAACCCTGATGCGCCAGAGGTGGACGAGGATGAGACGAGTCGGTCGGCTCGGAGTGGTTCGGGGCCGTCACTGGCCGCTTCCCTACCGGCCGTCGCCCGGCGGACGTTGATGACCTGGCCGCCCGCCCTGGGCCCACCGCCATCGAGCACGAAGACGGCCCGGCTCCGGAGCTGCCGGTCACCTTCGAGATGCCGGGCAAGGTCGCCGACTTCCTCCGCACCGCCGAGCGCGCGCTCGACGGCGACCAAGGCACCCCAGCGGTCCCGGCCCAGCGCAAGGCCCGCCGCGAGTACGAGAATCGGGCCAGCGCGCTCGCACCGACCGATAATGCGCGACGCCTTCTTCGTCACCGATGTCCGGCATCGGGTCTCGGCGGTGCTCGCCATCTTGAACGAGGCGTCTCACCTGGCCAATGTCAGGGCCGCCGGCCCGTTGCGGTTCCCTGCCATGTCCAGAGCGCAGGGCGATCCCGCAGACGCGACGCGCACAACCGTGGCAACCGCCCAGGTGACCCTGTCCACCCTATGTGCCGCCCTTGACTCGCTTCCGTCGACGAGTCCGATGGCCTTACTCGATCTCAGCGGCGGTGGCTGATCCAGGCGTGAGTGGCGGTTGCGGTGTGGGGGGTGCTCGCCACGCTGATCCTCGAAATTCGCGTAGTCTCGGAAACGGTGTCCCTGATCGTGGACCTTGCCGCGCTGCATGGTATTCGAGTGACCTGCGGAACACTGGCATGTGCCGATGTGTGGCTTGGTGGAGGCAGTCCCCGGCTCGTCGACGTCGAGGAACCTCCGTTTCGGTCGCCGTCCGGCTGGTCGCGAGCAGAGCACCCGAGGACGGCGCTGAGCCGTCTGCGGCACCGCCCGCGGGCACGACCGTACGATGCCGCTTCTGTTTCCCGGTGATGGGTGCGCTGCGGTCGCGGCGGGCGGTGAGCATGTCGGCCATGGCATGCACACAGGTAAGCCTGTACGTCGCAGGAAGTTCACGGTGATGATCCCTTCTTCCGCTTCCCGGAACTCGGCTCCGGACCGGCGGCGCGGCTGTCGTGCGCGGGGCGATCGTCAGTCGATCGGGGCGGGGCTTGCCGGGCTTGATATTCCCTCGGGCTCATCCCGTACGCGGCGCGGAAGGCGCGGGTGAAGACGGCCGCATCGGAGAAGCCCCAGCGGGTCGCCGTGGAGTGGATCGGCCGCCGCTCGGCGGCGGGGCCCACCAGGTCGCGGCGGCAGCGTTCCAGCCGCTGCCTGCGGATCCATCCGGCGACGGTCGTGTTCTCGGATGCGAACAGCCGGTGCAGGGTGCGCAGGGAGATGCCGTGCGCGGCGGCGATCGCCGCTGGAGACAGCTGGTAGTCGCCCAAATTCTGCCGTATATGGGCGTGGATGCGCAGCAGCAGAGTGGTGCGCATCGTCTCGCGAGGCAGGACGGCGTCCAGATGATGGCCGAGCAGCATGGTGACCATGTCGGTCAGCGTGACGTCCAGCCGCCCGAGATCGGCCGATGAGTAGGAGCCTGTGACGGAGGTCAGACTTGTGAGGAAACGCGCGACCAATGCGCCGATGCCGTGAGCTCCCGAAAGCACGCTGGCGACGCTCCGCTCGAGCGCGTGACCGGCGAAGGGCAGCAGGTTGCCGGGTAATGACACCAGGACCGCATGGTTGACCTGTCCCCTGGCCGTCCCGACGTGGTAAGGGCGCGAGGTGTGGTAGAGGGCCATGTCGTAGCGACCCAGCGTGATGTGCCTGCGGTCCTGCGTGAGGCCGATCGGGCCGCCCTGATTGCACAGCAGATAGAAGATCTCCGGGTCCGACCGGCGGATCAGCCGGGACGTACGGAACGCGTCGCAATGGGCGAGGACATGGGAGGAGATCTGGACGGCCCCCAGGTCCATCGCCTCGATCCTGCCGTGGAAGTCGGTCGGATTGTCAGATCTGAATCGCACTGGCACCACGAGCTGCGACATGTGGTCGAGCCAGCCATCGAATCGCTCTGCACGAGGTAACCCGTCAGTGGACATGATCAGTTGCACCGGCTTCTCCCCTCACCGGCCCCCGAGCCCCCGGCCGGTTCTAGAAGCAAGGCTACGTCCAGCGCGTGGCGTGGGGCTCAGGTCGAGGGGGCCACGTCGGGGGTGCGTTCGAGGTCGCCGGATTCGCCGGCGCTGACCGCGTCGCCACCGTGGCCCGCAAGCTGTCGGCGATCTCCGCCTGGTCGCACGCCGTTCAAGCCGCGCCGTGCTCATTGCCTCGAGGAGCATCACCTGGGTGGCGTGGATCTGCGCCAGCACCACGGCCAGCGTCTCGGCCAGCGCATCGGCGCGGGCACGGTGCGCGACCAGGCCG
Organism: Sphaerisporangium sp. NPDC005288; assembly: GCF_040607475.1. Taxonomy (NCBI): domain Bacteria; kingdom Bacillati; phylum Actinomycetota; class Actinomycetes; order Streptosporangiales; family Streptosporangiaceae; genus Sphaerisporangium; species Sphaerisporangium sp. NPDC005288. The sequence goes on along the minus strand of NZ_JBEXGT010000064.1, from coordinate 38,725 downwards.
CGGCAACCGAGCGGGTGACCGAGTCTGGATGATATTGCGACGCTGCCCGGCGGAATCGACCGGAGTTGTCGGATCCGGGCCATGTTGTTCGTAGCTGGGGTGAGAACAGGCCCACCAGGGCGCTGTTACGACTTAGGGAGATGCGAACGATGCCGCACCCACAGGCCGAGATTCACCGCATGTTCGAGCTCGTCGAGCCGATCGCCACCGTCACCTTCTCCGAGGTGCCCACCGAGGAGTTCCTGGCCCTGGGCATGCGTAACTACTGGGACGGATACTTCGCCGGCCGGGCCGCGCCTTTGGGGCCGGTGCCGGCCGAGGTGGTGCACGCGGTCTTCTACAACTTCGCCGACGGCGAGGTGGCGCGCCACATCCCGTGGGTGTGGGGGAAGATCACTCCGCAGGAGGCTATCGCCGTACGCGAGCGGGGCAGCGCCGCCGCCCTGCGGCAGAGGATCGGAGAGCTCGCCGACTCCCCCGGTCTGGTGCGGGTCGCCGACCTCGCCACCCGAGCAGCGGGCAGCGCGCCGCCCGAGGGCCGAGCGCTGTACGCCGGGCTCCGGGCGCTGGATGTGCCCGAGGAGCCGGTGGCCAGGCTCTGGCACGCGGCGACGCTGCTGCGGGAGCATCGCGGGGACGGCCACAACGCCGCCCTGCTCGCCCACGGCATCGGCGGCACCGAGTCCCACGTCCTCATGGCCCTATCCCTCGGGATGAGGGCGGAGGAGTTCGGCCGGATCCACCACCTGCCCACGGCACAGCTGGCCGCTGTCGTCGACGGGCTGCGCGGCCGCGGCCTGGTGGACGCCGCCGGCCGGTTCACCCACGCCGGCCGGGAGATCAAGCAGCGGATCGAAGCCCTCACCGACGAGCTGGCAGCCCCGGCGTACGACGCGCTCAGCGCTGACGAGCTCGACGAGCTGGCCGCGGGGCTCCAGCCCATCGCCGCCGCGGCACAAGCCGACGACGACTGAGCGGGCGCGTCGTTCCCGCCGTCCTGACTCGGCTCCTGATAACCCGTTGTTCGAGGCGACGCTCGTCGACTGTGAGCGGGTGCTGGGCGGTGACCACCCGCCGACCGCGCCGACCGAAGCGGTACGAGACAACCCGCAGCGAGCTGAGTAGCGAACTGCCCTGCTTGCTCCTGGGGTGAGTGGTGAACTCCTTCTCAGGAGTAACGCCACCCTCGGGAGACACCCCTTGTGACGACCCTCCGGCTCGGCTCGGGCGTGGTGGGTCAGGGCAGGAGGACGATGCGGTCGCGGGTGGTGGCGGCGTCGGTCCAGGCTTGTTCGACGTCGGCGAGAGGCAGGGCGCGGACCCGGACGTCGAACGCGCCGCCGGCGATCGCGGAGGCGAGCTTGGGTAGCTCTTTGACGAAGTCGCGGCCCGGGACCGAGCCGATGCCGCTGCCCACGATGTTCAGGCGGGCCGAACGCAGGGCGGCGGACGGGATCGGGGCGGTCGGGCCGGCGACGGAGCCGATCTGTATCCAGGTGATGGGTGCGCCGCGGTCGCGGCGGGCGGTGAGCATGTCGACCATGGCCCGGGCGCTGGGCTCGCCCCACACGTAGTCGATGACCACGTCGACGTCGCAGGCGGCCGCGAGTTGGTCCACGCGGCACGTCTGGTCGGCGCCGAGGGCGGGCAGCTGCGCCAGGAGGGCCTCGTCGCGGCCGGCGGCGATGACGTGGGCGGCGCCGAAGCGTTTGGCGACCTGGACCGCCATGCGGCCGGCGTTGCCGGTGGCGCCGAGCACGAGCACCCGCTGCTTGCGCGGGAAGTCGATGCGTCGGCGCAGCGCGACCCATGACGACATCACGGGGTTCATCGCGGCCGCGAGCAGCGCGGGATCGATGCCGTGGGGCAGCACGACGCTGCGGTTGAGGTCGATGACGGTGCGTTCGGCCATGGTGCCCAGGGTGGTGTCGTCCATGACGGTGTAGCGGATGCGACCTTTCGGGTCGCGCACCACAGCGTCCACGCCGGGCACCAGGGGCAGCTCGTCGGTGCTGGTGTAGTGCGAGCCGTCGGCCTGGGAACGCACCCGCGGATGCAGTCCTGCGGCGAGAACCTCCACCACCACCTCGTCCTTGCCGTGGGCCACCGGATCGGGGTACTCGCCGTAGCGGGGTGGGGAGTCGAACGAGGTGACGACGGCTGCGCGCATGACAGGGCTCCCGACTCGATAGTTGGTATTACGAACCATCTCAAGGATGGTTCGTAATACCAACTGAGTCAAGTACGCTGGCCGGGTGAGCGTGAAACCACACACGACGCGGGCCGCCGAGACCCAGCCCGGCGGCGAGGCGATCGTTGACGCGCTCGCCCAGTGCGCGTTCGTCGTGACGGGCGCGCTCACCAGGGTGGGCGCCGAGCACGACCTGTCGCTCACCCAGCTGCGGGTCCTCGGCATCCTGCGCGACCGCACGCTCAAGATGTCGGAGCTGGCCGACTTCCTCGGGCTGGAACGATCGACGATGTCCGGCCTGGTCGAACGGGCCGAACGGCGCGGGCTCCTCCAGCGCGCTCGCAACCCGGTCGACAGCCGCGCCATCGACGTGTCCATGACCGCCGCCGGCCTGGTGCTGGCCGAGGGGGTCCGCAAGGACCTCGAACACGCCTTGGCCCCCGTGACCTCCCGGCTCAACGCCGACGAGCGCCGAACGGTCGCCCGGCTGTTGCAGCGCATGCTCGGCCGCTAGCGTGACCCCCGCCCCGTCCGCGATGTGACGAGTTCGCCGTCGCCGGCCTCGGTGCTGAAGGGGACAGTCGCAAGCGAAGATCAGGACCGCGTGGTCGGGACCCGGTATCGGCGCTTGTGCCCGGTGACATCGAGCAGTTGTCCCCCGTTGGCTTCGATGACCCGTTGCGAGGCGGTATTGGTGGTGTCACACATGACCAATGCCTGGGAGATGCCCATAGATCGGGCGATCGGCAGCGCCGCGGCGAGCATGGCCGTCGCGTGACCCTGGCGGCGTGCACCGGGCCGGACGTCATAGCCGATGTGACCGCCGAGCTTCTCCAGTGCCGGGGTGAGTCTGTGGCGGATGGCCAATCTGCCCAGGAAGTGATCGCCGTCGGCCCACCACAAGGTGGTCATCGGCACGAATCCGGGCCGTACTCCCGATGGGTTCCGCTCCCCGAGCACGCGCGCGGTGTACGCCTCGAAGGCCGCCGAGTCGACCAGAGCCCGCGGGTCGACGTCATCGACGAACCAGGGAACCGGATGATCGAGGTCGGCGCGGAACTCCGCCAGCGCGGCCACGAACGATGTCATCAACCTGCCGGTCGGATCGACGAATTCTGGCATGGTGACCATGATGCCCGCGAGGATGGGCAGAGCCGAACCGTTGTCGACTCTCGCCGGGACGAGCAGACGCGCCGACCGGTTGAGGTGGATGAGGCGGGCCGACGACCTGGGCCGGGCGTCCGTCGCCGGGGTCAACGTGAAGTTCCACGCCCAGGCTGCGGCAGCAGCCCACAGCCTGGGCCGTCGCCAGGACGGCACCGCCGATCGCGTATGCGTGGCGGCGGAGGCTCGGGGCGACGGAGGCTCGGGGCGGCCGAGCGGGTGAAGGTGGTGGGCATCAGAGCGCACTTCTTCAGGGGATGAGGATGGTCTTGCCGCTTGTGTGGCCGGCTTCGGCGTCGCGGTGCAGTGCCGGGAGTTCGGTGAGCGGGCGGGCTGCCGTGATGTCCACGCGCACCATGCCGCCGTCGATGAGGGTGATGAGTTCGGCGAGCTGGGCGGGGTCGTTGCGGGCGACGAAGTGCGTGGCCGTCACGCCGGTTCCGGCCGGGGGTTTCACCGGGACGGTGATCGAGACGATCGAACCGCCGGGACGGACGGCACGGCACAGCGCCTCCGCGGCGTCGGGCGGTATCGGGACGAGGTTGAACACCAGATCCACCGGGCGGTCCAGCGCCTGATGCGGCGGGACCCGTGTGTAGTCGATGAGCTGCTCGGCGCCGTAGGCGCGGACTCGTTCGGCGCTGCGGGGGCCGGCGGTGGCGATGACGTGCGCGCCGGCATGGCGGGCCAGTTGGACGGCGAACATGCCGACGCCGCCGCCCGCGCCGTTGATGAGGATCCGGGTGCCTGGTTCGATGCGGGCGTGTTCGAACAGTCCCTGCCAGGCGGTGAGGCCGGCGACGGGGATCGCCGCGGCATGGGCGATCGGAAGCGTGGAGGGAGCATGTACCAGCCGGGCAGCGGTGGCGGTGAGGTAGTCGGCCGCCGCGCCGCCTTCGTCGAGACGGCCGACGACGTGGTCGCCGATCTTGAAGTGTTCGACGCCGTCTCCGGTCCGGACGACCGTCCCGGCGGCTTCGGAGCCGAGGGTGAACGGCAGGTCATGCGGGACGAAGCCCTGCATCATGCCGGCACGGAAGCCGACGTCCGAGGGGTTGAACCCGGCGGCGGCCACACGCACCAGCACCTCCCCCGGTCCAGGGTACGGACGGGGTACCTGCTCATGGCGGATCACGTCGGGCCCGCCGAAGGCGTGGACGCGCGCCGCCATCATCGACGCGCCCGGACTCTTAACGGCCGGCCCGATACGGGTTCTGCTGTCATGAGTGTTCCTGTCTGAAGCGGCACCAGGCCCTCGCTCCGCACGGGTACCGCTCCTTGCTGATCTTTGAGTGATTCGACCGTAGGACCGATGCCTGAGACGGACAATGCGCGTTCATCTCGGATTCTTAAGAGAGCGTCTTCGCGGTGAGAAGCGTCGCTAGGCTCCGGGGATGGATGTGCTGAGCGATGTGATCGCCGTGATGCGCACCGGTGAGCCGCGATCGGCCCTGGTCGAATGGCCGGTGCCGTGGGGGCAGTGGTTCCGCACGGTGCCGGGAGCGGCGGGATTTCAGATCGTCTTGCGCGGCCCCTGCTGGTTCATCCCCGAAGACGGCGCCCCCTTCCCGCTGGCCGTCGGCGACGTGGTGTTCCTCCCGCATGAGAGCCGGCACGGCCTGGCCGACGCTCCGTCCACGCCCGTGGCCGACCACGTCTGTGATCCGCAGGAGGACGTCAGGTTCGAACGCAGATATGCCGCCGCACCGGCCGGCCGGGCGCGCGCCGGCTCCCCGGTCACGGTGACGTTGTGCGGGGCCTACCAACTCGACGCCGCTCGCGCTCACCCGCTGCTGAACGACTTGCCTCCGCTGCTGCACCTGCCCGCACGGCCCGGGCACCATCCCCGGCTGCGCGCCGCGGTCGATCTGCTCCGCGCGGAACTCGAAGAACCCCAGCCGGGCACCGGCGCCCTCGTGCCCGCTCTGCTGGACACGCTGTTGCTCTACATCCTGCGGGCATGGCTCGCCGACCAACCGGTGGGCGGCGGGGCCACCGGATGGGCGGCCGCGCTCGCCGACCCGGCCATCAGCGCCGCCCTTGAGGCGATCCACCGCGATCCCGCGCACCCTTGGAGCGTCGCCGGCCTGGGCGCACACGCGGGACTGTCGCGGGCCGCCTTCTCCCGTCGTTTCACAGCGCTCGTGGGGCGGCCACCGCTGACCTACCTGACCTGGTGGCGATTGACGACCGCGATGCGGCTGCTGCGCGACTCCGACGCTCCGCTGAGCGTCGTGGCGGGACAGGTGGGATACGGCTCGGAGTTCGCCTTCGCCAACGCGTTCAAACGCGAATTCGACCTCGCGCCCGGACGCTACCGGCGCGACAGCCGCTCGTCCGGCCGGCCGAACCTGGACGCGACCGACATGATGATCTAGTAGCATGCCGGCTCAGCGGACCTTGGCATGTCAGAGGAGAGGGCGGGACGGGCTGCCTCCGGTGTCTCGAACCGCCTGACCGGAGGAGCCGATGCTGGGATGACGGCAGAGCGACCGATGCCCACACAGGACGACGTGCTCGGGTACTTCGACACGCTGTCGAACTGGGGACGGTGGGGTGACGACGACGAGCTCGGCACTCTGAACCACATCACCGACGACGTCCGGCTGGCGGCGGCGAGGGCCGTGCGCCACGGCAGGAGCGTCTCGTGCGCGTGGGAGGTCGCCGTGCCGGAGGAGATGGAGCGGTCGACGACGACGTGCCCGTGCGCCGCCGACATGCCGGGTGCCGAGAACATGCCGGCGCCCGGATTCCGCAACGACCGGCGCTGGGGCTTTTCGACCGAGCGTCTCGGCATCACCTTCCACGGCAATACCCTCACCCACCTCGACTCGCCGTGCCACATCTACTGGGACGGCACGATGTACAACGGACGGTCGCACTCGCTGGTCGACGCCGCGACGGGCTCGTCGTGGGCGTCCGTCACGGCGGCGGCGAACGGGATCATCACGCGTGGTGTCCTGCTGGACATCGCGAGCGCGCGAGATGTGCCGTGGCTGGAACCGGGGCAGGGCGTGTTCCCCGACGATCTCGAGGAGGCCGAGCGCCGCCAGGGTGTGCGGGTGCGACCCGGCGATGCGGTACTGCTGCGGACCGGCCATGGCCGCGTCCGGCACGAGACCGGTGCGGCCGGCGGTTTCACGCAGGCCGGCTGGCACGCGTCCTGCCTGCCGTGGCTGCATGAACGGCAGGTCGCGCTGATCGGCGCCGACACCCCTCAGGACGTGCAGCCGTCGGGGTACGAAGAGGTGTTGATGCCGGTCCACGCCGTGAGCCTGGTCGCCATGGGGCTGTGGATGCTCGACAACTGCGACCTGGAGGCGTGCGCGACGACGGCCGCCGACCTCGGCCAGTGGGACTTCCACCTCGCGGTCGCGCCGGTCCGCTTCGCCGGTACGTCCGGCAGCCCGGTCAACCCGATCGCCACATTCTGACCGCGGCCCGCGCCGCTCGGACCTGTGCGGCACATCCGATCGGCGCGGCCGGCTACGCGCGAAGCCGGTGGTCGGTTCCTGTCACGGCACCAGGCGCCGCCGCTCGAGACGGGTCCGTCGACGCCGTGGGTGAGGACGGCGACGGATCGCCGACCGGTGATCATCGCTGATGCCGTGGCCGGTCATGGCATCACGACCAGTCGCCTGCCTTTGAGGTCGGTTCGCTGCCAGGCGGTCTCGATGTCGCTCAGCGGGACCTTCTCCACGTCGAAGGTGAGCTCGCCGGACCGCGTCCACGTCACGATCTGCTGGTACAGCTCTTCCATCGTCTGCGGGTCGAGCCCCTTGGCCGCGCCGTAGATCTCCACGCCGGACGTGCGCAGGCTCGAAGCGGCGAGGGCGAGCTCACTGCCGGCCGACTCGCCGATCTGGACCACCCGGGTCGGCTTGCCGAACGCGAACGACCTCGGCACCAGCGCGCGCAGCAGGATCTCGCTGGGCCTGCCCCACAGGTAGTCCACGACGACGTCGTAGCCGCCGTCCCCCTTGGCGTCGAGGTACGCCTGCGCCAGAGCCTCGTCGGAGACCGCGGTGTTGATCACCGTGTCGGCTCCCATGGCCTGTACCTGGCGCAACTGGTCGTCGTCGCGGCCGGTGGCGACGATCCGGCCGGCACCCAGCAGCCGGGCCACCTTGACCGCGAGCCGCCCGGCCACCCCGGTGGCGCCCTGCACCAGCACCGTCTCTCCGGGAACGAACCCGGCGGCCGCTTTCATCGACATCGCGGTGATGGCCGAGGCCATCACGGTCGCCACGGCCGGGTCGACGTCGTCGGGGATCGGCACGTAGGAGCCCTTCGGCACCACGGCCTTCTCGGCGAGCGCGCCGTAGGGCAGGCGGATGTCGCCGAACCCGACGAGCGTGCCGTCCGGGAGGGCGCCGATGCCGTCGAAGGCGGGGATCACCGGGAACCGGCCGAGGTACTTCTCGCCGGCGTAGTGGGTGCCGGCCGCGATCGCCTTGTCGACGTTCTCGACGGCGACCGCCTTGACCTCGATGATCACCTCGCCGTCGCCGGCCACCGGATCGGGGAAGTCCTCATAGCGCGGGATGCCGCCGGCCTCGTGGAGCACCGCCGCCTTCATCCCAGCTCCTGACCGAATAAGCGGGCGATCCGCGTCTGCCACGCCGCGAGCACGCGAGGCGGACGGGCCGGAGCGTGGTTGAACCCGTGGTGGTGCGCACTGTGGTGCGCACTGTGGGGCTCGCCACCGTGCGAACGGTGGTGCGGGAGCGAGTGCCGCCACCCGTGGTCGTGGCGGACCTGGCCCTGATGGCCGGCCGGCCGCTCGGTGTGCACGGGAATGCCAGGTATGCGATGGGTCGCCCAGTGCAGCAGGTCGCGGAGCGAGTGCCGGTGTCTCATCGTTGCCCCCTCTGACGTGTCTCTCTATCACTGATAGAGAACTCTATCACTGATAGAGTGCGCAAGGGAGGTAGCGGAATTGGTTCTGGACAAGCAGCGGATCGTCACCGAGGCCGTCGCGCTACTGGACGCCGAGGGCCTGGACGGCGTGACGACGCGCAAACTGGCCGCCCGGCTCGGCATACGGTCGCCGACGCTCTACTGGCACATTCCGAACAAGGCGGCGCTGGTCACCGCGATCGCCGAGGCGATTCTCGATCAGCAGTTCCCCGAGCTGGCATCACCCGCGCCGGAGGAGTGCTGGCAGGACTGGCTGATCGGGCTGGCCGGGCGGCTGCGGCGTGCGTTGCTGACCCACCCGGACGGAGCCCGGATCATCGCGGCCTCCCAGCTGTCCCTCAAAATGGCCGCCATCTCCGAACTGGCGATGAGCACACTGGTCGGGCGGGGCATTTCCCTGCGGCAGGCTCGCCTGATCGTGTTGACGGTGTTGCGCTTCACCGTCGGCTACGTCCTGGAGGAACAGGCCGGCCGCCCCGACGCCGACGCCCTGGACGGCTTCGACATGGCCGCGTACGCCACGGCGTACCCCACCGTGATGGCCGGGGTGGCCGAGTACTTCCAACCCGGCCGCACCGTCGACGATCTGTTCCGCGACTGCCTGGAACAGATCATCCATGGCCCTGCCGCGCAGTCCGGCCCCACGTCCTGACCGGTCGGCCGCTCCGCAGGCGAGTGAGCCCTGACACGAGCGCCCCGGGTCGCCCAGCAGAGCAGGCCGGCATCGTCGCCGTCTCCATAGGCCCTCGCCTGCGGGACGGCCGTCCCGGCGGGGAACATGCTGGACTTCCTCCGCAGGACTGGCACCTCAGGAAGTCGGTGAGGTCATGCCGTGGCCGGCCGCGGTCCTGGCGAATCGGCGGGCGAGGCGGTCGAAGGCGTCGGTGAGTTCGTCGGGGCCGATGACTTCGATGTCGGCGTCGTAGCGGGCGATGGCGGCGGCGAGGCCGGGCCAGGACCAGGATCCGAGGGTGAGCCGGCAGCGGTGGGGACCGGCCTCCTCGACCAGGCCGTCGCGGGAGTAGAGGGCCACGGTGGCGGCGGGCAGGTCGAGGATCACCGTGCCCTGGCAGGGCCAGTCGCCCGAGGCGTCGCCGGATCCGCGGAAGGTGCTGGCGAAGAAGGTGGCGGCGTCTCCTCCGGGCAGGACGCGTGGGATGAACCGGGGTCCGTTGAGGGTGCGCGGGGTGATCCGGTCGGCGCGGAAGGTGCGCCAGGCGTCCCGGTCGAGATCCCAGGCGATGAGGTACCAGCGTCCGTCCCAGGTGATGAGGTGGTGGGGTTCGACGCGGCGCGGGGGTACGTCGGAGGCCTCGGCGCCATAGTCGAAGCGCAGGATCTCGCGGGCGTGGACGGCGGCGCTGATGGCCAGGAGCACCTCGCCGTCGACCGGGGTGGCCGGCCGGGCGATGGGTCGTTCGACGGCGGTGACGCGCAGCGCGTCGATGCGGTGCCGGAGCCGGGAGGGCATGACCTGCCGGATGGTGTTCAGTGCCCGTTCGCTCGGTTCGGCGAGGCCGTTGCCCGGGGTGGTGGCGGCGATCTGCAGGGCGATGGTGAGGGCGACGGCCTGTTCGTCGTCGAACAGCAGCGGGGGTAGTTCGGCGCCGGCGCCGAGCCGGTAGCCGCCGTCAGGGCCTTTGACGGCGGCGATGGGGTAGCCGAGCTCGCGCAGCCGGTCGACGTCGCGGCGCACGGTGCGCAGGCTGACGCCCAGACGGTCGGCCAGCACCGTGCCCGACCAGTCACGGCGGGTCTGCAGCAGAGACAGCAGGGCCAGCAGTCGGGCGGAGGTTCTCGGCATGAACCTGATCCTGCCCGAAGTAGGTGCCACACCCTGGCACCTATCGCTGCGAACCTTCGTATCGAGGCGGTCAGCGACCCGGTTCGCCCGCTGACCCCCCTTTTCTAGGCCTTTCAACTGATCTATATCGGGCCTACCGGACCTGAAACATCAAATGAGGAGTCACCCGCATGGCCATCTCCACCACCACCCACCTGAACTTCCGCGGCGACGCCCGCGCGGCGCTGGAGTTCTATCGGACCGTGTTCGGCGGCCACCTCATCACCATCACCTACGGCGACTTCGGCATGCCGAAGGAACTGCCCGACGCCGACAAAATCGTCTTCGGTCAGGTCACGGCCGACGACGGCTTCAGGATCATGGCCTACGACGTGCCCGGCCAGGCGCCGGCCGCTGCCGCGCCCGCCGCCACCACGCGCGAGCACGGCCTGACGCTGACCGGTGAGCGGTTCTTCGTGTCCGTCCGCGGCGAGACCGTCGAGGAAGTCGGCGCGCTGTGGGACAAGCTCGCCGACGGCGCCGACCTCATCGAGAAATACGGCCCCTCGCCGTGGGCCCCGGGCTTCGGGATGCTGACCGACCGCTTCGGCGTCACCTGGGTCCTGGACGTCGCCGCCCCGTACGCCGGCTGACCACTGCCGCACGCATCCAGCGACGTGCTCGCCGGTGCCGGCACCACCCTCGACGACGAAGGGACGTCGAACCTGGCCGTAGCTGCCGGAACAGGGGCGATTCCTCACGCTGTCGCGGTGAGGAACTCCGTGTGGATCTGGGTGGGGCGATCGGCCACGGTCACTTGGAAGTGGTCGACCGCCGCCACCTCGTCCGCGTCGTCCGCGTTGTCGACCCGCCAACCGGTCTTGGCGAACAATGCCAGCCAGGCGTCGCGGGATTGGATGGTGTGCAGCGGTCCGGCGCCGCCGAACATGACGTCGTCCACAGTAGAGACGACGAGGTCGGAGTCGAGGTCGGCCGGGTGCACCTCGGCGGTCATGGCGAGGGTGCTCCCTGCCGCCGCGCGGTCGAAGAGCCCCGCCAGGAGTGACGCGACGTCGCCGGGTTCCAGGAACAGGGCGAGGTGCTCGGCGAGGAACAGGGTCGGCCGGTGGGCGTCGTGCCCGGCGCGCGCCAGGACCTCGGCGACATCGTGGGTGTGGAGGTCCACCGCGACCAGGGCGAGGTGCGCGGTGTCGGTGCCCGTCACGTGGAGGCGGCGAGCCTTGTCCGCGACTATGCCGGGCAGATCGAGGTCGAAGAAGCGCACGCCGGAGTGCCGCAACCGCAGGGCGCGGTCGTCGTAGCCGGCGCCGAGGTTGACCACCTGGGTGACCCCCGCCGCGATGGCGTGCAGCACGCGTTGGTCGAAGTACGCGGCGCGAGGCGCCAGGAGTGCGAGGGACAAGGAGATGTCGCTGGGCTCGCCGTCCGGGCCGATGGCCCGCAACCCCTGGACGAGCGCACGCCCGGCGTCGGGGTCGCCTTCGGCGGTGGACGGCCGCTCCAACTCGGCGCGCCCGAGGGCGCACACCTCGCGGATCATCGTCAGCAGCGGATTCTCCCGCGTCATGGTCTGCTCCTTCGGTGCTGGACGCGTGCGTCCGGGCAGGTGCGATCGCGCGGCGGCACATGCCGCCACGGCGAGGAACGAGGAATAGGGAACGAGGAGCGGTCCGACGGGCCCGGACCGGGCGCGCTACGCGTCACCCGGGTCCGGCAGACCGGCGGTGATCTTGTCGAGCAGCACCTGGAGGGTGGCTCGCTCCGACTCGGTCAGCGGCGCGAGGATCGATTCGTCCGCCGCGGCCATGGCCTCGTCGCGCCCGGCGATGAGCGCGACCCCGGCGTCGGTCGCGAAGACGCGCTTGCTGCGTTCGTCGCCGTCCTCGAAGCGGCGTTCGACGAGTTCTCGCGCTTCGAGGCCGCGCAGGACGCCGGAGACGTTCGCCGCGGTCGTACGGGTCGCCCGCGCGATGTCGCGCTGGATGGCGCCGGGATTGGCGGCGAGATGGCTCAGCACGAAGGCCTGCTGCAAGCTGAGTCCTCGCGCGCGGATCCACTCCTGCCCCGCCCGCACCTGGGCCCAGTTGATGACCCTGAGACTTTTCAGGGGACTGGCGGGGAGGTCTTCGGGCTGATCCATACCTCGACCGTAACCATTAAGGACTTAACAGTCAACTCCTTAAGTGATCCGGGCCATGCGGGACACCCTGCGAGGCTGCCCGCCGAGGCGGGGGCGCCGGCCCGTTACGGATGAGGTGCTTGCCCGCGTCGCCGTGACCCGGCTCCGCCAGGCCGCCGCCGCGATGCTCCGGCGCGATGAGGCGAGCCGCGCACTGACGCCACTGGAGAACGTCGGGGCTTCCGCCGTCGAGCAAGGCGTGGAAACCCGGGGAGCGATTGGCGTACACGAAACGGCGGCACCTGGAGCCCGGATTCGCCGGCATGCTCGCCGAATGGCGACGACAGGACAGGGAGATCGCCGCCGGACGCCAGGTCAGCAATGCGGGAAATCACCCGAATTCTACGTGTTCATCTTGTTTTGGCCGTTACCGCCTCTTCGCCGGTTACTACGGAAACTCCTGTAATGCGCAAGGTGCCCCTGGCGATACGAAGGGGAGTCTTTCGCTGGCCTACTCCCTAGAGGCGATCATGACGTTCATTCCCCAGCCCGGCTGCCGGACCAACATCACTCAGCCGTCCACTCTGCCCGGGGACCCCACGGTCGTCCGCTGGACCAACGACGATGGCACCTACCGGCAGTTGACCTATGACGGCGGCGGGCGCCTTGTGCGGGTGCAAGAAGGCAGTGTGTCGGAGGGATCAGGCAGCACCATCGACCAGTACACCCTACGGAACATCGACCCGGTCACCTGCAGCACGATCTCGACGGGGTCTGGATCGTGGATCCGCACCGCGGTCCCCGGTGGCGTGGACTCACTGGAACGGCGCGAGATCACGACCGACAGGTCCGGCCTGGTGACCACGTCACAATATTCCCAGAAAGAAAAGACGGACTCAGATGGTCGCTATCACATTATCGGCGACAAAACGGTCACCACGATCGACGACGTCGGCAAAGTGGTCACCGACCGATATGAGGACGACCGGGCGATGCTTTCAGGGGGCCTGATCGACGGAGAGAGCCTGCTGGAGGTCAGAGAGCATTTCGTGAACGGGAAAATGACCGACCGCAGCGCCAGTTTCACCGACAAGCCCGACAACCCAGGCCAAGGCAATCAGAGCACGACCGCGGTCGAATATCACAGCGACGGCGGCGCGACCATCCAGACGATCAGCCGAGAACCGGGTCGCCAGCCTGATGTGAAGACCACACGGGTGGACAAGGACGGCAACCCTCTGGAGTCTCCGCTGCCGGACGACGATGACCGCCCACGTCCTGCCCAGCCCAACCCGCTGGCCCTTGGCGACGATGACCAGATAGAACCCTCCGCGGAGTTCGAAGACAGAGCCCACTCCTTCACAGCGCCCGAGGAGGTGGTCAAGCAGAGCACGGCCACAGGTTCAGGATGGCCGACGTCGGCGAGAGCCGGACGACAGGCCCTGTCTCACGAAGAGATCGTCGCCCGCGCCTTCGAGGGCCTCTATCCTGACCGGTGAGTTCGAGGGTCTCGGTCCCAGCCGGTGAGCCGTCGACCTGGAGACGCGGCGCGCCGGCCGGTCGCCGTCCGAGATGTCGCCGCAGGCTGACCGCGGCCGGGGCCGCGCGGGCGGCGGTGATCGTGTCGTGGTGTCGGCGGGGCATCGGCCGGGTGAGGGCTGAGCGTCAGGGCAGGAAGGTGCCCACCCGCTTGACGGTGCGGATCACCGGCGCGGTCTCCAGTTCGCGCACACCGTGGAGCGGCGCGACCCGCTCGGTGAGGTAGCGGTAGAGGTCGCCCGTGTCTCGGCAGGTCACACCGGCCATGAGGTTGGTGGGGCCGGTGGTGGCCGCCACCACGTCGGCCTCGGGGTGGGCGGCCATGGCTTCGCCGACCGAGACCAGGGCCGACGGCTCGACCTTCATCCACAGCCAGGCCTCGGCGTGGTAGCCCAGGGCCTGCGGGGAGATCTCGACGTCGAACCTGAGCATGTCGCCGGACCGCAGTTCGCCGAGGCGGCGTCGCACGGTCGTGTGCGACCATCCGGTGGCCGCCGCCAACTTGCCGTACCCGGCCCGCCCGTCCTGCGCCAGCACGCGCACCATGGCGTGATCCCGCACGCTCAGCGAGACCTGTTTCCCCTGCGGCAGAGCGGGCCGGATCCGCTCGGCCTGCTCGTCGGTGAGTACCGCGACCCGGCTGCGCCACCCGGCGAACATGTGCAGGGTCGCGTGCGCGGACATGGCCACGATGCGCGGCGTCCGCGGCAGCTTCTTCAGCAGCAGGGCGTCATCGTCCTGGTCGCCGCCCGCCTGGACGCCGCAGGCGATCTCGGTGCCGCCGGACAGCAGGCGGACCCAGACGGTGTCGTCGCGCCGGGCGATGGCCTCCGCCACCTGGCCTGCCGCGTCGGGCGTGCACACCAGGCGCACCGACCAGGAGGTGCGGCCGAAGCGCCGGCCGTTGAGCCAGCCGGCCACCCGCAGGACGCCGTGCGCGCGGAGCTTGCGGTAGCGGCGGGCGACGGTGTGCTCGGAGACGTCCAGCGCGTCGGCGATCGTGCGGAAGGAGGCGCGGCCGTCGATCTGCAGCGCGTGCACGAGAGCGTAGTCCACTGCATCCAATGTGCTAGTTATCGCCATATTTCATTCTTACAGGCTATTTATCGCGACGAAGTGGCACGTGAGGTGCGTGGTCGCCGGCATGACGGGACTCTTGACGCATGAGCACTTACCTGGTTTTCGGCGCGACCGGCAACGTGGGCAGGAGGGTGGCCGAGCGGCTGGCCCGCGGTGGTGCCGCCGTACGGGCCACGAGCCGTAACCCTGAGGCCGCGAAGCCACCCCAGGGCGTCGAGGTGATCACTCCCGATCTGGAGGCGCCGGGCGCCCTCGACGACGTCGACGCCGCGTTCCTCATGTGGCCCTTCCACTCGGCCGAACCCGCCCGCCCCCTCGTCGACGCGCTCAAGCGCCGCGTCCGCCACGTCGTCTTCATGACAGGCGGCGGCGCACTGCCCGGAGTCGCGCCCGAGGAGCAACCCAACCCGGTCGCCCGCTGGCACGCCACCGTCGAGCGGCTAATCGAGCGGTCCGGCATGGACTGGACGGTGCTGAGCCCCAGCACCTTCATGGCCAACGCCCTGTGGTGGAGCACGCAGATCAAGGCGGGCGACAGCGTCCGCGGGGCCTTCGGCTCGCTGGCGATGACGCCGATCCACCAGGACGACATCGCGGCGGTAGCCGTACACGCGCTGACCGAGCCCGGGCATGAAGGACACCGCTACACCCTCACCGGGCCCGAGGTGCTGACCCAGGCAGAGCAGGTGCGGCTGATCGGCGAGGCCATCGGGCGCCCACTGCGCTGGCAGGAGCTGACGCTGGAGCAGGAACGCGCCCGGCTACTGGCCGATCCCGGCTTTCCCGCCGGCTTCGTCGACGAGCTGCTCGACGGCTACACCACGATGGCCGCCGCCCCGCGTCCGCAGGTCACCTCCGCGGTGCCCGACATCACGGGGGCACCCGCCACGACACTGTCGGCGTGGGCCGCCGAGCACGCCGCCGCCTTCGGCGGGGCCCGGCGATGAAGGTGATCGTCACCGGCGCCGGCCTCGGCGGGCTGGCCCTGGCCACCGGGCTGCGCGGCGCTGACATCGACGTGGCCCTCTACGAGCGCGACCAGTCGCCACTCGTCCGTCGCCAGGGCTATCGGCTGCATCTCAGCGACGTGGGCATCGACGCGCTCACCAGCGTGATGACCCCGGAACGGCGAGCCGCCTTCTTTGCCACCGCTCACATACCCTCGCCCCGCTTCGTCCGCTTCGATCCCATGCTCGAGGAGTTCGAGGTCCTCGAACACGGCGGACTCCACCTGTCGATCGACCGGCAGGCGCTCCGCGACGCACTACTGGGCGAGGTGGCGGAGACGATCACGTACGGCATGCGGCTGACCGGCTTCGAAGTCGAGGCCGACCACGTGACGGCGCGCTTCGACGACGGCACCACCGTCACAGGCGACGTCCTGGTCGGCGCCGACGGCATCAACTCCGCGGTCCGCCGCCAGTACCTGCCGCACGCCCGCATCGTCGGCACCGGCCTCGTCCAGCTCTACGGCAAGATCCCGGTCGAGCTGGCCGAGGGCATGGACAACGTGTTCACCGCGATCATCGGTCCAGGTCATCGCGTAGTGGGCGTCGCGCCCACCCGCGACTACGCCACCTGCTCCTTCGGCGCCCGCGCCGAAGACCTCCCACCCGGCCTGCACACGATGACGCAGAACCAGCTCAGGGCCCTCGTCATGGACATGACAGACGGCTGGCACCCTCTCGTCCGGCGGATGATCGCGCAGTGGCACGAAGTCTTCCCGCTGGAGCTGCGCACCAGCGTCCCGATCCCACCCTGGCGGACCACCCAGGTCACGCTGCTCGGCGACGCCATCCATGCCATGAGCCCGGCTGCCGGGGCCGGGGCCAACCTGGCCCTGCGCGACGCCGCGGCGCTCACCGCGGCACTCGCCCACGGTGGCCCGCTCGTCCCCGCGCTACGCTCCTACGAGCAGGAAATGATCGACTCCGGATTCGCCGCGGTCCGCATCTCCGCCGCCAACGGCGCCCGTGTTCTCGGCCAGGACCCTCTGCCCGGTTGACGGCGCATGGCCCCCGTCGAACGTCTGGCCGAGGGTGTGGCACTACGCCGGGAACAGCCACCGCAGTGCGGTGAGGCTCTTGGTGCGGTAGCTGCCGTGGCCGGTGTCGATTCCGTAGGCCATGTCCTCGAAGACGCTGCACCTGGCGTAGAAGGCGGCGCGTGCGCTGATCGCCTCGGCCTCGTGGGCGCCGGTGCGGTACCTGCTCAGGGCCGCACGTACGGCGAGGGGTCCGAGGTCGCGGTGGATGAGGCCGAAGTCATAGGCCGGATCGACGATCGCGGCGTCGCTCCAGTCGATGACGCCGGTCACCGCCCGCCCGGCCGGGTCGACCAGGACGTGTTCGATCCCCAGGTCGTTGTGGGAGAACGCCAGAGCGTGCCCGTCGGCGGGCGGCGGCGCGTCGAGGAACGCCTCCACCGCGTGGCGGTACACCGGCGGCACCTGGTCGGCGACCATGGCGTAGGTCTCCGCGGCCTCACGTAGCCACAGCTCCTTGGGCTGGTCATCGGTGTCCACCAGTTCGGCCATCCGCCCGATCGGAACACCGTGCAGCGCGTTCAGCAGCTCGCCCAGCGTCGCGGCGATGGCGGCGGTGTCGGCCGATCGCCGCGACGCGGCAAGATCGATGAGCGGTGTGCCGGGGAGTTTGAAATAGGCCAGGCAGCCCTCCTCCGCGACCGTGAAGCTCGGCTCGGGGACGGGCAGCGGTGAGATGTCCGCGACGGTCGCCAGAAGGCCGGCCTCGTCCCTCACCTGCGCGGCCCGGACCGCCGGGTCGGGCTCCTTGGAGAAGCGTACGATCAACTCGCCGTTGACCTCGTAGGCGATGTTGTCCTGACCTTCGCCGAGGAGCACCATCGAGTGGACCCGATAGCCGGGCAGCCGCATGGCCACGACATCCTGGACGTCTCCGGCATGATCGCGGCCCCGGCTCTGCATCCCGCGACTCTAGTACGGCGCCGGGAACGGGGGGGCGGCTGTTGACGCCGAGCCTGTGATCCGCGGTCCGGGGCGCGCCGCCCGTCACGGTGCTCTGCGCCCTCGGCCGGATCGCCTTCGACCTGACCCCTGGTCGGATCGGCGCCGAACGACGACGGACGACCGCGGCGGGGTCGCGGTCGCCCGCCCCCGCCAGACCGGCGGCTCCTGGGAAGCCGCCGGTGCGTGGGTAACGCGTCGATGAGGTCTGGGACTCAGCCCAGCCAGGTCCAGATCTCATTGGGGCCGGTATTGCAGGTGTACTGCAGGAGTTTCGCGCCATTGGCGGTCGAGGCGTTCTGGACGGCGATGCATTTCTGGCTCTTCGCGTTTCTGATCATGTAGTAGTCGTATCCCCCCTGGGTGGTTCTGGCGTTGTCCTGGAACCACCGCTGGTTGGCGCCGTAGTTGCAGGCGTACTGAATGATGGGGGCGTTGTTGTCATAGGATGCGCCGTAGACGGTCAGGCATTTCCCGCTGGAGCGATTGACGATGATGAAGCTGTCGTCCCCGGCGGGTACCCATTCCCACTGCTCATTGCTCTGCCTCGGGCTGACGCAGCTCCAGATGTCCAGCTGGACGTTTCCGCTGGCGTAGTTCGGGTTGTCGATGCACTTCTGCGAGCCGAAGCCGCGGATGACCCAGTAGGTGGCCGCGTTCGCGGGAGACGATGCGGCCAGCACCGTGACACCGAGGACGACGGCACCGAACAACGCCATGATGGAACGATGCATTCTCATGTGGTTCCTTTCATGATTCGAGATCTGCCGGAGGCGGCAGGTGCTCGTGCGGCCCGATGATGGCACCGACCGCTACCGACACACTCCTCGGCGCCTACTGATGCACTCCTGGACGCCGGACGCGCAGGTCAGGGCCGCTTTCAGGCGGTACGTACGTGAAATGAGCGCGGCATGCGCGCAGGCTCGTCCGGCGATCGCGACCCCGGCCGTAGCAGGGTGATCCGGCCGTAGGGTCGTCCACGCTCGGGCCGGCGCTCGCGTGCGTCGTCATCGGCGGCCGCCCCTGGATGGCGCCCGGCATCGGTATTACTGTGCAGCTGTGGTGATCGACGCCTTCGAGCGTTCGGCCGGCGATCCGCCCATCGACTTTCGGATGCTGGGGCCCCTGGCGGTCGAGACCGCCGGTGTCGAGCGGGTGATCGGCGGGCCGCGCGAGCGCACCGCCCTGGCGATGCTGTTGCTGGAGCGCAACCAGGTCGTCCCGCGTGATCGGCTGATCGAGGCGGTGTGGGCCGACGACCCGCCGTCGACGTGCCATCAGCAGGTTCAGACGTGCATCTCGCTGCTGCGCCGGAGTCTGGCACTGGCCGGCGCCGTCCACGTGATCGAGACCCGGCGGCCGGGTTACCGCCTCCTGGTCGAGGACCGGCAGGTCGATCAGAGCCGGTTCGACGCGCTGGTCGCGGCCGGCCGGCGAAGCCTGGCCGACGATCCGGCCACGGCGGAACGGCTCCTGCGTGAGGCGCTGGGGTTGTGGCGTGGACGGCCACTGGCGGACATCGACAGCGCGCTCGTCAGGAAGATGACCTTCACCCTTGCCGAGGCGGAGTGCGCCGCGGCGGAGGACTGGTTCGACGCGCTGCTGGCGCTCGGCCGGGTCGAGGAGGTCTACCTGGAGGCGGCGGCGCTCGTCATCCGGCATCCGCTGCGTGAACGGTTGCTGCGCCAGCACATCACCGCGCTGTACCGGGCCGGACGTACGGCCGACGCGCTCGCCGCCTATCGCCGGGCCCGGGACCTGTTCGTCGAGGAGCTGGGTGTGGAGCCGGGTCCACAGCTCCAGGATGTGCAGCGCGCGATCCTGGAGCACGACGCCGGCCAGTGGACGGCACGGTCGGCGCGGCCGCCGTCCCCGCCGTCCCCGCCGGTCACCTCGGCCGTCACCTCGCCTGCCACCTCGCCGGCCACGTCAGCCGTCGCCCCACCGGTCGCGTCACCGGTCGCGCCGGCCGTCACATCGGCGGTGCCCAGGCAACTGCCCCGGTTCGCCGGCGACCTCACCGGCCGGGAGCACGCCGTCGCGCGCTTGCGCGCGCATCTGTCGTCGGGCGCCACGACCGCGCCCATCGCCGCGCTCAACGGACCGGGAGGTGCGGGCAAGACCGCGCTGGCGATCCACGTGGCGCACCTGATCGGCGACCGGTTCCCGGACGGTCAACTGTACGTGACGTTCGGCGGGGGCGGCCGGCGCCGCCGGTGGACCGACGTCGATGTGCTGGAGCGGCTCCTGCGCAGTCTCGGCGTGCCGGGCACGGGCATCCCGCACGAGGTCGACGACCGGTTGTCGCTGTACAGGACCATCATCGCGGGCCGGCGGCTGCTGCTGGTCCTGGACGACGCGGCCGACGAGGGCGATGTCCGCGAGCTGCTCCCGGCCACACCCGGCTGCGCGGCCATCGTCACCAGCCGGCCCCGCCTGACCGGCCTGGACGATGTGCTGCACGTCGACGTCGACGTCTTGGGGCCATCCGAGGGCGTCCGGCTTCTCCTCCACCTGACCGGTCGCCGCATCGGCGCGGGCGAACTCGACGCGACGCGGAGCCTGGTCGACCTGTGCGGAGGCATG
The DNA here is from genome assembly GCF_040607475.1 of Sphaerisporangium sp. NPDC005288. Taxonomy (NCBI): domain Bacteria; kingdom Bacillati; phylum Actinomycetota; class Actinomycetes; order Streptosporangiales; family Streptosporangiaceae; genus Sphaerisporangium; species Sphaerisporangium sp. NPDC005288. The sequence continues at coordinate 18,336 of NZ_JBEXGT010000064.1, read as the reverse complement.
CCACTGGCACTGCAGATCGCCGGCGCCCGGCTCGCCGCCCGTCCGCACTGGACCGTCGCCGGCTTCGCGGCGCGGCTGGAGTCGGAGCGGCGCCGCCTTGACGAACTGGCGCACGGCGACCTCGCTGTCCGTCCGAGCATGGCGCTTTCCTATGAGGGCCTTGGCGCGCCGGCCCGCCGGTTGTTCCGCCGGCTGGGTTTGCTGGAAGTGGAGGACTTCGCGGCCTGGGTGGCCGCACCGCTCCTCGGCACGACCATGGACGAGGCCGCCGAAGTGCTGGAGGATCTGGTCGGCGCCCGCCTGGTCGAGGTCGGCGGCGACGAGCAACGGGGCCCGCGGTACCGGATGCACGAGTTGCTGCGGGTGTACAGCCGCGAGCGGCTGGCCGCCGACGAGTCGCCCGACGACCGGAACTTCGCCCTGGTCAGGCTGCTCGGCTGCCTGTTGCATCTGGCCGAGGAGGCGCATCGGCGGTACTACGGCGGCCCTCACGACAGCATCATCCACAGCGACGCCACCCGTATACCCCTTGACCGGGCATCGGTGGACGCGCTCCTGTCCGACGGGTTGCGGTGGATGGAAGGCGAACGCGCGCTTCTGGTGGCCGCGGTCGCACAGGCCGCCCGGGCCGGGCTCACCGAGTTGTGCTGGGACATCGCCAACGCGAGCCTCACCCTGTTCGAGCTGGGGGCGTACTTCAACGACTGGCTGTCCAGCGCGACGATCGCACTGCGAACCACCCGGCGCGCCGGAGACCGGCGCGGGGAGGCCGTCATGGAGCTGGCGCTGGGCGAACTGGCCACGTTGCATTCCGACCCGCACACCATGCTGCGGCACATGTCCGCTGCGGCCCGGCTCTTCGAAGCGATCGGCGAGCGGCACGGCCACGCGATGGCCGTGCGTGGCACGGCCGGCGCGATGCTCCTCCTGGGCAGGCTGAACGAAGCCGCGGACGGCTTCCGCGCGGCTCAGCGCCTGATCGCTCCCATCGACGACTCGAGCACCAAACTGCACATCCTCTACAAGCTCGCCTTGATCGAGATCGGCCAGGGCCGGCTCGATCGCGCGGAAGCCCCACTGCTTGAGGGACTCGCGATCGCGGGCGATGGCACCGACCGGCGTGTCAAGCTCATGCTTCTGCATCGTCTCGGCGAGGTCTATCTGGAGCGTGGCGAGTGGGCGCGGGCGACGGAGGTGCTTCGCCCCTTGTTGACCGGCACACAGGCCGTCGGCGACAAGATCGGTGAACTTCACATCCGGTTGACGCTGGGCCGCACGGCCGCCCGCATGGGCGACATGGCGGAGGCGGAGGCGCAACTCACCACCGCACTGGGTACGGCCCGCCCGCTCCGCATCACGGTGTTGCATGGTCGTCTGCTGTTGGCGCTCGGCCAGGTGCACGCGGCCGGCGATCGGCACCACCTCGCCGAGCCGCTCATGCTGCGGGCACTTGCCGTGTTCCGCGACAACGGGTTCGTCCTGTGGCAGGTCTCGGCTCTGGACGCGCTGGGACTGCTGCGCCGGTCCACCGGAGACCGGGACGGCGCCGAGGCGGCGTGGCAGGAGGCGCTCCATCTGGTCAGCACACTGAGCGGCGGCGACGGCACCGGCCTCAGCGCCCGGCTCGTCCAACGACTGTCCACCCTGTCGAGTGGCGCCCCCTCTCCCGACGAGGACCGGCAGACCGTGCTGGCGACGATTTGACCCCGGGCTCGACCCGCGCAGACGCCGATCGGGCCCATCAAGTCGACGTACGGATCGTCCTCGGTCAGGCACGCGACGGATCTCAGGCCGCCTGCAGGTGTCTGGCGAGGAAGTCGCGGATCAGCGCCGCCACCTGCTCGCCGGCGGTCTCCAGGAGGAAGTGGCCGCCTTCGAACAGGTGGATCTCCGCGTTGGCGGTGTCGCGGGCGAACGCGCGGGCCCCGTCCGGGCCGAAGAACGGGTCGTACTTGCCCCACGTGGCCAGCACCGGCACCTGCTTGCTGCGCAGCCATTCGTGCAGCGCCGGATACAGGGGCGGGTTGGTGGCGTAGTTCAAGAACAGGCTCAGCTGGACCTCCGCGTTGCCCGGCCGCGAGAGATAGGCGTGGTCGAGGTGCCAGGTGTCCGGGCTGACGATGCTCGGGTCCTCGACGCCGGTCACGTACTGGTCCCGGATCGCCTCGAGGGTGAACAGCCCGCGCAGCGCCGCCTCGTTCTCCGGGGTCTGCTCCCGCTGGTAGCGCCAGATGCCCTGCCAGGTGTCGGCGACGAAGCCCTCGTCGTAGCCGTTCCCGTTCTGGCTGATCACCGCGACGACCGCGTCGGGGTCGCGGATCGCCAGCCGCCAGCCGATCGGGGCGCCGTAGTCCTGGACGCCGATCGCGTAGCGGGTCACACCCAGTTGCCCGAGCAGTCCGGCGGTGAGGTCCGCCAGCGCGTCGAAGCTGTAGTCGAACTCCTCGACCGGAGGCGCGTCGGAGAGCCCGAACCCGAGGTGATCGGGGGCGATGACCCGGTACCCCTCCAGCCGGGGGATCAGGTCGCGGAACATGAACGAGCTCGTCGGGAAGCCGTGCAGCAACACGATCGTCGGCATGCCCGCCGTTCCGGCCTCCCGGTAGAAGAGTCGGTGCCCCTCGACCGTCGCGTACCTGTGGTGCACCACCGCACTCATCGCCCTAACCCCCATAGTCATCTTTGTTGGTTAGACGGTAAGCATGGGAGTGTAACCTTGTCAAACAAGAATGGAGGTTAGAACGACGATGAAGGTCGAAAGCCTGGACGAGGGGCTGCTCCTGGCCCTGCTGAACACGACCCCGACCGTCGCCGGAGAGGTGACCGATCGTCTCGCCGACCCCGAGGAGGCCGGCGCCTGGATCGCGGAACACGCGGGCGAAGCGCATCTCGGCGAAGACCTCGCACTTCTGCGCTCGACCCGCGACACGCTCCAGGCACTGGTGCACGACCAGGCCACGCCGGCGGCGCTCGCCCCGGCGCTCCACGGCGTCAGCTACCAGCCGTTCATCAGCGACACCGGCATCAGCTGGCGGCTCGCGACGCCTCGCGAGCACATCCTGGCGGCCCGAGCCATCGTGGCCTGGGACGCGCTCCGGCGCACCGCCCCCGGCCGGCTCCGCGCCTGCGAGAACAAAGACGAGTGCACGCTCTTCTTCGTCGACCACTCCAAGAGCAACAGCGCCCGATGGTGTTCGATGGCCGGCTGCGGCAACCGCATGAAAGCGCGCCGCCACTACGAACGCCGGAAGAACGCCCCGACCATCACCTGACATCCCACCGCCATGACGGCCATGGCGCTCGGGGGCGGGCTGAACGTTTCAGCGCCGCGGCCCGGGCTCTTCTCGGTCGCCGATCGGCTCGCCGGGACCGGCAGGCGGTGGCGTTCGCCCAGGCTGAGGCGGGCGTCGGTGCGGCAGCGACCGGCCGCCGCGCGAAGGGTGATCAGGCGGCGTCTCACCCGGCGGACGCCGTGACGGGCGACCGATCGCGACCCTCCACCTAATCTTTGATCCCGGGACGTCGGTCGGCGGTGCGCCGCGTGGCGTGCCGGTGGACCCCGTCCCCGACCGGCGCTCTGAGGCGGGCGGCGGCTGCCCGTCGTCGTTGCCGAAAGGACGCCCAGATGAGACGGAGTCTCGCCACTTTCGCGGTCACCGGACTGGCCGCCGCGCTGGTCGTCTCCGGTGGAGTCGCAGCGGTGACGATGCCGGCGGCGGCCGCCGCCGGGTGCAAGGTGACCTACAAGATCGTCAATCAGTGGGGCGGCGGCTTCCAGGGCGATGTGGCCATCACCAACCTCGGCGACCCGGTCAGCAGCTGGAAGCTGGAGTTCGACTTCCCCGACTCCGGCCAGAGGATCGGGTCCGGCTGGAACGCCACGTGGACGCAGTCCGGCGCGCACGTGACCGCGACCAGCATGTCCTACAACGGCTCCATCGCCACCAACGCCACGGCCAGTGGCATGGGGTTCAGCGCGAGCCTCACGGGCGCCAACCCCGTGCCCAACACCTTCTGGCTCAACGGCGTCATGTGCAGCGGGCCCGTGACCCTCACCCCCACCCCCACGGTCACGCCCACCCCGACGCCGACGCCGACCGTGACGCCCACGCCCACGCCGACGCCCACCCCCTCGCCGGGGACGCCGCGCCCCGGCGTCGGGCCGTGCACGCCGGGCACGAGCTACCCCAACCCGCTGCCGTCGACGTCGGTGTCCGCCACGAAGATCCGCGACGGGTTCAACTTCCTGGAGGGCCCGGTCTGGGACGCCACCACCCAGACCCTGCTGCTGTCGCTGATGCGTGACGGCACCGGTTCGGAGGGCGTCCAGCCCGCGGACGTGCTGCGCTTCACCGAGCCGAACACCTTCGAGACCTTCATCGCCGGTTCCGGCAGCAACGGCCTGGCGCTCAGCCGGGACGGAGGCACGTTGCTGGCCGCGACGCACGACCAGCGCAGCGTCTCCTCCTTCCGCCTGTCGGACCGGACGCGGGGCGTGGTGGCCTCCTCCTACCAGGGGCACGCCTTCAACTCGCCGAACGACCTCACCGTCGGAGCCGACGGCACCGTCTACTTCACCGACCCCGACTTCCAGCGCGCGAACCGCACGGACCAGATGTCCGGCCGCACCGGCGTGTTCCGGGTCAAGAACGGCGTCGTCTCGCTGATCGACGACACCATCCGGGAGCCGAACGGCATCGTGCTCTCCCCCGACGGCAAGACGCTCTACGTCGGCGGCAACGGTTCGGGGAAGGTCTACAAGTGGCCGGTCAACGCCGACGGCAGCGTCGGCACGCGCGCCGACTTCGCGTCCCTGAACGGTTCTGACGGCGCGACGATCGACTGTGCCGGCAACCTCTACCAGGTGTCCTACAACGACGGCAAGGTTCACGTGTACGCGCCGTCCGGGGCCCAGCTCGGCACCATCTCCGCCGGGCTGAACACCACCAACGTCGCCTTCGGCGGCTCCGACGGCCGGACGCTGTACATCACCTCGGGCACGCCCTCCCGGGGCGGTAACAGCGGCAACTTCGGCCTCTACCGCGTCCGGCTGAACGTCCCCGGCTGGCCGTACTGACCTCGCCGTCACCTCGCCCGGGCCGGGTGCCCTGCCCGGGCCGACGGTCGCGCCTGGTCAGGCATGGGAGGGGATCTCGCCGCGCTGGTGGGCGCGCCGGTCGCCGCTCGTCCGCGGTGTCGGACTACCTCGCCGCGATCGGGTCGAGTGTCCTCTGAGCTTTCTCCGCTCCGCCCGTGATGGATCCCGGTCCGGCGGCCCGCATGGTCGTGCGGTCCCAAGGAGCCTCGGCCGGCCCGGGCGAGCCGAGTGCTCGTATGTCGCCGCGAGCCCGGCGCGGGCGGGGTGGGCCGGCTGATTTTCTCGCGGGTTCTGTCACAGGGCCGGTGGGCTGTCCTGTCTTAGCTGGCGATCGGGGTCCGGCGTCCAGGTGCGTGACCCGTCCCGAGCGTCCCTTTGGTGGCGGTGCGATCCGCCCCTTCCCGAACACCGAGGCAGGACACCCATGGAACACCCGCGACCGCCAGAGTCCGCCGCCGCCTCGGCGGCACGGATCGACACGCTCGACAGTCTCCGCGAGCACCTGCAGTGGGCGATCGAGCTGGAGCACGCGACCTTGCCGCCGTACCTGTGCGCGCTCTACTCGCTCGATCCGGACCGCAACCCGGAGGCCGCCGAGGTGGTGGGCGGCGTCTTCGTCGAGGAGATGCTGCACCTCGTGCTGGCCGCCAACCTGCTCAACGCCGTCGGTGGCCGGCCGCGGCTGGACAGGCCGGAGATGCTGCCACCGCACCCCCGGCGGTTGCCGCACGGCGACAGGTCCCTGGAGCTGTCACTGCTTCCCTTCGGCGCCGAGGCGCTGGAAATGTTCCTGCGTCTCGAACGGCCGGCACCGCCCGGCGGTCCGGCGGAGGGAGACGCCTACGAGACGATCGGCCAGTTCTACGCCGCGATCGAACAAGGACTGCGCGACCTGTGCGACCGGCTCGGCGAGCAGGCGGTCTTCTGCGGCGACCCGTCCCGCCAGGTGAGCGCCGGCCACTTCCGGCACACCGCCGGGCGGCTGGCAGCGGTGGACGGTCTGAAGTCCGCGCTGGCGGCGCTGGAAGAGATCGTCGAGCAGGGCGAGGGTGCGGCGGGCGGCGAGGTCTGGGACGGCGACCAGGATGTCTTCCACCCCGAACGGGACGAGGTCGCGCACTACTACCGGTTCCAGGAGCTCAAGGCCGGCCGGCGCTACCAGCGGGGCGACACCCCGCAGACCGGGCCCACCGGCGAGACGATCTCCGTGGACCCGGCCGGCGTCCTGCCGATGCGGCGGAACCCGCGGCTGGCCGACCACGCCCCGGGCAGCCCGATACGCGCGGCGCAGGAGGAGTTCGGCCACGGCTACCGCGACCTGTTGCAGGTGCTGCAACAGGCTTTCAACGGCCACCCCGAGCTGCTCGGGCAGGCCACGCGCGCCATGTACGCGCTCAAGGCCCAGGCCCAGGCTCTGATGCGAACGCCCGACGAAGACGGCACCACGGCCGGGCCGATCTTCGAGTACCTACCGCCCGAGTCACGCTGACCAAGCGCGCACCTCGACGGCGCGCCCAGCCTGCGGCAGGGATGATCACTGGCCGATGCGGCCGTCGATGCGCTCGCGCAGCAGGTCGGCGTGGCCCATGTGGCGGGCGTACTCCCAGATCATCCCGACCAGCACCTCGCGCAGCGACATCAGTCCCCCGCCGCTGCCGTGCAGGTTCTCGGGGTCGTCGGCGGTGACGTCGAGATCGGGCGCCCCGGCGACGTACCGCTCGGCGAAGTCCACCTCGGCGCGCCACGCCTCCCACGCCTCCGCCACCACCTGGGGGTCGGGAACGGCGCCGTCGAAGTCACCGTCACGGTCGGTGTCGGAGCAGTACAGCCGGGGCACGTCGTGACCGGCCATCAGCACCCGGAACGTCGCGCGCTCCACCTCGGCCAGGTGCCGCACCAGCCCGAGCAGCGACATCGTGGACGGCTCGACCGACCGCCGTGCCATGGCCTCCGCGTCGAGATCGGAGCACTTCATCTCCAGTGTGAGGCGTGCGCAGCGCAGGTTCTCGATCAGTGTGGTGCGCTCGTCGCCCAACGTCGGCCCGTTCTCCCGCGGGTCGTCGTCGGAGGGCTTGCCGTCCGCGGTGAACATGTCCGCTCGTCGTGTCGTGGCCATGGCGGCCATCATCGGTGACGCGCCCGGCGGCCGACAACGGATTTAACGCACCACACAGGCGCGTGGCGGGGCACACGCTCATCGCGCGCATCACCGTGCCCCGCCGCCGGCCCGCGCGATCAGCCCTTGGAACGGCCGGCCGGAGACCAGATCAGCAGGCCGAGGCACATCTCGTCGCTGGTGCCCTCACCCCACACGACGTACCGGGGCGGCAGGCCCTGCAGAGCGGGCAGCATCCTGCGCAGCCCCGCGTCGTGGGTGCAGGTCACCCGGAGGGTGTCCCCGGCCTTGACGGCGAGGGGCTTCGGCAGCGGCCGGATCGCCTGGTCGTCGAAGTTGTAGACCGGGATGTCGAGCAGGGTCCGTTCGCCGGGCTTGCCGGGGTTGAGCTGGATCGTGATGGACCGGCCGAGCAGGTGCATGTGCCCGGCGACGCCGTAGATGGTCGCCGGCCCCGGGACCGGGCGGTCGCAGTGCTGGGTCGGGCCGGGGGGAACGGCCGCGCCCTTGGCGCAGAACTCGCTGAGCATGCCGAGCGTCTGTTCGGCCTGTGCCCCGAAACGGTGGGTCAGGTCGCCGACGGCGGCCTTCCGGTCGCACAACGGGCCGGACTCGCCGCTCGCGCAGGGGAGTTCGACGGGGGCCGGGAGCCGCGCGGTCTGCAACGGGGTGTAGCCCTTCTCGCCGTCGGCGACCCGCAGCCGTATCCCCGACCGGTCGCTCTGGCCGGGCTTGCCGTCGGTGGCGAGCAGGTTGTAGTGCACCTGCATGATCAACCGGCTGCCGGCCGCCATCGCGTAGCCGACCTTCTGCGAGAACAGCGTCTCGTTGGCCCCCGGCGCCCAGTGGCCGACCCAGGCGCCGTCCTGGACGCCGGCGTCGCCGAAGCACGTCCATCCCTCGTCGGGCGTGCGGGCGTCGAGGTCACGGGCGGCCTTCGCCTTGTCCGGGCCGATCTGGAAGATGATCGCGTGGTGCACGATCGCGGTGTTCTGCGGCAGGAACTGGCTGCCGGTGAGGAACGCCGGACCGGTCAGGCCGGGGTCGAGCAGGAAGCAGCGGTATTCGTCGGTTCCTCCCGACGGGGCGGCCGGGGTGTACGGCTTCGGCGGCTTAAGGTCGACGAACCGCTCGGACGGGCGTAACGGCTGGGGCGGAGGCGCCTTGAACGGTCCCCCGTGGCCGGCGTGCGTGCCGGCGGTCGTGCCCGTGCTCGCCTGCGGCGAGCCGGATGGGGTCCCGTGCCCGGCCACCGAGGATCCGGTGGTGGGTGACGGTCCGCACGCGGCGACGAGAAGTGTCGTGGCGAGTGCGACGGCTGCTCCGGTCAGCGCCGTGTGCTTCACTTCGGGCTCCTGCTCTCCACCGGGATGGCCCCCGTGAGCTCACGAACCGGCACCGGGAATGCCGGTCCTGTTGGCTCCAGCCTGCCGCGCGGGACCCTCGTTCCTCCATACGCCGCTCGGCTGAGCCGCTCCTCCGACCGGCGGAGGACATCCCTGAGATCACCCCTGACTTTCGGCCCGCGATTTCGGCCCGCACTTACGGCGGGCCGGACCACACGACGGTGGCCGTCCCTGGGCCGCTTCGGTCATGGCCGAGGTGGCATGCGCCCCGCGTGGCCGGGCGAGGCCGCCCGTTCACGCCGGCCGTTCACGCCGGCCGTTCACCTGGCGCCGTCGCCCGACCGGCCGGCCGGGGTGACGGCGTACTGGGCCTCGCCGCGGAAGACCCCGGCGTGGCGGCGGGCGAACTTGGCGAAGGTGGTCGGCTCGACGCCGAAGCGCTCGTGGGTGCCGAGGTCGACGGTCGAGCGGCCCAGCCTGCGGCGCTCCGCGAAGAGCTGCCCGAACGCGGTCACGCGCGGCGCGGGGTACCCGGCCTCGGTCCAGGACCGCTGCTTGTCCTCGATGGAGACGTCGCGGTAGCGGACGGGCCTGCCGATGGCGTCGGAGATGTGCCGGGCGGCCTCGGTCATGGTGAGGGCCTCGGGGCCGGTCATGGGGTAGATCGCGCCTTCGTGGCCGGGCGTGGTGAGCACGGCGTAGGCCACCTTGGCGATGTCGTCGATGTCGACCGGGGCCAGCGTGGTGTCGCCGAGCGGGAGGCGCAGTTCGCCGGAGGCGACGATGTCGGGCACCTCCTCGAAGTACACGTGCATGAACTGGCTCGGCTGCAGCACCGTCCAGAGCGCGCCGGAGGCGTACAGGTACCGCTGGATCTGCTCGTGACTGCGGCTGGACCGGAACCTCTCGTTGTCGAACCCATCGGTGGAGTCCTTGCCGGAGAACTTCACGATGTGGCCGACGCCCGCCCTGACCGCGGCGTCGATGAACGTGCACTGGGTCTCCAGCATCAGCGGACCGGCACCGGAGATCATCAGCACCCGGTCGACCCCGGCCAGCGCCGGCTCCAGCGTCTCGGGCCACAGCATGTCGCCGTGGACGATCTCGACGCCCGGCAGGCCGCGCAGGCCCTCCGCCTTCGCCGGCTCCCGCACGAGCGCCCGGACGGGCCGGCCGCGCCGCGCGAACTCCCGCACGACCGCCGAGCCGGGACGCCCGTTCGCGCCTGTGATGAGGATCATCGCTTCTTCTTCCTGTTCGGAGGATGGCCTCCCGCCCGAGGGGGCCTGCGATGCACAGTACATATCGATACCTGTTAGTACAACTTCGGAACTAGAAGGTTCTGTCCGACGCGGAAGCTCGGTTAGACTCGGCGACGTGGGAGGCACGCGGAACTATGGCGACGCCTGCGCCGCCGCGCACGCCCTTGACCTGGTCGGCGAGCGCTGGGCCCTGCTGGTGGTGCGCGAGTTGCTGCTCGGCCCCAAGCGCTTCAGCGACCTGCGCGCCGGGCTGCCGAACGCCGGCCCCAACCGCCTGTCGCAGCGGCTGCGCGAACTGGAGGAGTCCGGCATCGTGCGGCGCCGCAAGCTCGGGCCGCCCGGGCGGTTCTGGGTGTACGAGCTGACCGAATGGGGGCGGCAGCTCCAGCCGGTGCTCATGCACCTCGGCCACTGGGGCCGGCTGTCCCCGTTCCGCGACCTCGACGCCGGCATCAGCGTCGACGCGCTCATGCTGGCGCTCCAGGGGGACTTCGACGCGGAGGCGAGCGGCGGCCTGACCGCGACCTACGGGCTGGTCTTCGGCGACGACCACATCACGGTGCGCGTCTCCGGCGGCCGCATCGACGTCGCCCGCGGCGAGCCGTCCGCGCCCGACGCGACCGTCACCGCCGACACCCGGACGTTCGCGGGCCTGATGACCGGCAAGCTCGGCGTCCAGGAGGCCGTGAGCGCCGGCCAGGTCACCGTGTCCGGCGACCTGGCCGCGGTCGGGCGCCTGTTCGCCTCACTCCCCCGGCCCCGGACCGTCGCGGCGCCGCCGGCATAACCCGCCGCCGGCGCGATCGGCCGTCGAGCTCGCCGGCGGGGCCGCGCCGGCCGTGGTGCTCGTCCTCACCCAGCCCCTGTCCCGACGACCTGACCTCTTACCTCGTATATCGATAGTCGACAGATGATCACCGTTAGTCGATCGAAGGAGAGATGACGGGGAGGCTGCCGGTGCTCGCGCTGCGCGTCGTGCCCGTGGCGCTGCTCGCCGGGTCGGTGTTCGTGCGGACGGCGATGGTGCCGTTGCTCGCCATCGACCAGGAGGAGCTGGACGCGCACTACGCCTACCTGCGCACCCGTTCCTGGTGATCATGGTCCTGGGTGTCGTGACGGTCCAGGTCGTCCTGGTCTGGGTGTGGGGGCTGGTCACGATGGTGCGGCGCGGGACGGTGTTCTCCCACGCTGCCTTCCGGTACGTGGACATCGTGATCGGCGCCATCGTGGCTGCCGCCCTGGTGATGTTCGCGCTCCCGGTCCTGCTCGCGCCGGGTGATCCGGCGCGTCCGGCTGAACGGCGTCAGGCGGTGGCCGAGTCACGGTGGGCGACGGGGGCGTCCAGCAGGGTGCGCGCCGAGCGGTGGATCTTCGCCAGGGCGCTGAGCAGATGTTCGCGTTCCGCCTCGGTGAGGTCGGCGGTGACCGCCTCCTCGAGCAACCGCCGCTCCCTCTCGATGGGCGCCCGCAGGGCGCTTCCGGCGTCGGTGAGCCACAAGCGGACCAGCCGGTTGTCCCGGTCGTCGCGGCGCCTGGTGAGCAGGCCGGCCGCGGCCATCCGGGTGGCCGCCTTGACCACGTTGGGGGTGGTGACGTTCAGGGCGGCGGCCACCTCGCCGGGGGTGCGGCCGTCCTGCCGCCACAACACCGCGAGCAGGTGATCTTGCCCCAGGTGCACCCCGTGACGGCGCATGGCCACCTCGGCCGCCGCCCGCAGCGCCTTCGACATCTTGCTGTGCAGGTCCAGGAACTCGGGCATGACAGGGCCTTCCGGTGTCGGGGACGCGGTGCGGTTCGATTGACGGCCAGATCGTGTACCGGTTAACGTTCTGCCATCGTTAACCGGTACATGACTTGGGAGCTCTCATGATACTGATCACCGGCGCGACCGGGAACGTCGGCCGCGAGCTCGTCCGAGGGCTGGAGGAGACCGGCGCGCCCTTGCGCATCCTGATCCGCGACCCGGTCCGCGCCGCCGCGCTGCCCGGGCGGGCCGAACGGGTCGTGGGGGACCTGAGCGAGCCGGCGACGCTGCCGCCCGCCTTCGCCGGAGCCGACCGGCTGTTCCTGCTCACCCCCGGCATCGGCCTGGACCACACCAGGCATGCCGTCGCCGCCGCCCAGGCCGCCGGGGTGCGCCACATCGTGCACCTGTCCTCCTTCAACGTGCTCGGCGACCCGATGCCCGCCATGGGCCGCTGGCACCACGAACGCGAGCAGGTCATCCGCGCGTCCGGCATCCCGGCCACGTTCCTGCGGCCTGGCGGCTTCATGACCAACGCCCTGGACTGGCTGCCCACCATCCGCGAGGCGGGTTACGTCCTCGATCCGATCGGCCCTGGCCGGTACGCGCCGATCGACCCCGCCGACATCGCCGCCGTCGCCGCTCTGGCCCTGACCGGCGAGGGCCATCAGGGCAGGGAGTACGTGCTCACCGGTGAGGAACTGTTCACCGTCACCCAACAGGTCGAGATCCTCGCCGCGGCGGCCGGCCGGGACCTGGAGGTACGGACGGTGACCACCGCGGAGCAGGCCGTCGCCTCCCGCTTCCCAGGCGGGGCGCCCCCCGCGCTGGCCGAGGCCATCGCCGAGGGGTTCCATCTCATGCGCGCCGACACCACCGGGTTCCGCACCGACACCGTGGAACGCCTGCTCCGGCGCAGGCCCCGCACGTTCGCCGACTGGTGCGCGCGCAACGCCGGCGCCTTCAGGCGCACGTCCTGAACGAAGCAGGACAGGCGCGCCCGGAAGGGGCGGGCGCGGGTCAGCGGCTCAGCACGGTCTCCCTGTCCACCCGCGACAGCTTCTCGGGATTGCGTACGGCGTAGAGCCCGGTGATGAGGCCGTCGTCGATGCGCACCGCGATGAGGGTGTCGATCTCGCCGTCGAGCCGGAGCGCCAGCGCCGGGTAGCCGTTGACCTGCACGGGTTCGACCGACATCTCCTGGCCGATCTTGCGCACTCCGGCGGTCAGCACGCGGGCCACCCGGCGGGCCCCGACGATGGGCGACAGCGCGGCCTTCCGGACCCCGCCGCCGTCCCCCAGGAAGACGACGTCCGGAGCGAGCATGTCGAGCAGGCGCTGCAGGTCACCTGTCTGGACCGCCCGCTGGAACGCCTCCAGGGCGCCGCGGGTCTCGGCCGCGGAGACGACCCCGCGCGGCCGGCGCGCGGCGACGTGGGCCCGTGCCCGGTGGGCGATCTGGCGGACCGCGGCCGGGCGCTTGCCGACCGCCTCGGCGATCTCGTCGTAGTCCAGGTCGAACACCTCCCGCAGCACGAACACCGCCCGCTCGGTCGGCGCGAGCGTCTCCAGCACCAGCAGCATCGCCATCGAGACGCTGTCGGCCAGTTCCACGTCCTCGGCCACGTCGGGAGTGGTCAGCAGCGGTTCGGGCAACCAGGGACCGACGTAGGACTCCTTGCGCCGGCCGAGGGTGCGCAGCCGGCTCACCGCCTGCCTGGTGGTGATCCGGACAAGGTAGGCGCGCTGGTCGCGCACGGCGCCGAGGTCGACGCCCGCCCACCGCAGCCAGCTCTCCTGCAGGACGTCCTCGGCGTCGGCGGCCGAGCCGAGCATCTCGTAGGCGACGGTGAACAGCAGGTTGCGGTGGGCGATGAACACCTCGGTGGCGGAGTCCATGCGGTCGCCGCGAGCGGGCGCCTCCCCTGTGCCCGTCGTCGGCTCGCTGCCCTCGTTCATCGCCGGCTCCCGCCTGTCGGTTCTCGACTGTGCCACACGCACAAGACGCCGGCCCGCACCAATGTGTGACACCCGCGGCCGGTGGCGCACGTCACACGGGTGCGCTGTCACAGCGGCCGGACCGCCGGCATCTGGTGTCCGTCAGGACGCCGCGCGAACGATCCGCGCGGCACGCGGCTTCACGCGGCTTCACCTGACTTCGCACAGACGGACACGCTCGGACGGGAGCTCGGTCATGAACGAACACACCACACAGCGGCGGGTGGCACTGATCACCGGGGCGAACAAGGGGATCGGCCACGCGACCGCCGGACGGCTGGCCGCGCTGGGCATGACGGTCCTGGTCGGCGCCAGGAACCCCGGGCGCGGCCAGGACGCCGCCGCGGCCCTGCGCGCGGCGGGCGGCGACGCGCACGCCCTCACCCTGGACGTCACCGACCCGGAAACGATTCAGCGGGCCGCCACGTGGGTCGAGGAGCGCTTCGGCCGCCTTGACGTGCTGGTGAACAACGCCGGTATCGCCGGCGCCGGGATGGACCAGGTCGCGCCGGAACTGGCCCGCGGGGAGATCCCGAGCTCCGTGGACACCGGCATGGTCCGCGCGGTGTTCGAGACCAACGTCTTCGGGGTGATCGCGGTGACCAACGCCATGCTCCCGCTGCTGCGGCGCTCACCGGCGCCGCGCGTCGTGAACCTCAGCAGCACCGGCGCGTCGCTGACCATCACCAGCGACCCGGACGGCCCGCTGGCGGGGCTGCCGCAGTCGGCCGCGTACGTGCCGTCCAAGACCGCCCTGAACGCGCTGACCGTGCAGTACGCCAGTGAGCTGCGCGAGGCCGGAATCCTGGTCAACGCCGCCTGCCCGGGCTTCTGCGCCACCGACATCAACAACTTCTGCGGGCACCGCACCGCCGCGCAGGGCGCCGCGGTCGTGGTGCACCTGGCCACCCTGGGCGCGGACGGCCCGACCGGCGGCTTCTTCAGCGAGGACGGCCCGGTGCCCTGGTAGTCGTCGGGTGAACGGCCCGGCCCTGCGACCGGCCCGCCCCGCGTGGGCGGGCCGGCGTCGGGCGGCTCATCGCTCGCTCCCCAGGATGCCGGGCCCGTGGCCGCCGGCGTCGGGAGCTGTGCGGCTCACCGACCTCAGGAGGTGAAGTTGGCGAAGGCGGTGCCGACCGCGTTGATGGTGCTCGTCTCGTCGAGGGTCTGCTTGTCGACGGCGAGGTTGGGTGCGGCCGCCGCCGCCTTGTTGGTGTCGTAGGTCTGCCGCTTGAGCGTCTTGCCGTTGAAATCCTGGATGGTGATCTGGGAGATGCGGAAGACGGGCCGGGCGTTGTCGCCCAGTTCGCTGGCGACCCGCATCGTGATCTTCCGGAGGCCGGCGTCCACGGTGACGCTGTCTCGGAAGGCATGGCGGGTCGGGGTGAGTTCGTGTTCGAACTGCACCGTCTGGCAGGTGAAACCGGTGTAGCAGAGCTTTGCCTCGCCGTGGATGGTGGCGGTCGCGGCGTGCGCGCCGCCCGCCGTCCCGGCTAAGCCGGCCGCCGCGGCAGCGGCGCTCACCGCCAGTGCCGTCATTCGCCGCCGAACAGTCATGATCGGTTCCTTTCTCAGGGGGACTGTTCTCTTGCAGTCCCGATGAGCTCAAGGTAGGAGCGTCCTGTCCTGCATTCCGTGCCGAAGTACGCGCTGTCGTTGTGACCTCCATCACCTGGACGGGGCCGGCGCGAGGGCGGCGCAGGACACCTGGGCCAGCGCCGCGGTCAGCTCGCCGGCGGGCCGGGCGGGCAGGTCCCGGGAGCGCCAGGCGATGTAGCCGTCCGGCCGGACCAGGCTCGCGCCGTCCTGGCCGACGCCGTAGGCGCGGAGGAACTCCTCCGGCTCCCGCGGCCGGAGCCGGTCGCCGATCCGCCGGCATTTCACGGATACGCCGGTCCGTTCGCTCGCCCGCTCGGCCGCGGCGGCCCAATGGTCGTGGCCGGCCAGCAGGACCCACCCGCGCTGGAACAGGTCCAGTGTGGACAGCCGCTCGCCGTCTCCGCTCAGCCACAGGTGCGGCGCGCGGGTGCCGGGCTGCCCGGCCCACCGCTCGGGCCGCGCCGCGGGCGGCAGCTCCTCGCCGGCCGTCAGCACCGCGGCCGACCGGTACAACTGCCCGAACTCCATGGCCTCCTCGTCGAGGATCGGCGTACCGGCGTCGCCGGGAGTCTCGGTGAACCGGCGGTGGTCGGCCCGGGCGAAGATCTGGTCGTGGCGCAGCCACGCGACCGGGCGTCGCTCGGCGTCGTAGGTGCCGAGCAGCCGGGGCGCCGACACGCCCGAGAGCACCGAGGACAGCTTCCAGGCGAGGTTGTGCGCGTCTTCGATGCCGGTGTTGGCGCCGTAGCCGCCGCGGGAGGGGGGCAGCGTGTGCGCGGCGTCCCCGGCGAGGAAGACCCGGTCGGAGGCGAAGCGGTCCGCCACCAGGGCACTGAGCTCCCAGCGGCCGGTGGTGATCAGCTCGACCGGAAGGTCGGTCCGGCCGATCGCCTGGAGCACCGTGGACTTCAGCGTGTCCGGGTCGCGTTCCCGGTCGTCGGCGAACATCAGCACCCAGCGGCCGTCGCCGTAGGTGGTGAGGAACGCCTGGAGTCCCGGCTGGTCGATCTGGAACTGGCTGACCCCCGACTCCAGGTACTCCTCCAGCGGGGCCCTGAACAGCACGCTGCGCGAGGTGCCGAGGTGGCCCCGGCCGCCTCGGCCGATCCCCAGCGCCTCCCGGACGGGGCTGCGGGTCCCGTCGGCGGCGAGCAGGTAGCCGGCCCGCACCTGACGCTCGTCGCCGTCGCCGGTGCGCAGCACGGCGAGCACCCCGTCGTCGTCCTGGCGCCAGGTCAGCAGTTCCGTGCCGAACCTGAGGTCGGCGCCGAGTTCGGCGGCCCTGTCGCGGAGCAGGGGTTCGAGCCGGTCCTGGGCGATCGCCGCGCCTCTGCACGGCGAGTACTCGATCGCGGGCGCCTCATCCGGGGGCCCGTCATCGCCGCGCGGAGTCCAGGGGGTCTCCTCCGACCACGGCCCGGCCAGGCTCTGGACCCGGGCCCGGCGCAGCCGCGCGCCGGGCGGCACCTGCGGCACGTGCGAGCCCAGGCCGACCGCCCGGAGCAGTTCCATCGTGCGTGGCGTGAAGCCGACGGCACGTGGGTGCGGCGAGCTCGCGGCATGGCGCTCGGCCACCAGCGTGGGGACCCCGTGCCAGGACAGGAACACCGCCGCCGACAGGCCGACCAGCCCGCCGCCGGCGACCAGCACCGATGTCTCTTCCGTTCGCATGACCCTCCTCGGCCCGCGTGGGTGGGTGAACCGTCAGGGGTTGCCGGACGGTCTCTCTGGCCGGGCCGCGTCGCCGAGGCCGGTGTGCAGGATCTCCAGCGCCCGGCCGACGGTGTCGGTGAGGGTGGCGGCGATCCGCTCCGGCGAGGCTCCCGCGCCGCGCAGCCGGGTCGCCTCCTCGATCATGGCGCCGACGGTGGTCAGGATGTAGGCGGCGATGGCCCGTGCCGCGACGGGCCCCAGGTGGGCGGGCACCCGGTCGGACAGGATCGCCGCCAGGTCCTCCTGGTAGCGGGCGCCGCGCAGCCGCAGGGCGTCCTGCAGGGTGGGACTGTTCTGGATGATGGCGAAGACGCCCGCGAGCCGGTCGTCGGCCGCGGCCCGCGGGTCTTCGCCGTGCGGCGCCTCCGGCAGCGGCGGCAGGTGGGCGAACATGCGCGGCAGCTCCCGCTTGAGGAACTCCGGCAGCGGGGTGCTCAGCGGGAGCTGGTCGATCATGTCGATCAGATCGGCCTCGACCGGGCGGTGCCAGGCCAGCAGCAGGTCCTCTTTGGCCGGGAAGTGGTTGACGACGGTCTGTTTGGCGACGTCGGCGGCCTGGGCGATCTCGGCGATGGTCACCGCGTCGTACCCTCGCCCGGCGAACAGGGCCAGCGCGGTGCGGGCGATGCGGTCTCTGGTCTCACGGCGCCGCCGCTCGTGCCGGGACGGCGCGGACGCCTCCTGTGGCTGCGCCCGGCCGGCGCCGCCTGCGTTGTCCTCCATGGTGGTACCGTACCATCTTTGTACTGGTACTAACAATGGCATGAGCCCACACTGGCATGCGACGCCGCCGTACGGCCGGAAGGATCCACCGGCCGGGAACCGGGCGATGTCGGCGCTCATTTGCTAGTTTCATTAGCGTCCTGGTCTACGTCAGGAGTGTTGATCCCTGTGCTCAGTAGGGACGATCCGGCCGCGTACGAGCGGCTGTGCCAGGAGTACGGCGATCGTCTCCACGACTACTGCCGATCGGCGCTGGACGACGACGAAGCCCTCGCGGCGACGGCCGGGGCGTTGCAGGCGGCCCTCGCCCACTCCCATCGGCTGCCCGACGCGACGCGGCTGCGCGCGTGGCTGTACTCGCTGGCCCGCGCCGAGTGCCAGGCCCGGCAGGACGGCATGGGGCACAAGGGCGCCTCCGCGCGGCGGGGACGCGACGGCGCCCCGGAGGTCGCGCTGGAGGTGCTGGCGAGCCTGGAGCCGCGTGAGCGGGAGATCCTTGATCTGACGCTTCGTCATGGGTTGAAGTCCGACGAGGTGGCCCGGGTGCTGGACATCTCGGTGGAGTCGGTTGAGTCGGCGGCGCGTGCGGGGCGGCGTCATGCCGAGCAGTGGCTGGCGGCGGTCATGGACGCCAGGGGCGCCGAGCCGCGGTGTTCGGTGCTGCCGGGGCTGGTGAGGTCGTGGGCGGAGTCGCCGACGCGGCTGCTGCGCGCGCACATCACCCGGCACATCCGCTC
>NZ_JBEXGT010000063.1:0-44097 GCF_040607475.1 Sphaerisporangium sp. NPDC005288 | reverse complement strand
TAAGCTTTCCAGCGCCGATGGTACTGCACCGGGGACGGTGTGGGAGAGTAGGACACCGCCGGACAAAACTTGATAGATAGTTATGTGTGTTATGCAAGGTAGGCCATCCACGGTGTGGATGGCCTACCTGCGTTTATGGACCATTTCCGCCACAGGCCCCGGATCGGCTGTTACGACCCCTGGCGCCCACCTCGGGACTCCCATCCCGCGGGCCGGCCAAGACCCAGGACCCAGGGGAACCGGCACATCCGTGCCCGCCAGGGGCAAGCGAATGGGACCCGCCCGGCATATGAGTGGGTGGTCCGAGGGTCGCTGCCCACCCCGATCGTCAGTCCGACAGATACGGCGGTAGTGAGGTGTCAGTCCGTCAGATGGGGCGGTAGTGAGGTGTCAGTCCGTCAGATGGGGCGGTAGTGAGGCTGGCGCGGGGGACCGAGTTGGTAGGGCTGGGGGCGGGCTCGTCCTACTGCTCGGTCTCGGCTGGTTCGCTCGCAACACGGCCGAGTCGGACTACGTTCTCAGCGCCTTGGCCGGCCGCCGCGTCCCGACATTCACAAGGGGCGGTATCCAGGGACGTACCGGAGTGGTGGTCGCGGTGGTGGGCCGTGCGTCCGAGGGTCTGACAATCGGAGTCAATCCGTTATTCAGGTGGCCGATCGGAGTGGGGTTCGCCGACCAGGGGACACGCTACGCTTCCCCGTACCTGGGGGAGATCTTCGTTGAGTGTCCTTTGTTGGCGTTAAGGGCGTGACGTCGTGACAGGCAGGCATCGTAATCCCGATCCCCTCGACGGTGACGCGTGGAGCCAGGAGGCGCCGTCCTGGCGCGACCGGTTCGCGGGCTTGCTGGAAGCGGCGAGGACGTCCGGCCCGCTGGCCACGGTCCGCAGGCGGGCCGTCGTCGCGCTCTCGCTGGGCGTCGTCCTGCTGGCGTCATTGGTGGGCGGGGCGTATGCGCTGGTGAGCCGTTCGGCGTGCGCCGAGCATCCGCAGTTGCGGGTGATGGCCGCACCGGAGATGGGGCCGGCGCTCCAGCAGGTGGCCGAAAGGTACGCCAAAGACGGCGGTTGTGCCTCGGTGACGGTGCTCACCGGTAGTCCTGCCGATGTGGCCGACAAGTTGGCGCTTCGCAAGGATCTCCTGGACGTATGGGTGCCCGACGATTCGGTGTGGGTGGACCTGGCGAAGGTCCAGGGGGCCGATCGCGAGCTGTTCTCCCCAGGAACGTCGATCGCACGCTCGCCGGTGATCATGGGGGTGACGGAGAGGACCGCCGTCAAGCTCGTCGCCGGAGGAGAGCAGGCCAAGAAGGGGTCCGGCCACGACAGGCCGGCTGACGGCAAGAAGGCTGCCTCAGGCGGCTCGGACGGGGCCGACGCCGACGATCCCGGTGACCGTGACGAAGCGGGCGACGCTGTCGGAGTGAGTGAAGCGGACGCGGAGGCGGGGCTGGCGGTCGGGGAACTGGCGCACGTGCGGGCTTCGTGGATGTTGCTGGTGCCCATGTCGTCGACCAAGAAGAGGCTGCCGAAGGCGTCCACGACCCTGCCTGCTCCGAGCAGGTTCGCGTCAGGGCTGGTCGCGCTGGACGCGTTGAACACGGCCGTGGCGGACCGGCCCGCCGCGCTGAAGATCGTGCAGGGCATGACGACGAACCTGAAGCGGTCGGTCCTTCCCTCCCGGGAGGCGCTGTTCGACCTCGTCGAGCGGCCCGCCAAGGGCACCGATCCGATCATCGTGGACAGCGAGCAGGCCATCTGGCGGCACAACGGCGCGCGGACGGACGGTCTGGTGGTGGGGCTCTATCCGGAGGAGGGAACGCTGGCCCTGGACTATCCCTACGTCCCGATGACCAAGGACGCCGTCAAGATGCGGGCCGCAGAGGAGTTCCGCGGAGTGGTGCTGTCCGGCACCGGCCGCGCGTTGCTGCAGGCGTCGGGGTTCCGTGATCCGTCCGGCAGGGCCGGGGCCGCCATGGACGAGCGGCATGGCGTGCGCGTCGAACCTCCGGAGGAGATCACGGCTCCGGTCGCCATGACGCGGCTGCGGTCGCTGCTGTCGATGAGGCTGCTTCTCGCCGACACCCGCAATCTGCTGCTGCTGGACGTCAGCCGCTCGATGGGGAAACAGATCCCGGGGATGGGGGCCACGCGGGTGCGCGCCCTGGCGGACGTCGCCGCGGCGGGGGTCCGCGCACTGCCGCAGGGCGGCGACATCGGCCTGTGGATCTTCGCGACCGGCCTGGACGGCGACAAGGACTACAAGGAACTGGTGCCGGTCGGCCCGCTGCAGCAACGTGGGCCCGAGGTGGAACGGGCTCTGCGCGAACTGCCCGACCACATCAAGGGCGACACCGGCCTGTACGACGCGGTGCTGGCCGCCTTCCGCTCCGCCTCGGCGCGCCAGGTCAAGAACATGCTCAGCTCGGTCATCGTGTTCACCGACGGGCGGGACGACGACCGTCACGGCATCAAGCTCAACGAGTTGCTGGCCACGCTGCAGAAGGAGTTCGATCCCGGCCGGCCCGTCACGATCACGTTGATCGGTTACGGCGAGGACGCCGACGCGGCGGAACTGAAGCAGATCGCCCGCGTGACGAATGGCGCCGCCATGGTCGCCAAGTCGTTCGACCAGGCACAGCAGATCTTCCTCCAGGCTCTTGCGAACCGGGTCTGCCTGGACAGGGAGAGATGCGACTCCCAGGAGGGCTGAGCCCAGGGCTCTCTCTCGACCTGGATACGCGACCGGTCCCCGGTTCTGCTCGGGTCCCCGGTTCTACTCGGGTCCCCGGTCCTGCTCAAGGGCCGGTCCTGCTCAGGTCCCGGGCCCGCGTACGTGGTGGTCTGTGACAGTGGCCGCGTCAGGCCGGCCGCGAGGTGGTCAACTCCATCATTTCTGTCAGTGGTGGACGGCGCCGTCATTCGGGGTCGGGGCGGGTGGCGGCTCTCAGGAGGGGTTCGACGCGGTAGGGCACCTGTGTCGAGAGGGCGATGGTGGTGTCGGTGCGCTGGACGGCCGGGGAGGCCAGGACGCGCGCGATGATCTCCTGAAGCTGGACGGTGGAACGCGCCACCACGCGGCAGAGCAGGTCGGCCTGGCCGCTGGTGCCATATACCTCCAGGATCTCCGGGACGGCTCCCAGCGCCTCCACAGCCTCCGCCAGCCTGCCTTGGGAGATCTGCAGGGACACGAAGGCGAGGATCGGATATCCCATGTCGGCGGGGACGACCGTCGGGCCGAAGTCGCCGATGACGCCGCGGGCGAGAAGCTTGTCGACGCGGGCCTGAACGGTGCCTCGGGCCACTCCCAGCAGGCGCGCCAACTCGGTCAGGCCGATGCGCGGATGCGCCCGCATGGTGGTGAGCAGCCGGGCGTCCAGAGGATCGACGGGACCATGAGCCGTAGGCATGGCCCGAGGGTACGGCCTCGTCACGACCAAGGACCACGCCACGTCCAAGGACCAGGTAGCCCATCGAGCCAGGACCGGGACAGCGGGATCAGAACGAGCCCTCCCGGCATGCAGGCGGGTGGTCCAGCCGTGGCTGCCACCCCGATGGCCAATTCGTGGGCGGCGGTACCCGTGGGCGGCGGTGGCGATGGTGGCGGTACGGGTGGGCGGTGGCGGCAGCGGTACCCGTGGGCGGTGATGGCGGTACCCGTGGGCGGCGGCGGTACTCGTGGGTGGCGGTGGCGGTACCCGGCGGTGGCGGTCGGGGTGGAGGGTGCCGGTGGCTTGTGAGGGGTGGACAGGGGGGTGCGGAGGAAGGGTGGGCGGATCGACCAGTGTTGGGGAGGTCTGAGGGGGCTGCTCTGGTGGGAATGACCATCTCGAGTGGCCGCTCTTGCCAGCGAAACCCCCGATTGCCGATATTTCTGTCATGTTCGAAGAAGCCCAATACTTCGCCCCGGTGGCCACGCGGGAGGACGGGTCCGTCGTCGTCGAGCTGGCGGCGAGCCACCCCGGGGTCGCGGATCCCGCCTACCGTGAGCGCCGCAACGCCATCGCCGCCCTCGCGCTGAACCACGTGGCCGGACGGCCGGTTCCCGTGGTGGAGTACACCGAGCGGGAGCACGAGGTCTGGGCCCTGGTCGCGCGGGAACTCGCGGTCAAGCACCGTGCGTACGCCGCCACGGAGTACCTGCGCGGGTTCGAGCGGCTCGGGCTTCCCACCGACCGCATCCCGCAGCTCCAGGAAGTGGGCGACCTCCTCGCGCCGCTCACCGGCTTCCGGTACCTCCCGGCCGCGGGCCTGGTGCCGCTCCGCGACTTCTACGGCGTGCTGGCCGATGGCCTGTTCCACTCGACGCAGTACATCCGCCACCACTCGGTGCCGTTCTACACTCCCGAGCCGGACGTGATCCACGAGGTGATCGGGCACGCCAACGCGCTGGCGTCCGACCGGTTCGCGGGCCTCTACCGGCTCGCCGGCGCGGCCGCCCGCAGGGTCGAGACGCAGGAGGCGCTGGAGTTCGTCTCCAAGGTTTTCTGGTTCACGATGGAGTTCGGCGTGCTCGCGGAGAACGGGGAAGACCGCGCGTACGGCGCCGGGATCCTGTCCTCCTACGGCGAGATCGAGGAGTTCCGCGGCATGGACATCCGGCCGCTCGACATCGGCGCGATGGGCACCACCGCGTACGACATCACCAAGTACCAGGACGTGTTGTTCCGCGCGGAGTCGCTCGCCCATCTGGAGGACGTCGTCGGCGCGTTCTGGGAGAACTGCGACGATGAGGTCATCTCCCGCATCGCCGCCGACCACGCCGCCGACCGGGCGGTCGTCACCGGCTCCTGAGGGGCCGGTCAGACCGCCACGGCCTTGAGGCGTCCGAGGCGGCCGGCCTCGTGTCCGCCGGCCTCGTGTCCGCCGGCCTCGTGTCCGCCGGCCTTGTGTCCGCCGGCCGGCGGCGGGTCGGTCGCTCCCTGGCCGGCGCCGCCGGTGCCCGGCCGGGAGGATCGGCCGGGCGATCGTCGCCTGGCGGTCAGGCGGGTGTCACCAGGCGGTAGCCGACCCCGCGTACCGTCTGTATCAGCTGGTCGTCCTCGTCGCCGAGGCGGGCGCGCAGGCGTTTGACGTGCACCGCGATGGTGTTGGTCGACATGCTGTCCGCGGCGTGCCAGACGTGGCGCATGATCTGCTCGCGCGTCACCGTGCGGTCGGCGTTGCGCATCAGGTAGTGCAGCAGCTCGAACTCGCGGAGTGGCAGGTGGACGGGCGACCCGGCCACGCGCACCTGGTAGGCGCCGACGTCGAGCTCGACGCCTCCCACGGTGAGCACCCCGCGCCCCGCGACGTCCCCGGGGAAGGCCGCCTGCACGAGCGGCAGCAGCTCGGGCACGCGGTAGGGCCGTGCGACGCACGCGGTGGCGCCCGCGGCGAGGGCCTGGACGGCCTGCTCGGCGTGCCCCTCGCCCACGCCGAGCAGCACCGGCACGGCCCGGGCGAGCCGGACCGCCCGGACGAAGTCGACCGGCCCGATGACCGGCAGCGTGGCGCTCACGAGCACCACGTCCGGCCGGAGGGCGCCCGCTTGGAGCAGGGCCTGCGCCCCGTCCAGGACGCCCGCCACGAGGATGCCCTCGCGCTCGAGCGCCGACGCCAGTTCCCGCACCAAGTCGGCGTCGGGATCGGCAACCAGCAGCATGGGCGCCGGCCGAGTGTCCCCGTCCACTACAGGTGCCGCCTGCGGCTGGCTCACACCATCTCCTTTACGAGCGGGTCATCCGAAGCGCCCGGTGATGTAGTCCTCGGTCGCCTTCTGGGTGGGGTTGGTGAAGATCTTCGAGGTCTCGTCCATCTCGACGAGCTTGCCGGGCTGGCCCTGGCCGGCCAGGTTGAAGAACGCCGTCTTGTCGCTGACCCGCGCCGCCTGCTGCATGTTGTGGGTGACGATCACGATGGTGTAGTCGTTCTTCAGCTTGGAGATCAGGTCTTCGATGGCCAGCGTCGAGATGGGGTCCAGCGCCGAACAGGGCTCGTCCATGAGCAGGACGGCGGGGCTGACGGCGATGGCCCTGGCGATGCACAGACGCTGCTGCTGGCCGCCGGACAGGCCGGAGCCGGGCTTGTTGAGCCGGTCCTTGACCTCGTTCCACAGGTTCGCGTCCTTGAGCGAGGTCTCCACGATGCCCTCGGTCTCGGAACGGGACACCCGGCCGTTGAGGCGCAGGCCGGCGGCGACGTTGTCGAAGATGGACATCGTCGGGAACGGGTTCGGCCGCTGGAAGACCATGCCGACCGTCCGGCGCACCGAGACGGGGTCGACCTCGGTCCCGTAGAGGTCCTGGTCCTCCAGCATGATCTTGCCTTCGACGCGGGCGCCCGGGATGACCTCGTGCATGCGGTTGAGCGTGCGCAGGAAGGTCGACTTGCCACAGCCGGACGGGCCGATGAAGGCGGTGACCGAGCGGGGCTCGATCGTCATGGTGATGCCTTCGATCGCCTTGTGCGATCCGTAGTACGCGTCGAGGTCGGACACCTCGATCTGCTTGGCCATTGTCGAAAACCCCTTATCGGCCCTTGGCGGGAGAGCGCCACCACGAGATGAGGCGCGCCACCAGGTTGAGCAGCATGACGAACAGGATGAGGGTGAAGGCTCCGGCCCATGCCCTGTCGATCGCGGTGTCGTTCGGGCGGCTCATCTGGTCGAAGATGTAGAGCGGGAGGCCCATCTGGGGCCCGTGGAACGGGTCCGGGTTGATGGAGTCGGTGATGAACACCGTCAGCAGCAGCGGCGCCGTCTCGCCCGCGACGCGGGCGATGGCCAGCATGATGCCGGTGATGATGCCGGTGAACGCGGTCGGGAGCACGATGCGCACGATCGTCTTCCACTTGGGCACGCCCAGCGCGTACGACGCCTCGCGCAGCTCGTTGGGGACCAGGCGCAGCATCTCTTCGCTGGACCGGACCACGGTCGGCATCATCAGGATGGACAGGGCGAGCGCCCCGGCGAAGCCGGAGTAGCCGAGCCCGAGGATCAGCACCCAGAACGCCAAAATGAACAGACCGGCCACCACGGAGGGGATGCCGGTCATCACGTCGACGAAGAAGCTGATGGAGCGGGCGAGGCGACGACCCCGGCCGTACTCCACCAGGTAGATCGAGGTCAGCAGGCCGATCGGCACAGAGATCAGCGTGGCGACCCCGACCTGCTCCAGCGTGCCGAGAATGGCGTGGTAGGCGCCGCCGCCCGCGTCGCGCGGGCCGATGTTGCGCATCGAGTGGGTCAGGAACTCGACGTCGAACCGGGCGAGCCCGTTCTTGATCACCAGCCAGAGCACCGACACCAGCGGGACGACCGCGATGGCGAAGGCCAGCCAGACCAGCCCCTGCACGATGCGGTTCTTGACCCGCCGGCTGACGGAGACCGGAGTGATGACACTGGGCGACATGGTCATGCGGCGGCCCTCGAGTACTCCTTGCGGCGGGCGATGATCAGGCGCGCGGCCATGTTGACCACCAGGGTGATCACGAACAGGATCAGACCTGAGGCGATCAGCGCGCCCTGCCCGATCGGGGTCGCCTCGCCGAATCCGTTGGCGATGTTCGCGGCGATGCTGTTGCCGCTGTTGGACAGCACCTTGAACGTG
Source organism: Sphaerisporangium sp. NPDC005288 (assembly GCF_040607475.1). Lineage (NCBI taxonomy): Bacteria > Bacillati > Actinomycetota > Actinomycetes > Streptosporangiales > Streptosporangiaceae > Sphaerisporangium > Sphaerisporangium sp. NPDC005288. The sequence continues at coordinate 36,510 of NZ_JBEXGT010000063.1, read as the reverse complement.
ATGTCGAAGGTGGCGGGGAAGATCAGCGCGACCGCGATGGTCTCGCCCATCGCCCGTCCGAGGCCGAGCATCGCGGCGCTGATGACGCCGGGACGCCCGAACGGCAGCACCGACATCCTGATCATCTCCCACCGGGTGGCGCCCAGGGCCAGCGACGCCTCCTCCAGCATCGTGGGGGCCTGGAGGAACACCTCGCGGGAGATGGCGGCGATGATCGGGAGGATCATGATCGCCAGCACGAGCGCGGCGGTCATGATCGACTTGCCGTAGACGCCGTCACCCCCGAACAGCGGGATCCAGCCGAGGTAGGTGTTGAGGAAGGTGTAGGGGCCCTTGACCAGCGGGACGAGGAACAGCACGCCCCACAGGCCGTAGATGACGCTGGGGACGGCCGCCAGCAGGTCGATGACGTAACCGAGGACCCCGGCGAGGCGGCGCGGCGCGTAGTGCGAGATGAACAGCGCCACGCCGATGGCGACGGGCACCGCCATGATCAGCGCGAGGAAGGAGCTGATCATGGTGCCGAACGCCAGAGCCGCGATGCCGAAGGCCGGCTGCGTCGCGTTCGGCGTCCAGTTCTTCTCGGTGAGGAAGTTCGCGGTGTTGGCCTGGAGGGCCGGAACGGCCTTCACGATCAGGAAGATCGCGATGGCCGCCATGATGGCGAGCAGGAGGATGCCGGCGCCGGTCGTCGCGAACCGGAAGGGGCCTTCGCCGCGACTGCGCCGGAAGGCGGACCGGCCAGTGGCCGGCCCGCCCTCGCGTGTACGAAGTGGCGTGGCCATCGAGTTAGGAGATCGCCTCGACGGCCGTGCGAACCTTGGTGACCAGGCTGGCCGGCAGCGGCGCGTAGCCCAGGCTGGTCAGGGCCTGCTGGCCCTCGTCGCTCGCGGTGTAGGTGAGGAAGGTCTTGACGAGCTTGGAGTCGTCGGCCGACAGGCCCTTCTCACAGGTGATCTCGTAGGTCACCAGGACGATCGGGTAGGCGCCCGCGGTCTTGGTGGCGTAGTCGATCGAGAGCTTCAGGTCGTTGCCGGTGCCCTTGATCTCGGCGGCCTCGACGGTCTTGGCGGCGCTCTCGGGGGTGAGCTCCACGAACTCGCCGGAGCCGTTGGAGACCTTCGCCTTGGTCAGGCTGGAGTTCTCGGCGTAGGAGAGCTCGACGTAGCTGATCGTGCCCTCGGTGCCCTTGACGGTCTGGGCGATGCCGTCCGACCCCTTGGCGCCGGTGCCCTTGGCCTCCGCGGGCCACGCCTTGGCGGGCTCGTAGGGCCATTCGGCGGTGGCCTTCAGGAACTTGGTGAAGTTGTCGCTGGTGCCGGACTCGTCCGAGCGGTGGACCGCCTGGATCGCGGTGGACGGCAGCTTGGCGTCGGGGTTGTCCTTCTTGATCGCCGCGTCGTCCCACTTGGTGATCTGGCTGTTGAAGATGCCGCCGATGGTCGCCGGGGACAGCTGCAGGTTGTCCACACCGGGCAGGTTGTAGACGACCGCGACCGGGCCGATCACCATCGGCAGGTTGATCGCCTTGCCGGTCTTGCAGCGCGCGTCGGCCTGCGCCGGCTCGCCCTTGTCGTCCTTGAGCGCCGAGTCGGAGCCGGCGAACGCGACGGTGCCCTGGATGAAGGCCTGCACGCCCGCGCCCGAGCCGCTGGGCTGGTAGTTGATGCTCACGCCGGGGTTCGACGACTGGAACGACTTCTTCCACTCGGCGATGGCGTTGGCCTGAGCCGAGGAACCGGCCGCGTTGATGGTGCCGCTGAGGGCACCGCCGCCCGCGTTGCTCGCGGGGGCCGAAGCGGCGTCGGTGCCACCGCCGTTGTTGTCGGTGCCGCACGCAGCGAGCGAAAGCACGCCGGCGATGGCGGCTACGGCGAGCCGGCCTGCATACTTCACGTCTGTTGTCCTTCCACGTTGTTCTCTTAACGGGTAGGACGGTAGGCAGCGAAGATGACTTGATTCCCGGTTCAAGGTGAACGAAGAATGAACGGGCCGGGTCACTATCGTGGTGAACGTTCCATGACGCTCTACCCGCCCATGGTGTTGGCGGCATGATGGTCTACCTGCGCATGGTGTTCGCGGGGCCACCGGCGCGACCATGGGCGTTCATGGCCCATCATGGCGTTCATGACGCGCGTATGCCTGGTGTGCATGGGGAACATCTGCCGCTCGCCGATGGCCGAGACCGTCCTGCGGCGGGTGCTCGCGGACCACGGGCTCGATGACCAGGTGACCGTCGACAGCGCCGGCACCGGCGGGTGGCATGCGGGCATGCCCATGGACGAGCGCGCGCTGTCGACGCTGTCCTCCCACGGCTACGACGGGTCCGGCCACCGGGCCCGGCAGTTCGAGGCGCGGTGGTTCGCCGAACGCGACCTGGTGCTGGTCATGGACGCCGACAACCTCAGGGCGCTGCGCCGGCTGGCGCCCCCCGGGGCCGAGGTCAGGCTGTTCCGCTCCTTCGACCCGGCCGCGCCCGAGGGGGCCGAGGTGCCCGACCCCTACTACGGCGGCGCCGAAGGCTTCCTCGACGTGCTCACCATGGTCGAAGCCGCCTCGGAGGGGCTGGTGAAGCACCTCAAGGAGCGCCGGTCCCCGCAGGTCGACCTAGCATGCCGCCCGCCATTGGACGGTCGCTGATACGCGACTGTTCCCGCACGGACAGTAACGTTCGCGGGGATGTGCCGTAGCGTCGGGGAAACGACGGCGAGGAGGAGGGGCGATGCTCCCAGGGTGCGGAAACTGTGATTGCTACCTCGACGACCGGGTCATCTCACGACCCCCCGACGAGCGCTGACCGGCGTTCACCGGCGGGCGGTGCGGGCGCTGACCCGCACCCGGCAAGACCGCCTGGTACCGGCCGGCGGGTGCCGGCCGGCGGGTGGCGCAGGCGCTGACCCGCGCTCCGGCCGTCAGTCGCCGAGGCGCTTGAGGACCTCGGGATGCAGCATGGGGTTCGCGCACACCATGCTGCCGCCCTCGACGTCCGGCGCGCCGGAGAGGTCGGTCCACACGCCGCCCGCCTCTTCGACGATCACGGTGAGCGCCGCCATGTCCCAGGCGGACAGCTCGGGTTCGGCCGAGATGTCGACCGCGCCCTCGGCGACCATCATGTGCGACCAGAAGTCGCCGTAGGCGCGGGTGCGCCACACGGCCCTGGCCAGGCCGAGGAACTCCTGAAGGCGGCCGCGATCCTCCCAGCCGCCGAAGCTGGAGTAGGAGAACGACGCGTCGTGCAGGCGGCTCACCGAGGAGACCTGGCAGCGGGACGCCTTGGTCAGGCTGCGCCCGGTCCACGCGCCGCCGTCGCGCGCCGCCCACCAGCGGCGGCCGAGGGCCGGCGCCGAGACCACGCCGACCACGACGCGCCCGTGCTCCATGAGGGCGATCAACGTGGCCCATACGGGGACGCCGCGCACGTAGTTCTTCGTGCCGTCGATCGGGTCGATGATCCAGCAGCGGGAACCGTACCCGCTGGTCTTGCCCATCTCCTCGCCGACGACGGCGTCGCGCGGGCGGGCTCGCCGCAGCGTGCCGCGGATGGCCTCCTCGACGGCGCGGTCGGCGTCGCTCACCGGGGTGAGGTCGGGTTTGGTGTCGACCCGCAGGTCGACGGCCCGGAACCGGCGCATGGTCAGGTCGTCGGCGCTGTCGGCCATCATGTGGGCCAGTCGCAGGTCGTCGCTATAACCCGTCACAGGGACAAACGCTATCGTGCCGCCGCCCGTTTCAGCAGTCCTGTCCGGCTTCGAAGCGTCGCAACCCCGTCATGCTGGGTCACCTCATCCCGCACGGCGCGTCGTCCACGAAGCATGGCGATACGCCGCGTACTCCACGTCTCCGTTGAACATGGCGATACGCCGCGTATCTCGCGTAGCCCCTGAAGCATGGTGATAGGTCGTGTTCTCCGCGTCTCCGGTGGAGCCGGAGGAAACGCCGCGGGTGCCGCCTCAGTCGTCGTCGGGTTCGCCGTCGCGGCTGGCGAGCAGGCGGCGCAGGGACGCCAGGCTCATCGGGTCGGCGTGCCCCTCGGCCACCCACGCGTCCAGCGAGCACTCCTCGCTGCGGTGGGTGCAGCCCTTCGGGCAGTGGACGGTGCCCTCGGCCAGGGAGGGGAAGGCCGCGAGCACGTTGTCGACCACCACGTGGCCGAGGCCGAAGCTGCGCACCCCGGGAGTGTCGATGATCCACCCGCCGCCGGGCAGCTCGAGGGCGACCGCGGAGCTGGAGGTGTGGCGCCCGCGGCCCGTGACCGCGTTGACGTGCGAGACGGCCCGCCCGGCGTCCGGCACCAGGCCGTTGACCAGGGTGGACTTGCCGACCCCCGAGTGTCCGACCAGGACGCTCAGCCGGTGGTCCAGTCTCTCGCGCACGGGGTCGAGGTCGCCGCCTTTGCTCACCACCAGAAAGGGGACGCCTAGCGGCTCGTAGCGGGCGACGAGGTCGTCGGGCGCGGCCAGGTCGGCCTTGGTGAGGCAGAGCAGCGGCTCGATGTCGGCGTCGAACGCGGCCACCAGCAGGCGGTCGATCATGCGGGGGCGGGGCGGCGGGTCGGCCAGCGCCGTGACGATCACCAACTGGTCGGCGTTGGCGACGATGGGGCGCTCGACCTCGTCGGTGTCGTCGGCGCTGCGCCGCAGCATCGACGTGCGCGGCTCGACCCGGACGATGCGCGCCAGGGTGTCGGGCCGGCCGGAGGTGTCGCCGACCAGGCTGACCAGGTCGCCCACCACGATGCCCTTGCGGCCGAGCTCGCGGGCACGCATCGCCGTCACCGGGCGCGGCGGATCGTCCCGCCTGCCGCGGCCGTCGACGCCGGTCTCGGTGACCCCGCCCCCGACCAGGCAGGTGTAGCGCCCCCGGTCGACGGCCACGACGAACCCGGGGACGGCGTCCTCGTGCGCGGGACGGCGCCTGGTCCTCGGCCGGGACCCCTTGCCCGGCCGGACCCGTACGTCGTCCTCGTCGTACTCCCGTTTCCTCAGCGGGCTTCCTCCAGCATCAGGGCCCACATGCGGGCGAACTCGGGGAGGGTCTTGGCGGTGGTCGCGATGTCCTCCACCTCGACCCCGGGCACGGCCAGGCCGATGACCGCGCCGGCCGTCGCCATGCGGTGGTCGGCGTAGGAGCGGAACACGCCGCCGTGGAGCGGGCGCGGGCTGACCACCAGGCCGTCGGCGGTCTCGGTGACGTCGCCGCCCAGGCCGTTGATCTCGGCGGCGAGCGCGGCGAGCCGGTCGGTCTCGTGGCCCCTCAGGTGGGCGACCCCGCGCAGCGTGCTGGGCGAGTCGGCGAGCGCGGCCAGCGCGGCCAGCGTCGGGGTCAGCTCGCCGACGTCGTGCAGGTCGGCGTCGATGCCGCCGATGCGCCCGGAGCCGGTGACCCGCAGATCGCCGCCGACGCGGGTGACGGTGGCGCCCATGCCGGCCAGCAGCGTGCGCAGCGCGTCACCGCCCTGGGTGGTCTCGGACGGCCAGCCGGGGATCGTGACCGAGCCGCCGGTGATCAGGGCGGCGGCCAGGAAGGGGGCGGCGTTGGACAGGTCCGGCTCGACGGTGAGGTCGCGGGCGGCGATCGGGCCGGGCTCGACCCGCCAGACGTCCGGCTCGGTGTCGTCCACGCCGACCCCGGCCGCCCGGAGCATCTGCACGGTCATCTCGATGTGCGGCATCGACGGCACCGGAGGGCCGTTGTGGCGTACGGTGACGCCCTTCTCCAGGCGCGGGGCGGTCAGCAGCAGCCCTGAGACGAGCTGGGAGGAGGCCGAGGCGTCCAGCGTCACCTCGCCGCCGGTGAGCGGCCCCCTGATCGTGAAGGGGAGGGCGTCGCCCGTGACCTCGGCGCCGAGGGTGCGCAGCGCGGCGAGGATCGGGCCCATCGGCCGCGTGCGGGCGTGCGGATCGCCGTCGAAGGCGACCTCGCCGTCGGCCAGCGCCGCCATCGGAGGGACGAAGCGCATCACGGTGCCGGCGAGCCCCACGTCGATCGACGCGCCGCCGCGCACGGGGCCGGGCTCGACGTGCCAGTCGGCGCCGAAGGCGGACTCCTCCGAGGAGGTCAGCCCGGCTCCGAGCGAGCGGAGCGCGGCGACCATGAGGTCGGCGTCGCGGCTGCGCAACGCGCGCCGGACCGTGCCCGGGCCGTCGGCCAGGGCGGCGAGGAGCAGGGCGCGGTTGGTCACCGACTTGGACCCGGGCAGCTGGACGGTCGCGTCCACCGGCCCGTGGGCCACGGGCGCGCGCCACAGGGGAGCTGACATAGCCCTGAGCCTACCGGGAGCCACCCCTCGCGAGGGGTGACGCCGGCCTCGCCCGCGCAGGGCCGTTCGTGCGTGAGGGGACGCGCGAGGCGCGCGAGTGCGGCAGTCTATGGGCATGTGCGGGAGATACGCGTCGGCGCGCAAGCGCCAGGAGTTGCTCGAGGAGTTCACCGTCGCGGAGGACGGGGCGTCCGATGAGCTGAAACCCGACTACAACGTCGCCCCCACCAAGAAGGTCTACGCCGTGATGGAACGGCCCCCGGGCAAGGGCGAGGGCGCGGGGGGCGGCGACGCCGGCGGCGAGAAGCGCGCGGCGGACGCCGGCGACGGGCCGGGAGAGCCGGTCCGGCGGCTGGAGGTGGTCAAGTGGGGGCTGGTGCCGAGCTGGGCCAAAGATCCTTCCGTCGGCTCCCGCATGATCAACGCCCGGGTCGAGACGCTCACCGAGAAGCCGTCCTTCCGCAGGGCCTTCGCCAAGCGCCGCTGCCTGATCCCGGCCGACGGCTACTACGAGTGGCACCGGACCGACAAGAAGACCAAGCAGCCCTACTTCATCCACCCCGAGGACGGCGGCGTGATGGCCATGGCGGGGTTGTACGAGTTCTGGAAGGACCCGACCCGCGCCGAGGACGACCCGCTGAAGTGGCTCACCACCTGCACGGTGATCACCACGACGGCCGAGGACCACCTGGGGCACATCCACGACCGCATGCCGGTGATCATCAAGCGCGACATGTGGGCCGACTGGCTCGACCCCGGGCGCACCGACCCGGCGGAGGTGATGGGCCTGCTGAAGGACGCCCCGCCGAGCGGGCTCGCCGCCTACCCGGTGTCCAGCGAGGTCAACAGCGTCCGCAATAACGGCCCGCACCTCATGGAGCCGGAGAGTTCCGAAACCGCGTTGTTCTGAGCCCCGGGCGGTGTAAGACCCCGGCGGAACGGGCATCCGGTGAGGAAGGCGATGACGTGCCGGAACAGAGTCCTGGCACAGCGTCACCGCTCAGAGGTGGGAAAGACGGCCAGGCGGGATGTCCGGGGGGTCCCGTCCCAGGCTTCACCCCGTTTCCTTCCCGGAGGTGCGGACTCGTGGACGACGCGACCGCTCGTGCCCAACTGAAGAACATGCTGGCCGAACTCGACCGGTCCATCATGGTGCTGCGTGGTGACCCCGTCGCCGTGGCGGACAGGTCGGCGGCCGACGCCGGGTCCGACCTCACCGGCGCCGACCGGGCCCAGGCCATGATCGATGTCGCGACGCGCCATCGCACGGCCGTGGTGGACGCCCTCGAACGGCTGGACGCCGGCGTCTACGGCAGGTGCGTCGACTGCGACAAGCCCGTGCCGGAGGGCCGGCTCGCCGCCCGGCCCGAGGCGGCCCGTTGTGTGAGGTGCCAGTCCGAACGCGAACGCCGCCGCTGAGCCGACACCGGCCGGCCGCGTACCCCGGCCTCAGGAGACAGAACGGCTAGCGCGGCCTGCGGGCGCTCGCCACCAGGTGGATCCCCACGGTGTCGTCGTCGTCGGGGTGGGCCTCCAGCTCGGTGCGGACGAGCCAGTTGAGCGCGCGCGTGTCGGCGGCCAGCACGTGGTCGACGGTGGAGGGCGACAGCACCGTGCGCGGCCGGATCCACTCCACCTCCAGGCCGGCGTCGGTCAGCAGCTCACGCAACTGGACGCTGCTGAAGCAGCGGGTGATGCTGCCGTCCGGCCACGGCACGAGCATCACCTCGCCCGTGCCGGTCTGGCACAGGTGGGCCCAGTAGTTCTGCTCGGCCATGATCGCCATGCCGAGCACCAGCGAGTCGACGCACGCCAGCACCCGGCCGCCGGGCCTGAGCACGCGCACGACGTCCTCGATCGTGGACTCGGCCATCAGCTCCAGCGACAGGGCGCGCTCCTCGGCGATCACCGCGTCGACCGAGGCGTCGGGCAGGAACGACAGGTCGTCGGCGCGCACCCGGCGGATGCGGTTGGAGGCGTCGCGCAGGCCGGGGGCGGAGGGACGGCGGAAGTCGACGACCTCGATGACGTGGTGTCCCGCGCCCGCCGCCTGGACGGGCCAGCGCCCGCGGCCGCCGGACAGGTCGAGCACCAGGCCCGGCCGGTCGGGAAGCCACCGTTTGAGCTGCTCGGCGACGACGGCGTGGTAGAAGGTCCAGTACGGCCCGAGTGCGCCTGAGCCGTTCAGTTCGTTGGCTGGGATGGGCAGCACAATGGCTCCTGGACGGTCGGGGCTCCGGGGAATCGCTACCAGCCGGTACGTATCTTTTTCCCCGTACCGGGTCGTTCGTCACCTTCTACTTACCGGGAACAGATGCTATGCCTCGCGTGTTGCAGACGCGTGTAAACACGCGAGGAGGTTCCGTCCCATGCTGATGGCCGAGGTCGGCGATCGGTCGATCGTGCGCAAGCCGGTATTCTCGGCTGTGTACGGCGCGTATAAGGGGGTGGGTCCGGTCTCCAAGACAGCCGAGGAGACTCTGGAGCAGCGCAGTGAGCGGTTCGAGCGTGACGCCATGCCGTACCTCGACCAGCTCTACAGCGCGGCGCTCCGGATGACCAGGAATCCCGCGGACGCGGAGGACCTGCTTCAGGACACCTTCGCCAAGGCCTTCGGGTCCTTCCACCAGTTCCAGGAAGGCACCAACCTCAAGGCCTGGCTCTACCGCATCCTGACCAACACCTTCATCAACAGCTACCGCAAGAAGCAGCGGGAGCCCAAGCAGGCCGGCACCGAGGAGATCGAGGACTGGCAGCTCGCGCGCGCTGAGTCGCACACGTCGGGCGGCCTGAAGTCCGCCGAGGTCGAGGCGCTGGAGCACCTTCCTGACAGCGATGTCAAGCAGGCGCTCGCCGCCCTCCCCGAGGATTTCCGGATGGCGGTCTACCTGGCCGATGTCGAGGGTTTCCCGTACAAGGAGATCGCCGACATCATGGGCACTCCCATCGGGACCGTGATGTCCCGCCTGCACCGCGGGCGGCGCCAGCTGCGGACGCAACTCGAGGATTACGCGCGCGAACGCGGGCTTGTGCGATCGGAGGACCCGTCGTGATGCAGTGGGGTGACACCGGCCGATCATCGAGGAAGGGCGGCCGCGGAGACGGCGCCGGCGCGTCGGCGGGGTGTCGGTCATGAGCTGTGGCAACCCGCACGACACCGACTGCAAGGAAGTGCTGGACAAGGTCTACACCTTCCTTGACGGCGAGCTGGACGAGAGCCGGCGGTCGGACATCAGGCAGCACCTCGACGAGTGCGGCCCCTGTCTTGAGGAGTACGGCCTGGAGCAGGTCGTCAAGCAACTGGTCGCCAAGCACTGCGGCTGCGACCCCGTCCCCGAGGACCTGCGGTCCAAGGTGCTCAAGCGCATCCAGGCGGTACGCTCCGAGCTCGCCGCCGACTGAACGGCCACGCCCGCCGAGCACGCACGGCCCGGCGCGGACGACCGCGGCGATCACGCGGTCGCGCCGGGCACGGGGCCGGGGCCGGCGGGCGGCCCGGTCCGCGGGGGTTCCGGCCTTCCAGGACACGGGTCCTGCGCCCCGGGCCGGTGTGAGGAGATCGCCTAAGATACCGGGATGCGGCTTCTCGTAACCGGCGGTGCCGGCTTCATCGGCTCGACCCTCGTCGACCGCCTGCTCGCGGACGGCCACGAGGTGGCCGTCGTCGACGATCTGTCCTCGGGCGACCTGGCGAACCTCGCCGGCGCGCGGGAGCACCGGCGGTTCCGGTTCCACGAGCTCGACGTCCGCGATCCGGCCCTGCGGGGGCTGATGGGCGAGTGGCGCCCCGAGGTGGTCTGCCACCTCGCCGCGCAGATCAGCGTGCGCGCCAGCGTGGCCGATCCGGTGCACGACGCCCGGCTCAACGTCGAGGGCACGGTCAACATGCTGGAGTCGGCGCACGCCGCCGGGGCCAGGAAGGTCCTCTACGCCTCCTCGGTCGCCGTGTACGGCCGCCCGGCCGTGATCCCTGTCCCGGGCGACGCCGCCACCGACCCGCGCTCGCCGTACGCCGCCTCCAAGCTGAGCGGCGAGCTGTACCTGTCGATGTTCCGGGCGCTGCACGGCCTGTCGTACACCACGCTGGTGCTGTCGAACGTCTACGGCCCCCGCCAGTCGCCCGCCGGGGAGGCGGGCGTGGTGTCGATCTTCACCGACGCGCTGCTGCGCGGCGCGCCGACGGTGGTCTACGGCGACGGGTCCCAGACGCGCGACTACATCTTCGTCGACGACGTCGTGGACGGGTTCGTCCGGGCGTGCGGCGACCGCGGCGACGGCCGCAGGTTCAACCTCGGCACCGGCGTGCAGACCACCGACCGCGAGCTGCACTCCCTGGTGGCCTCCGCCGCGGGCGCGCCCGACGAGCCGAGGCCCGAGCCGGCGCGGCTCGGTGACCTGCCCGCCATGGCCGTCGACCCGGCGCCGGCGATCGACGGGCTCGGCTGGCACCCACGCACCGACCTGCCCACCGGCCTGAAGGCCACCGTCGAATGGGCCAGATCTCGTTAGCTACGGGTAGTGGTTTGATTACGCTTTGGATGCGATTCTTCGACTTCCCCTGCGCGTCACCTCCGCTTCTGTAGCCTGAATCCGGATTCGAGGGGAGGCGGCACATGGTGAAGGCAATGGCCACACGCCTGGTGGCGGCCGTGAGCGTCGGCGGCCTGGCATGGGCTCTGGGCGCGCTAGCTCTGGTGGTTCTCACGGGGGGCGCCCTCGGCGTGCCCACGGGCATTTCCTGGACCTGAGCGCGTGCTCGTGACGGCCCGAGGCGGTCGCAATGCGTGAACTACCTTGGCCGGCCAAGGCATATCTCGTCACGGTCGTCGCGGTGGCGGCGGCGCTGATCGTCCGGGGTCTCATCGACCCGGGCCGCCTGGCTGGGCGCGAATGGCCCACGTTGCTGGTCCTCGCGCTGCTGTTCCTGGTGTGCGAGTCGGTGCCGACGCTGCTCAACGTGGAGCAGGCGGCGATGTCCGTCAGCTTCTCCGCGGCGCTCGCGGCGGTGGTGCTGGTGGGGGATGTAGGCGCGGCCCTGGTCGGGGCGACGGCGGTTCTGAGCGTCCGGCCGGGGCTCCCCCTGCACAAGCGGCTGTTCAACGGCGCCCAGTTCGCGCTGTGCGGCTACACCGCGGGGTGGGTGTTCGAGTCGCTCGGCGGCCAGCAGGACGTGCCGAGCGTGGGCCGGTTCACCGACCTGCTCGTCCCGTTCATGGGCGCGGCGGCGGTGTTCGTCCCGCTCAACGCCGTGCTGTTCACCGTGATGCTGTCGCTGGCCGGGCAGCTGCGCCTCGGAGAGGTGCCGCTGCGCTCGGTCGCCCAGTTCCTGGTGTCCTACCTGGGCTACGCCACCTTCGGCCTGCTGATCGCGGGCCTGTGGGCCACGGTGCAGTCGATCTCGGCGGTGCTGGTGCTGCTGCCGCTGTTCATCGCCCGGTGGGCGTTCGGGCAGTACCTGGCCCAGCAGCGGTCCTACGACGCGACGATCGCCGCGCTGTGCCAGGCCGTCGAGACCAAGGACTACTACACCCGCGGCCACTGCACCCGCGTGTCCAGCGCCTCCACGATGATCGCGCAGGAGATCGGCATGGGCCCTGAGCGCATGCGCGCCATCGGCTACGCCGGCATGCTGCACGACGTCGGCAAGCTCGGCGTGCCGACCAAGGTCCTGCAGAAGGACGGCAAGCTGACCGAGGAGGAGTACGCCGCCATCCAGCTGCACCCGATGCGCGGGCTGGAGATCGTCCGGGGCATCGACTTCCTGGACGAGGCGTTCGCCGGCATCATGCACCACCACGAGCGGCAGGACGGCAAGGGCTACCCGATGGGCCTGGCCGGCGCCGAGATCCCGGAGTTCGCCCGCATCATCGCCGTGGCGGACGCCTTCGACTCCATGACCTCCGACCGCGCCTACCGCAAGGCCAAGTCGCTGGAGGAGGCCCTCGCCGAGCTGCGCAAGGGGTCGGGGACGCAGTTCGACCCCGTCATGGTGATCGCTTTCATCAAGGCCGTCGACCGGCGCGGCTGGGACGCTCCGGGCGCCATGCCCGCGCCGCCCGCCGACCAGGACGTCGAGACCGTCGCCAAGGACCACGACGACCCGACCACGCCGATCGAAGTGGTGTCCGAGCGGTGAGCGTCGCCTCCCGGCCCATCAACGGGCTCGACTCCGGCCAGCTCCTGCTGATCTGCGCCGCCGGCATGGTCACCGTCGCCGGCATCGCGCACACGGCCGCCGTCGGGCTGGCCGACCCGCACATCGCCATCGCCTTCGGCGCCCTGGTCGCCGCCGGCGAACTGGCCAGGCTCACCATGCCCGGCAACCGCGAGGTCGCGCCCATCGGCGCCGCTGCGGCCCTGGGGTACACCTTGCTCCTGGACGTGGGGGGCGTGCCGACGCGCCACTCCGCGCTCCAGGTGGTGGCCGTCATGTCGGCCGGGATGACGCTCGGCGCGCTCCCGCACATCGCCGTCGGCCGGCCGCCCCGGCTCGACGCGATCGCCCGCCGGCTGCTGTCGGGCGCCCTGCTCGCCTTCGCCTACCGCCCGCTCGCCGCGGTGCTGTACGAGACGGACGACCGCGGCGACGGCCCCTGGTGGGTGGTGCTCGGCGTCATGGCCGTGCTCATCACCGCCATGCTGGCCGCCGACGTCGTCATCGCCGCCGTGCTGCGGGCCGAGCAGGTGCGCACGGCGCTGCGCGTGGCCGTCCGGGACGAGCTGCGCATGGCCGCGCCGCTCGGCGCCGCGGTCGCCGCCTCGGGCACGCTGCTGGCCCTGGCCTCGCACAGCATGAACCTCGCGGCGCTCGTCGTGTTCGCGGCCCCGCTGCTGGTCACCCAGGTCGCCTTCCGCAAGTACGCGGGCATCCGCGCGACCTATCTGCAGACCGTGCGCGCGCTCGCCCGGGTGACCGAAGTCGGCGGGTACGTCGAGCCGGGTCACTCGCGCCGGGTGAGCATGCTCTCCCTGGCGATCGGCCGCGAGCTCGGGATGCCCGAGCCCGAGCTGCTGGAGCTGGAATACGCCGCGCTCATGCACGACATCGGTCAGCTGTCCCTGCGTGACCCGATCCCGGGCGGGGCGACCGTGCTCACCGACCCCGAGCAGGCGCGCAGCATCGCCGAGCTGGGCGCCGAGATCATCAGGAAGACCGGCGTGCTCGACCGCGTCGCCGACATCGTGCGCCGCCAGGGCGACCCGTTCTCCGGGCCGGAGACCCCGCCGCTCGCCAGCCGCATCATCAAGGCGGCCAACGCCTACGACGACCTGGTGGGCGGCTCCACCGACCGCGACCGGGCGGCGGCCGCCCTGGAACGGCTCCGGCTCGACGGCGGCGGCGAGTACGACCCCGCGGTGGTGGAGTCCATGGCCAGGGTCATCGACCGCCTCACCCCCACCGCTCGCTGAGCTCGGTGGCCTGCGCCTTCGAGGCGGCGACGTCGGGCGGGGGCGGGTGGGGTACTCGCTCGGGGGGCGCGGGAGTGCGACGATGGGCGGGGCCTTCCGACCCGGTCGATCATTGGTTGAGGGGAGTTCCGATGGCGGAAGTACGCGCCGAGATGGTGGCGAACGTCTGGAAGATCGTGGTCGCCGAGGGCGACGGGGTCAGCGAGGGCGACACGCTGGTCATCCTGGAGTCGATGAAGATGGAGATCCCGGTGCTCGCCGAGGACTCCGGCGTCGTGACCCGGCTCAAGGTGGCCGAGGGCGACGTCATCCAGGAGGGCGACCTGATCGCCGTCATCGAGTGACGTCCGCCGTGAGCGGGTGACGTCCGCCGGCGGCGGGTGGGGACCGTCGTCAGCGGGTGAGGCCGGCGAGGAAGCGCTCGCGGTCCACGACGACGCGCTCGATGGTGGCGACGGCCACCGTGCGGTCGCGGTCGGCGGCGGTGACCTCGAAGACCAGGCGCCTGCCGTCCACCTGGACGAGCTCGGCCGAGATCGCCACGTGCGCGCCCACCGGGCTCGCCGCGCGGTGCTCCAGGGTGACCTTGGTGCCCACCGAGGTCTGCCCGGGGGCGAGGTGGTCCCGCACCGCCCGCACGGTGGCCGCCTCGGCGAGCGCCAGCAGCCGAGGGGTGCCCAGCACCGGCACATCGCCGCTGCCCACCTTCATCGCGGTGTCCCCCCGCTCGACCATGATGAGCACCTCGGCGCGCAGCCCTGGAACGATCGTCATGCGGGCAAGCCTACGGTGCTGTCCGGCGCCATCCTGTTCGCGCGGTCTGGCACCACCTTCGCCGGTTGGCGGCCTTGGCGGGGATCGATGGAATACGCTCTTGGCGTGAGCCCTTACTGCGACCATTGCGGACGTCTCGCGGGAGACGAGGACCACTCCGCATGTCAGGCCGCACGGCTCATGGAGCCGCCTCGCTACTGTCCGGCGTGCCGACGCCGGCTGGTGGTGCAGGTGACGCCTCGGGGCTGGTCCGCCCGTTGCGTCGAACACGGCGTTACGACTCGCTGACACCCCGGCGCGAGTCGATACCGCCACAGGGTTTTGTGACTCCGGCGTGACCTTGTCGCGACACAAATCCGCTTGGTTGGAGAACTCTGGGGTGACGTCGTGTTGAACGCGGATTGGGGTTAGCGGGGGAGAGATGGTTGCCCAAGGGACCACGCTGGCGGGACGTTACCGGCTGGACGTCCGTCTCGGTGCCGGCGGCATGGGTGAGGTGTGGCGGGGCGAGGACACCGTCCTGGCGCGCACCGTCGCCGTCAAGGTGCTTTTACCGGGTCGCATGGACGATCCCGGGTTCGCCGCGCGCTTCCAGGGGGAGGCGCGCGCCATGGCCACGATCAACCACCCGGGGGTCGTGGACGTCTACGACTACGGCGTCAGCGAGGTCCCAGGGGACGGGCCCACCGCTTACCTGGTCATGCGGTTCGTCGACGGGGAGCCGCTGGACCGGCTGCTCACCCGGCTCACCCGCATCGGCCCCGAGCCCGCCATGGAGCTCATCGCCCAGGCGGCCTCGGCCCTGCAGGCGGTGCACGACCGGGGCATCGTCCACCGCGACGTCAAGCCGGGCAACCTGCTGGTGCGCCCGGACGGCTCGCTCGTCCTGACCGACTTCGGCATCGCCCGTGCCGACATGGGCCACCGGCTGACCGACGCCGGCATGGTCCTCGGCACGGCCGCCTACTGCGCGCCCGAGCAGGCCGAGGGGCAGCCGGTGACCCCGGCCGTCGACCTGTACGCGCTGGGCGTGGTCGCCTACGAGTGCCTGGCCGGCTACCGGCCCTTCGACGGCGACACGCCCGTCACCATCGCGCTCAAGCACATCCGCGAGGACCCGCCCCCGCTGCCGCCCGACGTCCCGCCGGCCGTGCGGCACCTGGTCGAGCGGGCTCTGGTGAAGGATCCGGCACGCCGGTGGCACAGCGCCGCCGAGATGAGCGTGGCCGCGCGGCAGGCCATGCGCGAGGACACCGGAGCCTCGGCCGCGGTGGCCGGGGTCACCGGACTGACCGGCATGATCTCCGCACAGCGCACCGCGACGATGGCCGGGCACCCGCACCAGATCGCCTCGCCGGAGACCGGGGTGCGGATGAACCAGGCCGCCGGCGGCTGGGGCGAGGGCGACCGCGGGCCGGCCACCGGGCCGCCTCCGGCGTACATCATGCCGGGCCCGGCGCACGCGACCGGTGCGCACCAGGCCGGCTCGTACCAGGCGGGCACGTACCAGGTCGGCACGCACCCGACCGGAGCGCACGCGCCTCCGGCCGTCACCGCCGCCTCCGCCCCGCCCCCACCTTCGCGCGGGCCCCGCGGGCGCCGCGCCGCGGCTCCCAGACGCGGCAAGGCCACCCTCATCATCGGCGTCATCGCCGCCGGGGCCGTCCTTGGCGGCGGCGGCGCGATCGTGTTCAACCAGGTCGCGGGGGCGGGCAATGCCTCGGCCGCCGAAGCGCCCCCCTCGCCGTCGGCGGACGCCCCCAGCGCCTCGCCCTCGCCCAGGAAACCGCGCCCCAACCGGCCGGCATCCAGCCCGCGTGACACGGTGGCCGGGTCGGCGCACACCGAGCCGTCCCCCTCGCCCACGCCCTCTGATCTGTCGCCGTCGCCGAGCGCGACCAGGACGCGCACTCCGTCGCCGTCGCCGACCATCAGCAAGTCCTCGGCGATCAAGAGGGTCGTGCCCGCGGTGATCAATCTGCTGCAGGCCAACGCGGTGACCAGGCTGCGGGCGGCCGGCTTCAAGGCCAAGGTGGACATCAGCGGGGAGCCGAGCTCCGAGGGGTGCAGCCGCGTGGTCGACCAGACCCCGGCGCCGGGCACGTCCTGGGCGGTGGACAAGGTCGTGACCATCGTCGTGGAGCAGGGCATTCCCTGCGGTGACCCGAGCGAGCCCCCCTCGCCGACGCCGACCCCCTCGGCCACCGCCACCTCCTGACCCCGCGGCCCCCGGCCGGCCCGCGCGCCTCGCGCGGGCCGGCCGGGGGCCGCGCGGAGGTCAGATGCCGGTGGTGGTGCGGGGGTAGGCGATCTCGGGGTCGGTGGCGATGTTCACCATGTACGGCACGCCCGAGTCGAACGCCCGGCGCAGCGCGGGACCGATCTCCTTGGGGGAGGTCACCAGCTCGCCGCCGCCGCCGAGCGCGGTGACGATCTGGTCGTAGCGGGTCTGCGGCCGCAGCTCGGCGGCCACGTCGTACCCGTACAGCATCTGCATGGGGTGCTTCTCCAGCCCCCACATGCCGTTGTTGCCGCAGATCATGACGACCGGCAGGTTGTGGCGGACCAGCGTGTCGACGTCCATCAGCGAGAACCCGGCGGCGCCGTCGCCGAGCAGCAGCACGACCTGCGAGGACGGGCGGGCCAGGCGGGCGGCGATGGAGTACCCGAGCCCGGTGCCCAGGCACCCGTACGGGCCGGGGTCGAGCCAGCACCCGGGCCTGCGCGGCTCGATGTACTTGCCGGCGTAGGACACGAAGTCGCCGCCGTCGCCGATCACCACGGCGTCGTCGGCCAGCACGCGGTTGAGCTCGCCGTAGATGCGCATCGGGTGGATGGGGTCGGCGTCGGACGACAGCAGCTCGAAGTCGCCCGCGATGGCGGTCGAGGCGGCCTCGGCCAGATCGGCCACCCAGCGGGAGTGGGAGGCGGGAGACACCCCGGCCTCGGTGCACGCCGTGCTGAGCCCCCAGAACAGCAGCGACAGGTCGCCCGCCGCGGAGGCGGCCGTGCCGACGTGCGTGGCGAGCTGCGACGGGGCGTCGGCGAGGTGGACGACCTTGGCCAGCGGGACGCCGTCCCTGCCGCCGAAGAAGCCGTAGCCGAGGCGGAAGTCGAGCGGCGTGCCCGCCACGATGACCAGGTCGGACTGCGAGAACGCCATGCCCCGCGCCCGGGTGACCAGCAGCTCGTGCCCGGCGGGCAGGATGCCGCGTCCCTGGCCGTTGGGGATGACCGGCAGGCGGTGGGCCTCGGCGAAGTCGCGCGCGGCCTCCTCGGCGCGGTCCATCCACACGTCCGAGCCGAGCACCAGCACCGGCCGCTCGGCCTCGGCGATCATGCGGGCGATCGAGGCGAGGGTGTCGGAGTCGGGTTCCAGCGGCGAGGGCGTCATCGTCTCGGCCTGGTGCGCCGGCGAGGGGGAGAACAGGTGGTCCATGTAGAAGTCGAGGAACACCGGGCCGCGGTGCGGGGCGACGGCCGTGCGGAAGGCCATCTCGACGTCCTGGCCGATCGAGTCGGCGCCGCCCGCCGTGAACGCCAGCTTGGTGATCGTCTCGAACAGCGGGGGATGGTCCATCTCCTGCAGCGCGCCGGACCCCCACCGGGAGGCCGGGGCCCTGCCGCCCATGACCACCATGGGGGAACCGTTGAAATGGGCGGTGGCGACGCCGCTGACGCCGTTGGTGATGCCGGGGCCGGCGGTCAGCACGGCCAGGCCGGGCCGCCGGGTCAGCCGTGCGGTGGCCTCCGCGGCGAACACCGCGCTCTGCTCGTGCCGCACGTCGACGATGCGCATGTCCTCGTGGACGGCCCCGTCGTACAGGGGGAAGACATGGCCGCCCGACAAGGTGAACATGACATCGGCACCGTATGCGCGTGAGACGGCGACCGCGATGTCGCCGGCGTGTTTTGCAGACTCCATGCGGTGAACCTACCTGTTCTGGCCTCGGTCAATCCTTGGAGCCCCATCTGTGCAGATCACGAGGCCCGGGCGAGGTCACAGAGCCTGCGACAGCGCCTTGATGGGCATCTTAAGGTCCGCCAGGAGCGCGAGGTCGCGTTCTGGGGAACGGCCGAGCGTCGTGAGGTAGTTGCCGACGATGATGGCGTTGACGCCGCCGAGCATGCCGTCGCGGGTGCCGAGGTCGCCGAGCGTCAGCTCGCGCCCGCCGGCGTAGCGGAGGATGGTGCGCGGCAGGGCCAGGCGGAACGTGGCGACCGTCTTCAGCGCCTCGCGGCCCTCGACCAGGGGGTAGGAGGCGAACGGCGTGCCCGGGCGCGGGTTGAGGAAGTTGAGCGGCACCTCGTCGGGCGCCAGCTCGCCGAGCTGGCCGGCGAACTCCGCGCGCTGCTCTCTGGTCTCGCCCATGCCGATGATGCCGCCGCAGCACAGCTCCATGCCGGCCTCGCGCACCATCTCGCAGGTCTGCCACCGCTCTTCCCAGGTGTGGGTGGTGACGACGCTGCCGAAGTGGGAGCGGGCGGTCTCCAGGTTGTGGTTGTAGCGGTGCACGCCCATCTCGGCCAGCTCGTCGACCTGCCGCTGGGTGAGCATGCCGAGCGAGCAGGCGACGTTGATCTCGACGGCCTCCCGGATGGCCTTGACGCCCTCGCGCACCTGGCCCATGAGCCGCTCGTCTGGCCCGCGCACGGCGGCCACGATGCAGAACTCGGTGGCCCCGGTGGCCGCCGTCTCGACGGCGGCCCGCACCAGGGACGGGATGTCCAGCCACACCGACCGCACCGGCGAGGTGAACTGGCCCGACTGCGAGCAGAAGTGGCAGTCCTCCGGGCACCCGCCGGTCTTGAGGGAGACGATGCCCTCGACCTCGACCTCGGGGCCGCACCAGGCCATGCGGACCTCGTGTGCCAGGGCCAGCAACTCGGGCAGGCGGTCATCCGGCAGCTCCAGGCAGCTCAGAGCCTGCGCGGCCGACAACCCCTGGCCCTGGTCGAGCACCTGGGCCCGTGCGATGTCGAGGATGTCCTTGGTCATCGGTTCCGCTGCTCCCTCGTCGGTTGCGTCACAGACTAAGGGTTGCCCGGAACCTGGAAGGATCGAAACCCCCGCCCAGGAGGGGGCCGAGCCCGTCGTGGGCCACACCGGCGAAGGCCGCGCGGCCGAGCGCGCCCGCCCCCTCGGGCAGCGCCCCGGCGAGCGGCCGCGCGGCCAGCGTCTCCAGGTCGGTGACGTTGCTCCGTTCGGCCAGGCCGGGGTCGCGGGGCCAGGAGCCGATCACCACGCCCGCCAGGTCGATGCCCCGGCCGGCGAGCGCCTCCAGGGTGAGCGCGGTGTGGTTGAGCGTGCCGAGCCCGGCCCTGGCCACCAGCAGCACGGGGGCGTGCACCAGGCGGGCGAGGTCGGCGATCGTGGCGCCGTCCTCGTCGAAGCGCACCAGCAGGCCGCCCGCCCCCTCGACGACCACGAGGCGGTGGGTGCTCGCCAGGTCGGCGACGCGCTCGGCGACGGCGGGGAGCGAGACGGGCGGCAGGCCGGCGGCCCGGGCCGCGGCGGCGGGGGACAGCGGGTGCGGGAAACGGCCGAACTCGAAGGTCGTGGTGACCCCGCTCAGCCGGATGACCTCGTCCAGGTCGCCCGCCTCGCCGGCCGCCACGCCGGTCTGCGCGGGCTTCACCACGGCCACCGACGCCTGGCGGGCGAGCGCCAGGGCGGTGACGGCGGCGGTCACCACGGTCTTGCCCACACCGGTGTCGGTGCCGGTGACCACCAGGATGCTCACCGGCCCAACCTTAGAGCCCCTGCTGGGGCGGCCTGTGCAGGCGCGTGACGAACTTGTACCGGTCGCCGCGGTACAACGACTGGGCCCACTCGACCGGGTGGCCCTCGGCGTCGAAGGCGTGCCGGGTGAGCAGCAGCATGGGCAGGCCCACGTCCACCCCGAGCACCTGCGCGTCGTACGGCGTCGCCAGCACGGTCTCTATGGTCTCTTCGGCGTCGGTGAGCTGGACGTTGTAGGCGTTGTGCAGCGTCTCGTACAGCGAGGAGTGCATCTCGAGCTCGCGCCGCAGCCGGGAGAAGCGGCGGGCGGACAGGTGGGTGGTGTCGATCGACATCGGCTCGCCGTTGGCCAGGCGCAGCCGGTGGATGCGCAGCACGCGCCCGCCGGGGTTGATGCACAGCCGCCGGGCCAGCGTCTCGTCGGCCGTGACGTAGTTGATGTCGAGGATCTTGGTGTCCGGCTCCAGGCCGACCGCGCGCAGATCTCCGGTGTAGGAGGTGAGCTGCAGCACCTGGGCGACCTTCGGCTTGGCGACGAAGGTGCCCTTCCCTTGGATGCGCAGAAGCCGTCCCTCGACGACCAGTTCGGTGAGCGCCTGCCGGACGGTGGTGCGGGAGGTCTCGAAGCGCACGGCGAGAGCGCGCTCGGGCGGCAGCGCCGCGCCCGCGGGCAGAGACTTGGTGAGTTCCAGCAAGTTCCGTTTGACGTCGTAGTACTTGGGAATTCGGGGAGAGTCTTCCGTCACACGTTCACCTTCATCTCGGCCACGGCGGTGAGCGCGCGTCCGATCACCGCTAGATCATCCGAACCCAGATTGGCCCGAGCGGTCAATCTCAGACAAGACAGACCTGGTGGCACCGAGGGCGGGCGGAAGCACCCGGCGCGCACCCCGTGCTCGGCGAACACCGCGGCGGCGCCGAGCGCGGCCTCCGGGGGGCCGAGCACGACCGGTACGACGGCGGCGGCGGGGGTTGTGGCGGGGAGACCACGCTCCTCCACCGCGCGGGCCAGCAGCGACGCATGCCGCCGGGCCTGTCCTGGCAGGTCAGGATGGTCGCTCACGATATCAAGCGCGGCGAGCGCGGCCGCGGCGGACGAGGGGGCGAGGCCGGTGTCGAAGATGAACGCCCGTCCCGCGTCGACCAGCGTGTCCACCACTTCGGGGGCCGCCAGCACGGCCCCTCCTTGGGAGCCGAGCGCCTTGGACAGTGTGACGGTTATCACGACCGACGGATGACCGGCGAGCCCGGCCGCGTGCACCGCCCCCTGGCCCCGCTCGCCGACGACGCCGAGCGAGTGGGCCTCGTCCACCAGCAGCAGCGCGCCGTGCCGGACGGCCACCTCGTGCAACTCGCGCAGCGGCGCGAGGTCGCCCTCGACGGAGAAGACCGCGTCGGTGACGACCAGGGCGTGCTCCTCGGCACGGCCGGCGAGGGCCTTGTCCACCGCGTCGACGTCCTTGTGCGGGGTGACCGCGACGCGCGCCCGGGACAGGCGGCACCCGTCGATGAGGGAGGCGTGGTTGCCCGCGTCGCTCACCACCAGCCCGCCGGCGCCGAGCGTCGCGACCGCGGCGAGGTTGGCCAGGTAGCCGGAGGAGAACACCAGGGCGCGGGCGGCACCGGTGAACCCGCGCAGGCGGTCCTCCAGATCGGCGTGCAGCGTCGTCGTCCCGGTGACCAGCCTGGACCCGCTGGAGCCGGTGCCCCACGCGCGGGCCGCGCGCACGGCGGCCTCGACCAGCCGTTCGTCACGGGACAGGCCCAGGTAGTCGTTGGAGGCCAGGTCGAGCAGGCCGTCGTGGTCGGGCGTGCGCGGGCGCAGGGCCCGCCCCAGCCCGGCGGCCCGGCGGGCCTCGGCGGCGGCGCGCAACCGCGCCAGAGGATCGGGCGGCGTCGTCTCACCTGGGTGACCCGTGCCGTCGGCCACGCCGTCCACGACCCTGCCGACGACCCTGCTGACGACATTGCCGGCGACCATGTCCATCGGGCGCTCCACGGGGTGTACGAGCACTTCTGTGTGCTCCATTAAGGGAATCTTCCCAGTGTGGACTCCCGCGATTCGCCTTGAGGTGGGGTTAGCACGCATGATGCACAGGTGCCGACTCTGAGCGAACTGGTGGCGCGCCACACCACCTGCGATCCCGCCGATCTGGAGTGGATGCACTCGCTGGTCTCCGACTGGCAGCTCCTCGCCGACCTGTCCTTCGCCGACCTCATCCTGTGGATCCCCTCGCAGGAGGGTTCGGCGTGGGTGGCGGTCGCGCAGATGCGCCCGACGACCGGCCCGACCGTCTACCACGACGACGTGGTGGGCTCCATCGTGGCGGTCGGCGAGCGTCCGCTGATCGACACGGCGTGGCGCGAGCACCGCATCTGCCGCGAGGGCGACCCCGACTGGTCCAGCGGCGTGCCCGTCCGCGAGGAGACCATCCCGGTGCGGCGCGACGACCACTTCGTGGCGGTCATCCAGCGCTCGACCAACCTGTCGTCGGCGCGCACGCCCTCGCGGCTGGAGCTCACCTACCTGCAGAGCGCGTCCGACCTGGCGCAGATGGTCTCCGAGGGGCGTTTCCCCTTCCCCGACGAGGGGCCCATCCTGGTGCGCTCCCCGAGGGTCGGGGACGGCCTGCTGCGGCTCGACCGGGCGGGCCGGGTGACCTACGCCTCTCCGAACGCGCTGTCGGCCTACCGGCGGCTGGGGCTGCACGCCGACCTGGTGGGCACCGAGCTGGGCAAGACCACCGCCACGCTGTGCTACTCCGGCGAGCCGATCAACGAAGACCTGATGCTGGTGGCCAGCGGGCGCACGCCGCGGGAGACCGAGGTGGAGGCCGGCGCCATCGTGGTGCAGCTGCGGGCCATCCCGCTGATCGTGGGCGGCGGCCGCATCGGGGCCCTCGTGCTGGTAAGGGACGTCACCGAGCTGCGCCGCCGCGAGCGCGAGCTGCTCACCAAGGACGCGACGATCCGCGAGATCCACCACCGGGTGAAGAACAACCTGCAGACGGTGGCCGCGCTGCTGCGGTTGCAGGCGCGGCGGCTGCGCGTTCCGGAGGGCCGCGAGGCGCTCGAGGAGGCCGTGCGGCGGGTCGGGTCGATCGCGATCGTGCACGAGACGCTGTCGCACACGCCCGAGGAGATCGTCGACTTCGATGACATCGCCGACCGCGTCATCGCCATGACCGGGGACGTCTCGGAGGCCAGCGTGGCCGTCCGCCGGGTGGGGTGCTTCGGCATGCTGCCGGCGATGATCGCCACTCCGGTGGCGATGGTGCTGACCGAGCTGCTGCAGAACGCGGTCCAGCACGGCTTCGCCTACGGCAGCGGCACGGTCAAGATCATCGTGTCGCGCACCGAGGAGCGGCTGGACGTGATCGTCGCCGACGACGGCCAGGGGCTTCCCGAGGGGTTCGACCTGGAGGCCTCGACCAGCCTCGGCCTGCAGATCGTCCGCACGCTGGTCGTCGGCGAGCTGTCGGGCCGCCTGGCGGTCCGGCCGGGGAAGGAAGGGGGCACCGAGGTCTCGGTGACCATCCCGGTGCAGCCGGCGTAGCGGCCGGCGTTCTCACCCGGACGGGGCGGGCTCCCGCGCGAGCGGCCGGTACTGTCGCCCCGACATGCCGTCGTCTTCGGGTGCGGTGCGGGCGTCCTGCGCGGAACGGGCTCCATGAACTGCTACGCCCGGCCATCGCGCGTGGCGATGCCGGGCGTTCCTGGTCCTGGCGCCGGGTCCGCGCGTGGCGACGCCGGCGTGTCCTGTTCCGTCCGCCGCGACACTGGGGCGGCCCGGAAGGCGAGGATGGGGGATGCGAATGCGTGGGACGGGCGGAGCTCAGGGGGTGCGTGGCGGTTCAGACGCCCGCACGGGCGCGGGCACGAGCGGTACGGCGCTTCACGGCGCGACGCTCGTCCTCGCTGAGGCCGCCCCACACGCCGGCGTCCTGGCCCGACTCGATGGCCCACTTCAGGCACGGGTCGCTGACCGGGCAGCTGCGGCACACCTGCTTGGCCTCTTCGATCTGCATGAGTGCCGGGCCGGTGTTGCCGATCGGGAAGAACAGCTCGGGGTCCACGTCACGGCAGGCAGCGCGGTGGCGCCAGTCCATGCGTTCCACTCCTTCGTAGGTGGAGCCTCGCGGCTCCGTCCGGAGACTGACGGATGTTTGTGAAGAGTTTCACTAACCAGGGCGAACTTTTGCCCGGACCAGAGGATGGGGGCCGGGAAGCTCGTGTCAGGGCGTGAAACGTCGAGGACACGGTGGATCCTCAAACGTCCTACGTTCCGACGTCACGACGAGCTTTTCAGGCATGCCCAGGTCACGCAAGAGGTTTGGGAGAACGTTTTGCACGTCATGGATGTCGGATGCATCACACTATGACGGGCTTGTACCAAATCAGACCAGAACTTGTAACGCCGCTGGAACCGACCGGAAGGTCACCCGCTCGCGCTCGCCGAGATAGTCACCGTCGAGCTGGAAGGCCGCGGGACGCCGCGCGACCAGCGTGAACTCCTCCTCGTCGTGCAACTGCACCAGATTGCGGCCGCGAGGAAGGCCGACCGGCTCGGCGATGATCTGGCGGGTCAGCCCGAACATGGTGACGATGCCCATCTTGCGCAGGCCCAGCAGATCGAGGCCCGTGTCGAAGCCCGCCCACGGCGTCGGGTTGATCGGCCGGCCGCCGACGTAGGTCCACGGGGAGGTGTTGGAGACGATCGCCAGGAACAGCCCCTCGACGGCCGGTTGGCGCGGGCGCTCCAGCCGCAGCGCTGGGCGGTGGCGGTCGGTGATGAGGTAGTGCCGCAAGGTCGTGTTGACGTAGCGGCTCGGAGACGCCTTGTACCCCGCGCCGCGCAGGCCCTCGACCGCGCGGATCACCTCGGCGTCGTACCCGAGGCCGGCGCAGAAGGTGAAGTACCGCCGGTCGTGCCCGGGCCCGCCCGCGGGCTCGGCCCCGTCGCCCAGCGCGCCGTCCTCCCAGACCGCGAGGCCGAGGCCGAGCGTGCGGCGGCGCCCCTCGCGGATGGCCTCCAGCACCGCGCCGGTCGCCTCCACCGGATCGTTCGGCAGCCCGAGCGAGCGGGCGAACACGTTGGCGCTGCCGCCGGGGAGCACGATCAGCGCCGGGGACGGATGCTCGCCGCCCATCATGCCGTTGACGGCCTCGTTGATGGTGCCGTCGCCTCCCAGGACGGCGACGACGTCGAACCCCTTCTCGCGCGCGGTCGCGGCGAGCGCCGTGGCGTGCCCGCGATGGCGCGTCTCCTCCACCGTCAGCTCGATCGCGGCGCCGAGCGCGCGGACCAGGACGTCCGTCGTGCGCCGGTTTGCCGAGGTCGCCGCGGGGTTGATCAGGAGGAGTGCGCGCATGCCGCCCAGCGTATCCACCGGCGGGGGACCCGCGACCTGGGTCAAGTAGGGTGACCCGATATGTCGAACCGTCCGGTGACCCTGACCGTCGCCGCCATCGTCCTGGCCGTCGAGGGGGCCGCGGCCGTCCTGCTCGGCGGTTACGTCGGCATCGAGACCATCATCGGCGCCCCGGCCGACGTGACCAGCTCGCTCTTCGTCGCCGCCTTCGGGGTCGTGGCCGGCGCCGCGCTGCTCTGGGTGGCCAGGGGCGCGCTCAAGGCCGCGCGGTGGAGCCGCGCGCCGGGCGTGGTCACGCAGATCTTCGCCCTGCCGGTGGCCGTTTCGCTCGTGCAGTCGGGGCAGGGGATCATCGGCGTGCTGCTCGCCCTGGCCGCGCTGGCAGGGCTGGCCGGGTTGCTGGCGCCCGCCACGACCCGCGCCATGATCGAGCGGTGACCGGCCGGCGCGGACGCGCCGTCCCGGCGAGCATGACCCCGCGCGGCCTCGGCCCGGCTTCCGATGGCGAAGGCCTCGCGGTCTCGGCTGAGTCCTGAGCGGTGAGGCCCTCGCGCGCCTCGGCTCGGTCTTCGGCGGTGAGGCCTCGCGCGCCTCGGCTCGGTCTTCGGCGGTGAGGCCCTCGCGCGCCCCGGCTCAGTCTTCGGCGGTGAGGCCCTCGCGCAACTGGGCGAGGGTGCGGGCGAGCAGGCGTGAGACGTGCATCTGCGAGATGCCGAGCTCGGTGGCGATCTGCGACTGGGTCATGTTGCCGAAGAAACGCAGCAGCAGGATGCGCTTCTCGCGGGGCGGGAGGCGTTCGAGCAGCGGCTTGAGCGACTCGCGGTACTCGACGCCCTCAAGAGACTCATCGACGATGCCGAGCGAGTCGGACACCGCGGGCGCGTCGTCGTCGCCGGAGTCGGGGGCGTCCAGCGAGACCGTGGAGTAGGCATTGGCCGACTCAAGGCCCTCCAGGACCTCCTCCTCCGACATCTGCAGATGGGCGGCGAGCTCGGCGACGGTCGGGGCGCGGCCCTGGCGCTGGGACAGCTCGCTGATGGCCTTGGTCAGCGAGAGCTTGAGCTCCTGCAGGCGGCGCGGCACCCGCACCGCCCAGCCCTTGTCGCGGAAGTGGCGCTTGATCTCGCCGACGATCGTCGGCGTGGCATAGGTGGAGAACTCGACGCCGCGCTCCAGGTCGAAGCGGTCGATCGACTTGATCAGACCGATGGTGGCGACCTGCGTGAGGTCGTCCAGCCACTCGCCCCGGTTGCGGAAGCGCCGGGCGAGGTATTCGACCAGGGGGAGGTGGAGCTCGACGAGCTCGTCGCGGATGCGCTGGCGGCGCGGATCGTCAGGGGACAGCTCGGCCAGCTCGCCGAACAGCCCGCGAGCCCGCACCCTGTCGGGGACGGTGCTGTCACTGCCGGCCACGGCGCGGGTCCTCTCGGTCACGGCAGCCTCGCAGACCCTCGGCGCTTGTGCAGGACGATCGCCATGCGATCAGGGGTGTCGGTCTCGGCGTCCACGTCGTCGGCGAGCGCGGTGAGCACCATCCACGCGAAGTCGTCACGCTTGGGCTCGGCCTGGCCGACCGTGCTGACCTCGACCCGGACGATCATCTCCTGGCCGGTCAACTCGAACTCGGCGATCAGGTCGGTGCCGGGCACGGCGTGGCCCAGCAGCATGGCGCACGCCTCGTCGACCGCGATACGAAGATCTTCGATCTCGTCCAGCGTGAAATCGAGCCGTGCCGCCAGCCCGGCGGTGGCCGTCCGGAGCACGGACAGATAGGCGCTGGCGGCGGGCAGGCGCACGCTCACAGCGTCACGGATCCCCGAGAGGCCACCGGGGATGTCGTCCGCACGCGTCGCTGTCTCGTCGGTCACGTTCCTCCTCGCACAGAGCTGCTGATTAGCAACTTACCGCCCCGTGCCCCATGGTGCAGGACTGGGACGCGCCGATAGTCGTGATCTTGTGGAAATGCGGCCGCTCCGCCTGACGTCCCGCTGGCCATTCCTTGGCACACCGGTGCCCTGACCGGGGTTTACCCGGCAGGAAAGACCTCTGGCCTCGCGCGCGAAGACAGCCGCGCGAGGCCAGAGAACGGGTAGTGCAAGGCTCAGGCGGCCTTGGTCTCCCAGAAGATCTTCGAAATCTCGTCGATCTTCCCGAGCAGGTCGTCGG
This sequence comes from Sphaerisporangium sp. NPDC005288, assembly GCF_040607475.1. Lineage (NCBI taxonomy): Bacteria > Bacillati > Actinomycetota > Actinomycetes > Streptosporangiales > Streptosporangiaceae > Sphaerisporangium > Sphaerisporangium sp. NPDC005288. The sequence goes on along the minus strand of NZ_JBEXGT010000063.1, from coordinate 8,786 downwards.
CCTTGCTCACGTCCACCGTGCCCTTGGCCCCGGCCGCGCCCGCGAGCTTGGTCGCGTCCCAGAACAGCTGGTGGAGCTGGGGGTACTGCTCGAGGTGCGGCGGCTTGAAGTAGTCGGTCCACAGCACCCACAGGTGGTGCTTGACCAGTTCGGCCCGCTCCTCCTTGATCACCAGAGCCCGCGCACGGAACACGGGGTCGTCGTTGTCGGCGTACTTCTGCATGATCGCCTTGACGGAGTCCGCCTCGATGCGAGCCTGCGCGGGGTCGTAGACACCGCAGGGGAGGTCGCAGTGCGCGGAGGCGACATGGCCGGGCCGCAGCAGTCGTGCGAGCATCGGTTTCCTTCCTTGATGCTGATAACAGACAGCACTATCCGGTTCCCAACTTACTCGCCTTGATTCGCGGAGGCGGAGGGGGATGTGGTTCATGAGGGTCCGCGTCGAAGGGGAGTCGATGCTGCCCGTCCTGCGGCCGGGAGACTGGCTCGTCGTCCGCCGGGACGCGCCGGTGAGACCCGGCGACCTCGTCGTCGCCCGGCTCCCCGCGGACCCGTCGCGCATGATCGTCAAGCGCGCGGCGTGGCGGGAGGGCGACGGGTGGTGGCTCGAGAGCGACAACCAGCGCGCGCCCGGCCGCAAGGACAGCTGGGACTTCGGCGCCGTGCCCCCTGCGCTGCTGGTCGGCCGGGTCGTGCTGCGCTATTGGCCGCTGCGTGGCGGCCCGCGCCCCCGGTGACCTGACGGGCTCCTCGGGCGAGGCCACCGTGAACGGGTCGGTCGGCAGGACGCCCGTACAGGCGGAGCAGGCTGGGCGAGAGGTCAGGCGGGGTGGCCGCTGAGGTGGCGGCGGCGGGCGCGGTAGGCGGCCACGTTGGCCCGGGTGGCGCAGCGCTCGGAGCAGTAGCGGCGCGACCGGTTGGAGGAGGTGTCTAGGTAGACCCGCCGGCACGGCGTCGCGCCGCAGGCGCCGAGCCGGTCGACGCCGAGGTCGGTGACCAGGGTGGTGAGCCCCATGACCGCTCCCGCGGCGTACTCGTCGGACGGGCGCCCGGCATCGGTAAGGTGGAGGTGCCAGCGCTGCCCGTCGTGGCGGGAGATCTGCGGGCGCACCGGGTGGCGCACGAGCAGGGCGTTCAGCCGGCCGACGGCACCGTCCTCGTCGTGGCGCGCGGCCGCCGCGAACACCGCGGTCAGCTCGCGGCGCAGCTCGCGAAGCACCTCGAGGTCGGCACGGGTGAGCCGGGCGGCCTGCTCCTCCCGTCCGGCCTCGGTGAGGAGGCGGGCCGCCCCTTCGAGGGTGTCGAGCGCGGTGTCGTCGCTGTTGACCAGCAGCACCGCAAGCTCGGCGTAGGAGGTCAGGTCCACGTCGCCTCCGCGGCGGTAAGAGTCGGTTCGGCATATCGAGTATTACATGTTCCCCGGTGGGGTGCCCCTGGATGTCCCTACGGGTGGGGGATCGGCGGCTGTCGGGTACGGCCGGGGGAATCACGGCGTGAACGTCCGGGTATGAGTCCGAGGCGGGGGGAGAAGTAGTGATATGTCCGGTTTGAAGCGTCTGGTGGTGCGGCGCGATCCACGGAACCGTGGTCTCGCGGGCATCGGCAGGCGTCTCGACATGTGGCACAATCAAGCAACGGGTGACCCCCGTACCCCCTCCAAGGACGACCGTCAACGACGACGGCCGCCGGGCGGCTACAGAAGCCTGGGCCTCGTTCGCCTGCGGCCGTCTACCGAAGGAATCCGTCCTTAGACACAGGGGTCGCTGTGGCAGTCACGCCGTTCTCCGCTTCTCTCGAAACACTCGATCTCGATCCCGCGTTCGCGATGCACCGCGGCGGCAAGCTCGAGGTCCGCTCCACCATCCCGGTCCGCGACGCCGACGACCTGTCGCTCGCCTACACGCCGGGCGTCGCCAGGGTCTGCACCGCCATCGCCGACCAGCCCGAACTCGTCTCCGAGTACACCTGGGTGTCCAACCTCGTCGCCGTCGTCTCCGACGGCACCGCCGTCCTCGGCCTCGGCGACATCGGCCCGGCCGCGGCCATGCCCGTCATGGAGGGCAAGGCGCTGCTGTTCAAGGAGTTCGGCAACGTGGACGCCGTGCCGATCTGCCTCGACTGCACCGACGTGGACGCCCTCGTCGAGACCGTGGTCCGTCTCGCGCCCTCCTTCGGCGGCGTCAACCTGGAGGACATCAGCGCCCCCCGCTGCTTCGAGGTCGAGAACCGGCTGCGCGGGCTGCTCGACATCCCCGTCTTCCACGACGACCAGCACGGCACCGCCATCGTGGTGCTGGCCGCCCTGCGCAACGCCGCCCGCCTGACCGGGCGCTCCCTGGGCGACCTGCGCGCCGTCGTCGCCGGTGCGGGCGCGTCGGGCGTGGCAGTCACGCGCATCCTGCTGAACGCCGGCATCGGCGACATCGCCGTCTCCGACTCCAAGGGCATGATCTACCAGGGCCGCGAAGGGCTGAACCCCTACAAGGAGGCCCTGGCCAGGGACACCAACCGCGGCGGCCACACCGGTTCCACCGAGGAGGCCCTGGCCGGCGCCGACGTCTTCATCGGCCTGTCCGGCTCCACGCTCTCCGAGCACGCCGTCGCCGCCATGGCCCGCGACTCCATCGTCTTCGCCCTGTCCAACCCGACGCCCGAGGTGCTCCCCGACGTGGCCCGCAGGCACGCCCGGGTGGTCGCCACCGGCAGGTCCGACTTCCCGAACCAGATCAACAACGTGCTGGCCTTCCCCGGGGTGTTCCGCGGCGCCCTCGACGTCCGCGCCACCACCATCACCGAGAACATGAAGGTCGCCGCCGCCGACGCCCTCGCGGCCGTCGTCGGGGACGACCTGTCGGAGGACTACGTCATCCCCAGCCCCTTCGACCAGCGCGTCGCCCCCGCCGTGACCGCGGCCGTCGCCGACCAGGCCCGGCTCGACGGCGTCGCGCGCACGTAACCCTCGGCCGGCTCGCGTGCCCGTGCGGCACGCGGCGGCTCGCCATCCAGGTCGTTCCAGCGCCATGCGCGCCGTCCATGCGGCGCCGTTCAGGGGGCGCCGGGACCCGCCACGCGGGCCCGGCGCCCTCGTGCTTTCCCGCGCGAAGGCTGTGCATCGAACATCCCCGGCGAAATGACGCCCCTTCGTCATGACCCGGCGCTCCTGCGGTCAAGTCTTGGGAATTCCCACACCGCGTCACGCATCGTGCTATAACAAAAACCCTCCGTTACCCGCCGGACGACGGCGTGCACGAAGGGCGCACGCTCGCACCAGAGCTCACGGCGGAGTGCCGACAACCGATCCGCCGTAGTCCTCCCTGGGGAAAGAGCGATGCGACGCGAGCCCAACCTTCTTCTTCGGCACCTCATCGCCGAGGCCGGCTTCTCCCACAAGGGGCTGGCCCGCAGGCTCAACGACCTCGGAGCCGCGCGGGGCCTGATCGGCCTGCGGTACGACCACAGCTCGGTGTCGCGCTGGATCGACGGCCAGCAGCCGCGCGACCCGGCGTCCGCGCTGCTCGCCGAGATCTTCGCCCTGCGGCTCGGCCGGCCCGTCACCTCGGAGGACCTCGGTATGGCGGGGGGAGCCACGCCCCTCGACCTCGGACTGGAATTCCCACACACGTGGCAGGAGGGTGTCGAGACCGTGACAGCACTATGGAGGGCGGACCTGCAACGGCGCAGGTTCCTGCTCGACTCCGCCTTCGCCGTCGGAGCGGGCTCGTCGGGGGCCCTGCGATGGCTCACCTCCCCCGCCGAGGACCGGCCCCGCGCCTCCGGGGTCCGCAAGGTCGGCGCCCACGACATCGCCGCCATCCGCGAGGTCACCCGGTCGTTCGGCGAACTGGACAACCGCTTCGGCGGCGGCCGGGTGCGCCCGGCGGTCGTCCGCTACCTCGACTCGGCCGTCGCCCCCCTGCTCAAGGACGGCGTCTACGGCGAGGCCACCGGCAGGGCGCTGGCGTCGGCGGCGGCCGAGGTCACCCGCCTGGCCGGGTGGATGGCCTACGACCTGGAGCAGCACGGGCTCGCTCAGCGTCACCTCATCCAGGCGCTCAGCCTGGCGCGCGGCGCCGGCGACCACGGCTTCGGCGGCGAGATCCTCGCCGGCATGGCGCACCAGGCCATATATATAGGCCGCCCCCGGCACGCCCTCGACCTGGCGCGGGCCGCCCAGGTGTCGGCGCGGCGGGCCGAGGTCCCCTCCTTGCTGGCCGAGGCGTACGTGCTGGAGGCGCACGCGCACGCCCGGCTCACTGACGGCGTGGCGTGCGCCATGGCCCTGCACGAGGCCGACCTGGCCTTCGACCGCCGCCGTCCGGAGGAGGAGCCCGAGTGGATCCGCTACTTCGACGAGGCCTACCTCGCGGCCAAGTACGCCCACTGCTTCCGCGACCTCGGTGACGGGGCGCAGGCCGTGCGGTACGCGCGCCGCTCCCTCGACATGGACGGCCGCTACGTCCGGGGGCGCATGTTCAACCTGTCGCTGCTGGCCTCGGCGTACGCCCTGTGCGGGGACGTCGAGCAGGCCTGCCACGTGGGCGGCGACGCGCTGGACCTCGCCGGCGGCCTGCAGTCGGTCCGCACGAGGTCCTATGTCGCCGACCTGCGCCGGCGGCTGGAGCCGCTGAGCAGGGAGCCGGCGGTGGCCATGCTGGTCCGGCGCAGCCGCGAGCTGGCTCCCGCGGCCTGACGGCCGGGACGGGGGTGATCCGCGTCCGCGGCGGTCGTGGATGGGGGAGGTCGCCTCGAAACGAGCCGGCCCGGCCCCGGGAGTCCGGGGCCGGGCCGATCGTGGCGGAGGATCTCAGCCCCACAAGTGAGGCCGGGGCGTCCGCCGGTGGAGCGTGGGTGGTCAGCGGATGGAGCCGGACCACAGGTTGGCGGCCTTGCGGTAGACCGCGTAGGTCTCGCTGTCGAAGTACGGCGAAGTGCTGAAGTCGTACCGGCCGTTGCCGTCGGAGTCGCCGATGAGGCTGGTGACGCCGTTGACGTAGCCGAGCCGCTTGGTGCTGCTGTACTTGGTGATCCACGGGCCGCCCGCGGAGCCGGCGGTCATGGAGCACTTCAGCGCGACCTGCGCCTCGGCCTTGTAGGCGGCGCTGACGCCCGCGGGCTTGGTGGCGCCGTAGCACCACTTCGGCGTGACCCCGGTGAAGGGCCGGTCGCCGTCGGGGTGCGGGCCGGCGGGGTAGCCGAACGCGTAGACCGACTGGCCGATCTTCTGGTTCCAGGCGAAGCCCTGGCCGCCGACGTTGTCGCCGAGGCGGCCGACGTCCTTCCAGCTACCCGGCTGGACGCCGTTGTAGACCGTGACGAAGGCGTAGTCGCTGTCGTAGTCCTCGTAGTTGGCGAAGTCGAAGTGGGTGTAGGCCGACTTGCCGACGTAGATGCCGTAGGGCGTCTTGCCCTGGTAGTACGCCGGAATGAACACCCAGTGGTCCAGGGTGTCGCGGTTGGCGTCGGTGTCGTAGACGCAGTGACCGGCGGTGGCGACGAGGTTGTGGTACTTCGACTGGATCGAGGACGCCGAGCACCAGTAGGGCTTGCCGTGGACCCGGAAGAACACCTTGCCGATGGTGCGCGGCAGGTTGACGTTCTTGACCTTGGTCGGGGTGATCTTCTCCTGGCCGATCGGCGGCACGACGCCGGTCTTGCCGTCGGGAGCGGCGTCGCTTCCGCCGAACTTGACCTTGCCGCTGATGGAGGAGTCGTTGGAGTAGCGGGTGGCGGCCTTGAGCTGCCTGCCGCCGTTCGCGCTCCAGAACTTCGCGGTGGTGCTCGCCTTGCCCTTGCTGGAGGCGAGGGAGACGTTCGTCGGCTGGGGCTTGGCCGTGGCCCCGGCGGACGAGGTGAGGGCGGCGCCGATCATGCCGGTGGCGGTGACGGCGGCGCCCAGGGGGAGGATGAGGTGGCGTGCTCGGATACTCATATAGCTCCTCTTGTTCTGACATGGAAACATCACTTATGTCCCATGCGTCCCAAAGGGGATGACTTGAGCCTATGTCATTTCTTTACACGCACCGTATGAACCGCCCGTTTATCCGGACATTAATGCCTTAAATGGGATATTAAGTGAGTAAAACCTCACTGGACAGTGAGGTTGAAATGACGAAGGGCCCGGCTTTCGCCAGGCCCTTCCGCACGCCGTGCTCAGCGGTCACGGCACCTCAGGCGCCGTTCCGCCCCGCCGGCGGGATGCTCACTTACCGATCTTGCCGGACCACAGGTTGGAGGCGGCGCTGTAGATCGAGTAGGTCTCGCTGTCGAAGTACGGCGAGGTGGCGAAGTCGAACCGGCCGTTGGCGTCGGTGTCGCCGACCAGGCTGGTCACGCCGTTGATGTAGCCGACGCGCGCCGTGCTGCTGTACTGGGTGATCCACGGGCCGCCGGAGGCGCCGGCCGTCATGGAGCACTTCAGCGCGATCTGCGCCTCGGCCTTGAAGCCGGGGACGGTGCCGGCGGCGGAGGTCTTGCCGTAGCAGTACTTCGGCGTCAGGCCGGTGTAGGGCCGGTCGCCGTCGGGGTGCGGGCCCGCGGGGTAGCCGAACGCGTACACCGTCTGGCCGATCTTCTGGTTCCAGGCGAAGCCCTGGCCGCCGACGTTGTCGCCCAGGCGGCCGACGTCCTTCCACGTGCGGGGCTCGACACCGTTGTACACGGTGACGAAGGCGTAGTCGCTGTCGAAGTCCTCGTAGTTGGCGAAGTCGAAGTGGGTGTAGGCCGACTTGCCGACGTAGATGCCGAACGGCGCCTTGCCCTGGTAGAAGGCCGGGATGAACACCCAGTGGTCCAGGGTGTCGCGGTTGGCGTCGGTGTCGTAGACGCAGTGACCCGCGGTCGCCACCAGGTTGCGGTACTTGCCCTGGATGGAGGAGGCGGAGCACCAGTAGACCTGGCGGCCCAGGCGGAAGAACACCTTGCCGATGGTGCGCGGCAGGTTGACGTTCTTGGCGTGGGTCGGGGTGACCTTCTCCTGGCCGATCGGCGGCACGACGCCGGTCTTGCCGTCGGGAGCGGCGTCGCCGCCGCCCATCCGGACGCGGCCCTTGACGGCGGCGTCCTCGGTGAACTTGGTGGCGGCCTTGAGGGCCTTGCCGCCGCTGGCCGTCCAGAACTTGACGGTGTCCAGGGCGGCGGCCTTGGTAGTGGCCAGGGCGTCGGAGGCCGGCGCCGCGGCGGCGGAGGCGGAGGCCCCCGCGGTGAGGGATGCCGCGATCATGCCGGCGGCGACGGCGGCGCCGCCGAGAGGGAGCACGATTCGCTTGACTCGGGTGTTCAATGAGACTCCTTGTTCTGCCGCAGGACCTGACTCCTGCCTCAGTGACCCCAAAAGGGACAGTCTGAACCTATCGGTCTGATCATGAAAAACGGGCCGTAAGGATCAATGGACCGACCGGCTTCCGGCCGCTCCACGTGGCGCTCACCCGCCCCCTGAACCCGGCCGTCGATCACGCAACCACAGGTGGAAACGGTCCAAAGGCCCAGTGCGTCAGCGGTCGGGTTGGATTACACACAAAGCGAAATGTGATGCAAATCACTCCGAATGGTACCTATTGCTGACCTTCGACGAGCGCCGCAATCATTGGTGCGCAGGTCAGAGCGGAGGAGGGATCGGAAATGTGCCGAAATGGCCGCAGGGCCCGGCACGAAATGCCGGGCCCTGCGGTTCACTGCTGGAGACTGCTGTTCCGATCAGAAGGAACGTCAGGCCTTGGAGACGAGCCCGCCGTCCTTGGTGACGATCGAGCCGGACCACAGGTTGGCGGCCGACTTGTAGATCGAGTAGGTCTCGGTGTCGAAGTACGGCGAGGTGCTGAAGTCGATACGGCCGTTGGTGTCGGCGTCGCCGATGAGGCTGGTGACACCGTTGATGTAGCCGAGACGCTTCGTGCTGCTGTACTTCAGGAGCCACGGCGCACCGGAGGAGCCGGCGGTCATGGAGCACTTGAGACCGATCTGGGCCTCGGCCTTGAACGCGGCGGCCGGCTTGGCGGCGAAGGTCTTGCCGTAGCACCACTTCGGCGTGACACCGGTGAACGGCTTGTCACCGTCGGGGTGCGGGGCCGCGGGGTAGCCGAAGACGTAGACCGGCTGGCCGACCTTCTGGTTCCAGGTGAAGCCCTGGCCACCGACGTTGTCGCCCAGGCGACCCGCGTCCTTGTAGTAGATGATGAAGTAGTGGGTGACGTAGTACTCCGTGGCGGTGGAGGTCTTGACCCACTTCTTCACGAAGAAGGACTGCTTGAACCACGCGGTCTCGGTGCCGTTGGCGTCCTTGGTGACCGTGAGCTCGCCGAGGAACTTGCCGTCCGCCTTCTGGGCCAGGAGAGTCTTGTACTCCTCCTGGCTGATGGCGACCTTGTCGCTGATCTCGGGGAACTGGGTGCCGTTGTCGAAGCCCTTAGGAGCCTTGTCGTAGGTCGACTTGACGACCTCGACGCCGGTCAGCTTGACGCCGTTGATGCCCTCAGAGATGTACTTGGGCAGGTTCTGCGCGGTCGGAGCCGGGTTCGTCGGCACCGCGACGCTCTCGACGCTGTCCGAGACCTTGGTCCAGGTCGGGCCGTTGGGGCCGTACTTCTCGACGAGCTTGTCGTACTCTTCCTTCGTGATCTTCTCGTCCTTGGCGTACTTGTCGCCCTTCCAGGAGTCGAAGGTGGACTTGGTGACTTCCTTCTCACCGGCGTAGTTGATGCCGTTGTAGACCGTGACGAAGGCGTAGTCGCTGTCGTAGTCCTCGTACACCGCGAAGTCGTAGTGGGTGTAGGCGGCCTTACCGACGTAGA
>NZ_JBEXGT010000062.1:0-44183 GCF_040607475.1 Sphaerisporangium sp. NPDC005288 | reverse complement strand
CGCGGATCACCCGCCGCCCGGCCCGGCCCGCCGGCCGCGGGCCCCGAGGGACCGCCTCCCTGACCATGGACGGGCGCCGCCCCGGCGGGACCCTGAGCGTGGCCGGGCGCCTGCCCGGCGGGTCCCCGAGCGTGGCCGGGTCCCCGAGCGTGGCCGGGTCCCGGGACGGGCCCCTGGCCGGCGGCGAAGGCGCTGCTCGGGGCGGGAGAGGGGCGGCCCAGGAGGTGGGCGACCAGGTCGTCGGCCTGCGGGCGGCGGGCCGGGTCCTTGGCCAGGCAGGCGGCCACCAGCGGGCGCAGCGGACCGTCCAGGGCGGTGAGGTCCGGCTCCTCGTTGAGGATGCGGTTGATCACGGCCGGGATGGAGTCCGCGCCGAAGGCCGGGCGCCCGGTGGCGGCGAAGACGATGGTCACGGCCCAGGCGAACACGTCGACCGCCGGGGTGACCGCCGCGCCGGCGAGCTGCTCGGGCGCGAGGTAGGACGGCGTGCCGAGGGTGTCGCCGGTGGCGGTGGCCCCCGGGGCGTCCAGGGCGCGGGCGATGCCGAAGTCGATGACGACCGGCCCCTCCGGGCCCATCAGCACGTTGGCGGGCTTGAAGTCGCGGTGCAGGATGCCGGCGCGGTGGATGGCGGCGAGCGCGGTGGCCGTGGAGACCGCCAGGCGGTCCAGCGCGGCGCCCCGCCGCGGGCCCTCCCGGTCGACGAGCTGGCGCAGAGACGGGCCGGGGACGTACTCGCTGACGATGTAGGGCTGGTTGCCGGCCAGGTCGGCGTGCAGCACCGAGGCGGTGCAGAACCGCGCCACCCGCTGCGCGACCGACACCTCGCGCAGGAACCGCGAGCGCGCCTCGGCGTCCCCCGACAGCCGGGCGTGCAGCAGTTTGATGGCCACGGGCTCGCCCGCGCCGGCGCGGCCGAGGTAGACCACCCCCTGGCCGCCGTCTCCCAGCCGGCCGACGATCTCGTAGGCGCCCAGCCGGCGCGGGTCCTCGTCCGTGAGCCCCTGTGCCACCCCAGACCCCCGATAAAGCGATATGTCAGCACTTCGCGTGATGAACGGTACCAGTGGGGCCCCAGGTAAAGGGCGCTGTCAGATCGCTTTGCCGGGGTTGAGGATGCCGAGGGGGTCGAACACGCGCTTGATCCCCTGCTGCACCTCGGTCACGAGCGGACCGCTCTCCAGGCCGAGCCAGCGGCGCTTGAGCAGGCCGACGCCGTGCTCGCCGGTCAGCGTGCCGCCGAGCTCCAGCGCCGCGCGGAAGACCTCGTCGGCCGCGGCCCAGACGTTGGGCGGCGGCTCGGGCAGGCCGCGGTCGAAGATGAACACCGGGTGCAGGTTGCCGTCGCCGGCGTGCGCGACCGTGCAGATGTGCGCGCCATGCCGGGCGGCGGCCTCCTCGATGAGGGTGATCATGTCGGGCAGCGCCGAGCGGGGGACGCAGACGTCCTCCACCAGGCAGGCGCCCAGCCGCTCCTTGGCGGTGTAGGCCAGCCGGCGCAGCCCGATCAGCTCCTCGGTCTCCTCCGGCGTCGAGGACACCGCGACGAAGCCCGCGCCGTTGGCCTCGCACAGCCGCTCCATCTCGGCGGCGTCGCCGGGCAGGTGCCCGTCGGCCTGGGCGATCAGCATGGCCCGCACGCCCGGGTCCAGGCCGATGTTCTTCCAGGCGTCGATGGCCTCCAGGGTGCCCCGGTCCATCAGCTCCAGCAGCAGCGGCTGGCAGCCGGCGGCGACGATCGCGGCGACGGCGTCCCCGGCGGCGCGCGGCGAGGGGAACTCGGCGGCGATCGTGACCGGCGGGACCGACGGCGCCCGCCGCAGCCGCAGGGTGGCGGCGGTGATGACGCCGAGCGTGCCCTCCGAGCCGACGAACAGCCCGGTGAGGTCGTAGCCGGTGACGCCCTTGATCGTGCGGCCGCCGGTGGCGAGGATCCTGCCGTCGGCCAGCACGACCTCAAGGCCGAGCGTGGAGTCGCGGGTGACGCCGTACCGCACGCACCGCAGCCCGCCCGCGTTGGTGGCCAGGTTGCCGCCGATCGTCGAGATCTCGTAGGAGGAGGGGTCGGGGGCGTACATCAGGCCGTGCGCCCGGGCGGCCCGGTCGAGGTCGGCGGTGATCACGCCGGGCTCGACGACGGCGACCTCGTCGGCGGGGGACAGCTCGCGGATGGCGGTCATGCGGGCCAGAGACAGCATCACGCAGCCCTCGACGGCCGTCGCCCCGCCCGCGAGCCCCGTGCCCGCCCCGCGGGGCACCACCGGGACGCGGTGCTCGCTCGCCCAGCGCATGGTGGCCACCACGTCGTCGCGCGTCTGCGCCGCCACCGCGCACAGCGGCTTGCCCGGCTCCAGGAAGGTCTGGTCGCGGGCGTAGGAACCGGCCACGTCCGGATCGGTCAGAACCCGGCCGGAGGGCAGCGCGTCGATGAGGGAGTCAACGGGATTCACGTCTGTGACTGTACGTTCTCCCGTCGCGCGTGCCGAGCCGGACCGGAATCCCCCGCCCCGGCTCCGGAGGGCCGGTGCGAAAGCGCCGAAGTGATGTGCACCTGGGGTGGGACGAAGGGCCGGATGCCCGGAAACCGCGACAGGAGCGGGGCGGAACCCCCGGAAACCGCAATCGGATCGGACTCGCCAGGATGACGATTTCGCAACATCCGCTGTCGGCTTTACTACTCCTTTACCTTTTCGTCTAACGTCCGCTTTGCCGAATCTGGGGCGTTCGTTGGCTAAGCGCCGCAGATCTCCACCGTTGGCGTGTCCATTCACGGCACGCCTTGACGTCGCCCGGACACCCCGGGCGGAGGAGGAAACCTCGTTGTCACGCAGAGTCAGGCGTCTCGTCGCCGCGCTGCCGGTTCTCGGGCTGGCGGCGGCGGGCCTCGCGGTCACGGGTGCCGCGGCACCCGGTGACACCTCGGTCGCCAAATATAAGCCCAGCGCGAGCGACTACTACATCAACTACGCGCCCCCGAGGGTTCAGAGCGAGAGCGCCTCGAAGGCGGAGGAGAAGGTGGACACCGGAGCGGCCAAGCGGCGCCGCGACGTGCCCACCGCCGAGGAGATCGACCACAAGTTCTCCCTGGGCAACCCGGTCGCCGCCCGTGAGCTCACCAAGCGCGAGCACACGGCCGTCCGCACCGGCAAGAACCCCTTCGAGTTCCTGTACAAGAAGGCCAAGGTCACCCAGCAGGCCAAACTGCTCACCCTTCTGGTCGAGTTCAACGAGAACGCCAACGACGACTTCTCGGGTTTCAGCCACCCCAAGAGCACCGACGAGCCGGACGTCTGCGTCACCGAGCCGCCCGGAACCAAGGTGAACGGGCCGCTGCACAACACCATCCCGAACCCCGCCACCGCCGCCGGCGGCGGCAAGGACAACAACTCCATGTGGGTGAAGGACTTCAACAACGCCCACTACAACAACATGCTTTACTCCAGCAAGGGCATCACCCAGCGGGTCCGCACGGACCTGAAGGACCCTCGCGACGGCAAGCCGGGAATCGACATCTCCGGCTACACCATGAAGAACATGTACGAGGAGATGTCCAAGGGCGCCTACACCGTCACCGGTGAGGCCCTGGGCTGGATCAAGGTCCCGCACTCCGAGGCCTGGTACGGCGCGGGCGCCTGCGGCGCCGCCATCCAGGACAGCTCCGGCCACCCGGACAACCCGCGCGGCACCGCCCAGATGGGCGTCGACGCGGTGAACATCCTGGCGCAGCAGAACCCGAGCTTCCCGTGGGCGGACTACGACAAGGAAGACACCTCCGACGCCGACGGCGACGGCAACTACAACGAGCCGGACGGCGTCATCGACCACCTCGTGCTCGTTCACGCCGGTGAGGACAAGTCCGGCGGCGGCGGCGCACAGGGCACCTTCGCGATCTGGGCGCACTCCAGCGCGATCCCCGGCGGCTACACCATCCCCGGCACCAGCATCAAGATCTCGAACTACATCGTGCAGCCGGAGGACTCCGGCGTCGGCGTGTTCGCCCACGAGTACGGCCACGACCTGGGCCTGCCGGACCTGTACGACGCCACCGGCGCCGGCGACAGCGACGTGGAGTTCTGGGACCTGATGTCCACCGGCTCGCACTCCGGGCCGATCTTCCAGTCGATGCCCATCCACATGGGCCTGTGGGACAAGTGGGTCCTGGGCTGGGCCAACCCCAAGGTGCTCAACCCCGGTGACGGCACCAAGCTGCTCACCGTCGGCCAGTCCTCGCGCACGCCGAAGCTCACCGAGGACGGCGTCCGGCTCAACCTGCCCGACAAGGACGTGGTCCTCACCACCCCGCACAGCGGCAGCAAGGTGTGGTGGTCGGGCAACGACCAGGACTGGGCCGACGTGCGGATCACCCGCGACGTGACCGTCCCCGCGGGCACCGACACCAAGTTCCGCTTCTGGAACGACTACACCATCGAGCAGGACTGGGACTACGGCTTCGTCGAGGTCTCCACCGACGGCGGCACCACCTGGTCCGAGCAGAAGATCTACGGCGAGGACGGCTCTCTCGTCTCCACCGGGGACGACTACGCCGACCCCAACAAGCGCATGAAGGACTACGGCAACAAGAAGTACGGCCTGACCGGCGACTCCGGCGGCTGGCAGCACTACTACGCCGACCTCGCGCCGTTCGCCGGCAAGAGCGTCAAGCTGCGCCTGCGCTACGCCACCGACGCCGCCGCCGAGGAGCGCGGCTGGTTCGTCGACGACCTGTCGATCACCAGCGGCGCCACCACCGTGTGGAGCGACGACGTCGAGCAGGGCGCCAACGGCTGGACCGCCACCGTCGGCACCTTCGTCGACACCACCGGCGCCGGCTGGACCCAGCACTCCGGAGCCCTCAAGAGCGCCCAGTACTACCTGGCCGAGTGGCGCAACCTGGACGGCTTCGACAAGGGCCTCAGCTACACCTACGACACCACCTGGAACCGCGACGGCGCCTGGAAGGTCGAGAAGGTCCCCTACAACGCCCCGGGCATGCTGGTCTGGCTGCGCGACACCTCGCTCGGCTACAACAACGCGGCGTCCAACATCTGGTCGCTGCCGTCGGCCGGCGCGAAGGGCCAGCTGCTGCTGGTCGACTCGCACTTCGACCCGCTGCGCCGCACCGGCAAGGCCGCCGAGGTCGACCCGAGCGTGACCAAGAACATCCCCTCCCGCCCGCAGGCCTCCAACGCGGCGTTCGGCTTCAACAAGACCTACTCCTTCAAGGAGTGCCTGGAGTCGGCGCCGTTCGTCGAGGCGTGCACCTCGTTCAAGCCCCAGGAGCCGGTGAAGGCCTTCACCGACGCCAAGGGCTGGTACCCCGGCCTGGAGTCCCGCGAGGACGGCCTGTACTACCGCTTCCGCGACGGATCGGTGGTCGTCCCCTCCAAGGGCGACCAGCAGTACTCCGTGCGGGTCGTCAACGCCGACGGCACCCCGGCGACCGACCTGTACGGCGAGACCGTCAACGGCTTCACCCTCGGCACCGGCAACCCCGGCGACGAGGGCAAGCAGCTCGGCGCGCAGGTCAAGCTGATCGCGCCGCTGCCGGGCAACCTGGGCGTGATCGCCCAGTTCACCGCGCCGAAGAAGTAGATCGGCACGGATGACCATATAGAGCGGCGGCCGGCCCGCGAGCCGGCCGCCGCCACCCGGGACGGGCGCGGCCTCGCCGCGCCCGTCCCGTTCGTTTTCCCCGCCCGCATAGCATGTCCCGGACGGAAACTACGGGACGGGTGATCGGTGAGCGAGCTGCGGACCAAGGCGGAACACACCAGGGCGATCCGCGATCTGCGCAGAGTGGTCCTTGTGGTGAACACCCGGTCCCGCCGGGGCCGCCACCGCTACTTCGAGGCGCTGCGGCTGATGCAGGCCGACGGCTTCCGGCCGCTGCGCACCTACGCCGTCATGGACCCCTCACGGCTGCCCCAGATCCTGGACGAGGCCCTGGACCTCCGGCCCGACCTGCTCGTGGTCGGCGGCGGCGACGGCACGCTCAGCTCGGCGGTCAAGCACGTCGCCCACCGGGACGTCGCCCTCGGGGTGCTCCCGCTCGGCACCACCAACAACTTCGCCCGCAGCCTCGGCCTGCCCCTCGACCTGGCCATGGCGGTCAGGGTGTTCAGCCGGGGCAAGGTCGCCGACATCGACCTCGGCATGGCGGGCGACCAGCCGTTCGCCAACCTCGCGAGCTTCGGGGTGTCGGTCGAGGTGGCGGGCACGGTCAGGCCGTGGCTCAAGCGGATGCTCGGCCGCGCGGCCTACCCGCTCACCGCGCTCACCGTCCTGCCCCGGCACGAGCCGTTCCGCGCCTACATCACCGTGGACGGCCGCCGCCACGAGCTGCTGACCCACCAGCTCAACATCGCCAACGGCCGCTACCACGGCGGCTGGCAGATCGCCCGCGACATCAGCATCGACAACCGCCGCCTGGTCGCCTACCAGCTCGGTTCGGGCAAACGGCTGCGGCTGCTCGCCGAGACCCTGGTGCGCGCCGCCGGAGGCCGCTGGCGCAGCCTGGCGGGCGGCCCGTTCGTCACCGGCACCGAGATGCTGCTGGAGACCGAGCCCCCCCTCGCCGCCGACGTGGACGGCGAGGTCCTGCTCCGCACCCCCCTCACCATCAAGGCCATCCCCAACGGCCTCCGCGTCATGGTCCCCCCCGGCTTCATCGACACCTGAGATTGGTCGGCATGACCCCTGTGCCTTCGGAACCTGGGCGTCGTCCCGGCCGCCGGCCCATCAGCCGGACGCGGAGGGAAGGGGGGCGGCATCGGCAGGCGGGCGGGCGTCGAAGGCCCTGCGGCTGGTCAGGATCTCCGAGGCGTGCGCGATCGACCAGTCGGCGATCGCGGTGGTCAGCTGTCCGACCTCGACGCCCAGCTCGGTCAGCGCGTATTCCACCCGGGGCGGAACGGTGGGATAGACCGTACGGCTGACCAGGCCGTCGCGTTCCAGCGCGCGCAGCGTCTGGGTCAGCATCTTCTGGGTGATGCCCTCCAGAAGCCGGCGCAGGTGGTTGAAACGCATAGGGCCGTCCTGTCGCCGCAGGGCTGCCAGAACGTATAGCGCCCACTTGTTGGCCAGGACCTCGATGACGGTGCGCGAGGGGCAGTCGCGGCGGTAGGTGAGAGCCACGCGCCCGGGGTCACGAGCCGATGCGGTATCCATGGGGTACCTAGATACCATATGGGTGCCTTCTTTACTACAGGTACCGCTGACGACCAGCATGGAAGCCGCGGCCCGACGGGTCGCGGTGACCATGAAGAGGGACGTGAGCGATGACCGCGCGCATGCTCGCCGTGCGCCAGCGGACCTTTGGTGGCCCGCAGGTGATGGAGACCATGGAGATCGGACGGCCCGAGCCGGGCCCGAACGAGGTGCTCGTACGGATCAAGGCGGCCGGAGTGAATCCCGCCGACTGGAAGATCCGCTCTGGACTGCTCAAGCACAGATTCGAACCGCCGCTCACTCTCGGGCTGGACCTGTCGGGCAGGGTGGAGGCGGTCGGCGAGGCGGTGACCGGGCTGCGTCCGGGCGATGCCGTGTTCGGCAACGCCTTCCCGCCCAACGGCGCCTACGCGGAATACGCGGCGGTGCCGGACACGTGGCTGAGCCCGATGCCGGCCGACCTGGACCATGTGCGGGCCGCCGCGCTGCCCACCACGGCGCTCACCGCCTGGCAGCCACTGACTCACGTCGCGCCCATCACTGCCGGACAGCGCATACTGATACACGCGGCCGCCGGCGGCATCGGCCACCTGGCCGTGCAAATCGCCAAGGCGCGCGGCGCGTACGTGATCGGCACCGCCCGCGCCGACAAGCACGCCTTCCTGCGTCGGCTGGGCGCCGACGAGCTCATCGACTACACGCGGGTCGACTTCGCCGAGGTGGCGCGCGACGTGGACGTCGTCCTCGACCCGATCGCCGACGACTACGGGCCCCGTTCGCTGGACACCCCCCCGCCCGGCGGAACGCTCATCGACGTGCGGGGCACCGGCCCGGACCGCAGCGCCGTACGCGAGCTGGCCGAGGAGCGCGGCCTGCGTTTCGTGGAGTTCGGCTTCACCCCGTCCGCGACCGACCTGGAGGCGATCGCCGGACTGGCGCGAAGCGGCACCCTCCAGGTCGCCATCGAGACGGTCCTCCCCCTGGCGCAGGCGGCCAAGGCACACGAGCTCAGCGAGACCGGCCGGGTCCAAGGCAAGATCGTCCTTGTGGTGAGCTGAACCGCCGAGGGGCCCGCACAGGACTTCGGATCCTGAACCGGGCAAAGCCGCGTCCCGGCTTGCCACGGTTCGCCCGCTGTGAAGGCCGCCTCGAAGGCCAGCACGCCGAACATCCCGGAGCTCTCGCTGACCTCGGCGGCGATGGCGGCGAGGTCGCGGCGGGCTTCCGGCCCCGGGACGGCCAGCGCGGCTTTCAGTCCGGCCAGGTTCCACGCTTTGGACGCCGACACCAGCGCGACCGATCGGGCCGCCGCGGGGTCGTCCAGCGACGGGAACGGCACGTGCCGCGCGCCCGGGGCCACGGCCTCGCGCAGCGCGGCTCCCCGGCTTCATCGACACCTGAGGTCCGGTCGGCCACCCCAGACCAAAGGCGGCGCGCCAGTCCGGCGACCTCGCCGAGCCGCCGTCGCGCCGATGGGCGGACACCGGCAGCGACGGCTTCGGGGCCGATACATTGGTCGGTATGACCGCACAGCCGCTGGAACCCGTCGCGCCCCGTGACCCCGGGGAGGACCCTGCCGCGATCTTCGAGGCGCTGCCGCCGTCGCATCGTGCCCAGTTCCGGTCGGAGTACGACGAGGCTTTGGACGCCGCGCACGACCTGGTCAGGTTCAAGCAGGTGCAGACGCTGCTGCGCCAATGGCGTCTGCGAGCGATCGCCTACGCCCGCCCCGGCTACGAGGAGGCGGTTGAAGACGCTCGCCAAGGTCGCACAGAGATGTTCACCCGCTACGCACCGCCAGAGTGGGAAGGCCGAGTGTGAGCCACAAGTTCGATGGTTTCCACGGGCGTGCCCTGTATGAGCTGAACGGCCTTCCCAAAGAGGTTCGCGACGGCCCGCTGCTGGATCGTCTCATCGAGCTTCTCCATGATCCGTGGGACGCGGTCGCGGAGCGTCCCGGTCACTCAGCGGTGCGACATGCCTTCTTCGGAGACGACAGCCAGGGAATGCTCACCTTCATCGTTGATGACGAGACGCAGACCCTGCGCATTGTCGACATACTCTGGGCGGGCTGAGCCCATACCTTCTCCTTCCCCGATCCAGAGTGGTGGGGGGCGGTCCCCGTAGGGCTCAGAGGGCGTCCAGGGCGCTGGTGCGGCTGGGGTGGGGGCGGGCGGCCAGGGAGGAGGCCATGCGGGCGATCGCGTCGGTGAGGAGGTCGGGCGGGGTGGCGAAGTTGAACCGGGCGAAGCCGCGTCCCGGCGCGCCGAACTTCAGGCCCGAGTACAGGGCCACCGAGCCGCGGCGCAGGAACCACTCGGCCGGGTCGTCGCCGAGCCCGAGCGCCCGCAGGTCCAGCCACGCCAGGTAGGTCGCCTGCGGCGGCTGGTATCCCACCCCGGGCAGCCGTTCGGCGAGCAGGTCGCCCAGCAGCGCGCGGTTGGCGTTCAGCCCGGCCATCAGCGCGTCCAGCCATGGTTCGCCCGCTGTGAAGGCCGCCTCGGAGGCCAGCACGCCGAACATCCCCGAGCTCTCGCTGACCTCGGCGGCGATGGCGGCGAGGTCGCGGCGGGCCTCCGGCCCCGGAACGGCCAGCGCCGCCTTCAGCCCGGCCAGGTTCCACGCCTTGGACGCCGACACCAGCGCGACCGACCGGGCCGCCGCCGGCTCGTCCAGCGACGGGAACGGCACGTGCCGCGCGCCCGCGTAGACCAGCGGGGCGTGGATCTCGTCGGAGATCACCCGCACCCCGTACCGGCCGGCGAGCGCGGCGACGGCGCGCAGCTCTTCTTCGGTGAGCACCAGCCCGGTGGGGTTGTGCGGGTTGCACAGCAGGAACGCGGCGGCGCCGGCGGCGAAGTCGCGCTCCAGCGCCGCGAGGTCCAGCCGGTAGCCGTCCGGGCCGAGCGCGAGCGGGCTCTGCACGACCTCACGGCCGATGCGCGGCAGCCAGTAGAAGTACGGGGGGTAGGCCGGGGTGTTGACCACCACCCGGTCGCCCGGGGCGGTCACCAGGTGCAGCACCTCGATGATCCCCGCCATCACGTCCGGCACCAGGCGGATCGCCGCCGGGTCGGTGTGCCAGCCGAAACGGCGGGCGGCGAACGCGGCGAAGGCCTCCGGCAGGCCGCACGCCACCGCGTACCCGGTGTCGCCGCGGGCCACGGCCTCGCGCAGCGCGTCGGCGATCGGCTCGGCGAGCGGGGTGTCCATCTCCGCGACCCACATCGGCAGCACCTCCGGCGGGTACTCCCGCCACTTGGCGCTGTGACGTTCGCGCAGCTCGTCGAGGCCGAGCGCGGAGAGGGGCCCGCCGGGGCCGTGGCCGGTGCCGATCAAGGTGATCCTTTCGGGAGGGTGTACCAGGCTCATCCCCACGAGACCCGGTTTCATCCGTCATTGAGGTGATAGCACATGATCTGTCCCCTTGGCGGTCCGGGGGTGATCGCCTATCTCCTACCCGATCGGGTGATGTGCCCGCCTTCGGGACGCCCGACCATGGACCTGACGCGGCGCGGCCCGCGGACCGCGCTCAAGAGAGGGGGCATGCCATGAAGGAGCGCCGGCCCGACCTTCCGCGCGGCGAATGGCGGGAGTTCTTCGACGCGATGACCCGCGACTACGAGGGCGTCGAGGTCACCGTAGAAGTGGTCAGCAGGGACCTCGGCGACCTGATCGAGGCCGAGCGGTCGCCGCTGGCCTACCTGGAGTACGACCCCAAGGACGATGAGTTCGCGGTCGGCCTCGGCGGGCCCAGTGGTGACACGGTGACCCGGCACGCCGTCCCCCACCCGCGCCAGATCATGGCGGACACCGTGCAGCAGGGCTCCGTGCGGGCCTTCGACGTCGTCGACGCGGAGGGCGCCCAGACGATCGTGACGCTGCGCCGCCCGCGGCTCGCCTCGCGCGCGACCTGAGCTTCGCGCGGAGGCGCGGGCGTGCTGGAATGGCCGGGACCGGCCCCCTGCCAAGATCGGACGCCCGCATGGACTTCGAGCTGAACGAGGATCAGCGCATGTTCCGGCGCACCCTGCGCGAGTTCGTCGACCAGGAGATCATCCCCGTCGCCTCAGAATGGGAACGCGAAGGACGCTACCCCGAGGAGATCGTCGAGGGATTCCGGCGGCTCGGCCTGTTCGGCGTCACCGTCCCCGAGGAGTACGGCGGCCTCGACCTCGACCGGGTGTCCTTCGCCCTGGTCTTCGAGGAGATCGCCCGGGGCTGGATGGGCGTGGCCGGCGTCCTCGGCTCCCACACGCTGTCGGCCTGGATGATCGCCCGGTACGGCACCGACGAGCAGCGGGCCGCCTACCTGCCCGACCTGGCCACCGGCGCGCGCCGCACCGGCATCGCCCTCACCGAGCCCGGCGCCGGCACCGACCTGCAGGGCATCCAGACCCGCGCCGTCCGCGACGGCGACGAGTACGTCATCGACGGCACCAAGACCTGGATCACCAACGCCCGCCACGCCGACCCCCTCCCCGTCCTGGTGAAGACCTCCATCGCCGAGCCGCCGCACAAGGGCATGTCGGTGCTGCTCGTCGACGCCGACCGCGGGTTCACCGTCAGCCGCGACCTGCCCAAACTCGGCTACAAGGGCACCGAGACCTGCGAGGTGGTCTTCGACGGCGTCCGGGTGCCCGCCTCGGCCCTGCTCGGCGGGATCGAGGGCCGCGGCATGCAGCAAGTGCTGTCGGCGCTGGAACTCGGCAGGATCAACATCGCCGCCCGCGCCGTCGGGGTCGCCCAGTGCGCCTATGAGGCGGCCCTGAACTACTCCCGGGAGCGCCACGCCTTCGGGCAGCCCATCTCCGGCTTCCAGGCCGTCCAGCTCAAGCTCGCCGACCTGGCCACCGAGATCCAGGCGGCCCGGCTGCTCACCTACTGGGCGGCCGACCGCTCACAGGCCGGCGCGGTCAACGCCGAGGCGGCGATGGCCAAGTACTTCGCCTCGGAGGTCGCGCTGCGCGCCACCATGGAGTCCATGCGCATCCACGGCGGCTACGGTTACTCTCAGGAGTTCGTGGTGGAACGCCTCTACCGCGACGCCCCGCTCATGGCAATCGGCGAAGGGACCAACGACGTGCAGCGCATGGTCATCGCCCGCGCCCTGCTGTCCGGCGCCGCGAAGGTCGGATGGTGACACCCCCCGCCACCCCGCGCAGCGCCGGGCCCGCCGCGACGGGGAGCGCCGGGGCCGCCCCGCAGACCGCTGGGACCGCCGCCACGGGGACCGCCGGGCCTGCCGCCCCGCAAGCCGCCGGGGCCGCCGTCACAGGGAGCGCCCGAGACTGCCTGTTCTGCCGTATCGCCAAGGGGGAACTGCCCGCCCACCTCGTCCTCGCCGATGAGGTCGCCGTCGCCTTCCTCGACGTCCGGCCGGTGTTCAAGGGCCACGTGCTCGTCATTCCCAGGGACCACGCCGAGACCCTCGGCGACCTGCCGGGGGAGGCCCTCGGACCGTACTTCGCCCGCGTCCAGGCGGTCTCCCTGGCCGTGGAGAAGGGCCTCGGCGCCGCGGGCAGCTTTGTCGCCATGAACAACCGCATCAGCCAGAGCGTCCCCCACCTGCACACCCACGTCGTCCCCCGCCACAAGAAGGACGGCCTGCGCGGCTTCTTCTGGCCCAGAGTCAAATACGAAGACGACGCCGAAGCCGCGTCGTACGCCACCCGCCTCCGCGAAGCCCTCGACCCCACGCCCTAACGCCCCACGTGGTCTTTTCAGGGTCCGTCTCCTACCGCGAGTGGATGGTCGCTACCGATCTCCTGTCGTCCGGCCCGCGTCGTAGACTCGACAGCATGACGGCACCGCAGGAAGAGTAACGAAGATCTTCACCGGCTGATCGACCAGCTCAGGCCCGATCAGGCGCGTGAAGAGCGTGTGCGACTCCTCCAGTTGGTTCACTCGCGCAGCGAAGACCCGGACCTCGGCCCTGATGGTGTACCCACGCTCTTCGGTGCGTTCCAAGCGGGCCGGAGCCCCTCGGCGGCCTGCCGGTAGAGGCCCTAGGACCGTACTCCGCCCGCGTCCAGGCGGTCTCTCCGGCGTGGAAAAGGGCCTGGGCCTGTAACCCACACCGGCGCCATCTCCGCCTAGAAAAGGGCCTCGCTCCGCTCGGACTGTATTTTTCGCGCTTCGCCCGGGCTCGACCACGCGCGCGGAGACCGGGGATCAGACGGTCTCACCCAATTGCTCGGCCAGCCGCTCCAGGCCGCCTCTGATGAGTTGCCCGTACCCGTCGTCGCCGAGGGCGCCCATGCCGGCCCGGGCCTGCTGGAAGTGTTCACGGGCGCGGTCGAGGTCGCCCAGTTTGCGGTAGCACTCGCTCAGGTTCAGGTGCAACGACGGATACAGGCCGGCCACCGGGAGCGGCACCCCGGCCTGCGCCACCTGGTCATCGGTCACCCGATCGGCGGCGGCGAGCGCCCGCAGATCCCACACCAGCTCCTGGTGCACGTCGTCCTGCACGTCGGCCATCGAGTGGGCGAGGACGCACACATGCAGAGGCTCGCCCTGCTCGCCGCCGATGTCATCCCAGATCTGCGCGAACAGGTCGCGAGCGGCGTCGCGCTGACCTTGGCCGTGATGCAGGTCCACCGCTTGGCCGATCCGGGTCAGTGTTGGGTCGGCGGTCATCAACGTCTCCTCCACCATCACAGGGCAACAGCGATCACCCTAGCCCTGCCGAAATGGGCCTCGCTCCGCTCGGGCCGTATTTCCCGGGCTCCGCCCGATGACCTGCCCGCGTACGTGCCCCAGAGACGCACGTCCGGCCGATCAGGTGCGATTCCAAGGCGTTCCATGCGGACAATAGGCAGCGCCTCGATTGCCGCTCAACGTGATGTATGGACGGTCGTGCTCACGACACGAACAACGACCCGAGGCTCGCACTAGCATCGGGGCCTGTGATCGTATGGCTCAACGGCACCCACGGCGCAGGTAAGACGACGACCAGTGCATTCGTGCAGCAACTGATCGCGGATTCACGGGTGTTCGACGCCGAGAAGGTCGGCGAGACACTTATGGACATCACGCCGGGGCTGCCGGCAACGGACAACTTCCAGCACTGGCCGCCTTGGCGGCCACTCGTAGTCGAAACCGCCCGCCGCGTACTCGACTACACCGGCGGCACTCTGGTGATGCCCATGACCGTCCTGGTCGAGCAGTACTGGCGTGAGATCAGCACGGGCCTCGCCCAACATGCCATTCCGGTACGGCACTTCGTCCTCCACGCTGACCAGGACACCCTCCGCGGGCGCATCGAGGGGGACACTCTCCTTGGCCCCTCCTCCTTCCGTCTCAAATACCTTGAGCCCTACGCCGAGGCGGCCCGCACGTGGCTACACAAAGAGGCCGAGGTCGTCGACACCACCCACCTCACGCCCGCCCAGGTCGCCCTGCACATCGCAGAGGCCATCAGAGGTTGAGGTCCGCCCCAGCTTGCCCTGTTTGTCGACGGCCCCTCTGTATGGGCCTTGCTTCGCTCGGGATGAATTTCCGGGCTCCGCCCGGTGGCCTCCGGCCCGTGTGCGGACCATGGAATCCATGTCGGCGCTGACGCCTTATGCCGGTCGAACCGAGGTGATGCCCAGGGAGGCGAGTTCCTCGTCCAGGGTGCGGACGTGTTTGTTGGTGGCCCAGGGTTCGAGGCGGGTGCGGGTCTGGCGGATGGTGTCGGCGAGGCGTCCGGAGCTGTGCCTGACGGTGATGCGGGCTGCTTGGCGGATCTTGTCGGTTGCGGCCGGTATCTCGCGCTTCTGGGTCAGGGCATCGGCATAGATCAGCAGGGTTTCCCCGCGCATCAACGGACTGATCGCGGCTGGCGACAAGGCTCGTTGTGCTGAATCAATGGCCTCGTCGGGGCGTCCCCAGGCGAGCATGCAGTAGGTGGCGTGCCGTTGTACGCCGCTGGGCGTCCACCAGTAGAGGTAAGAGGGGTCGGCCTCGGTCCGGGGATGTTCCACCAGTTGTCGTGATCGGGTGAGTGCGTGTTCGCTGTCGCGGACGTTGCCGTTGGCGGCGAGGACTCGGGCGAGGTCAATGGCATGTACAGAACGGAGCAACGTGCTTGGACTCTGTCGCGCCCAGCCTTGGGCGGCGTAGATGTGGTCGAGTGAACTGCCGGTGCGACCCTCATATCGAGCCATTGCCGCCAGGCAAGTGTGCAGGTAGGCGATCAAGGTTGCGTCGCGGATCTGGTGGGCGGCGGTGAGGCCCTCCTGGTAGCGGCGGCGGGCGCCGGGGTGGTCGAGGAGGTCGTGGTGGAGCCAGCCGGCGAGTTGGCTGAGTTCGGCGTAGGCGCGGATGAGACGGTCGCGCAGGCCGGGGAGCAGTGACTCGCGGTGGAGCAGGTCGGCGACGAGGGCGCGCTGGCCCTCCACGACGGGCAGGACCTTGGCGGGGCCGAACTCGTCGTCCAGGCGGCGGCAGCGGGCGGTGAGCTTCTCGATCAGTTCCACGGTCGCGGCGTCGACCCGGGTGGAGGAACGGATCGCGGTGGCCAGGCGGTCCTTCTCCGGCGGGGACAGGTGGCGCAGCAGCGCCAGGGCGGGGGCGCCGCCGAGTGCGAGGGCGAGCTCGAACAGCAGATCGCGGCGCTTCACGTCGGCCTCCTCGGCTGTGAGGGCACGCAGCAGCGCGGCGCAATCCTTGAAGCCGGGAACGGGGACCGCCGGGCGTGCCGCTTCCACTTCCTGACCCATGGTGACATGCCCCGAGATGGCGACGGGGGCGGCAGAGGGCCGTTGGGCGCTATGGGACGAACGGTGGTCGGTGCGGTCGATGAGGTCGCGGTCGCGCACGCTGTAGGAGGCGTAGACCCGGTCGCTGACCAGGCGGCGGGCGGTGGTCCGGTAGACGTGCGCGAACAGGGCGATGGTGCGGGCCGTCGGGCGCATGCCGCGCTGTGGCCAGTGCTCGAACTCGTACAGCCGTGACTCCCGCAGCGCCGCCGTGCCCGCCGGGTCGAGGTCGTTGTACCGCGCGGCGGCCTCGGCGGCGGTCAGCCCGTAGGCGTACCGGTACAGGCGCAACCGGCTGACGTCGTAACAGACCGAGAACAGGTCGGCGATCTGGTCGAAGGTGTAGCCCATGGCGCGCAGCGCCTCACTGCGCCGCCTGCACTCCAGCAGGACGTGAACTCCCTCGCCCGACATGGCCGTCCGCCTCCCCGACTACGACTCGAACAGGTTCCCGGATCACAGAACTTATACGGAAAGTGTCTTGTTGACTACGGAGAATGAGGAAAGCCGGGGGATGTCGGTGGGTTCTGCCGGGTGGTGATCAGGCGAACACCTGTGTTCGCGCACGTCATCGGGCCTTTCGCCTGGAAGATCGCCGTGGAGGAAGGTGGGATCGGAGATGCGTGCTCGCTCGGCGATCGTTGTGGCTCGTGTCCACGAGAACCGACTCCAGCGACGAGGCGCCGCGCGTGGCCGCCGAAGACGTCGCGCCGTCCGGCCCGTCGTGCGCCGGTCACCCATCGCACGCTGTGACGGTCGATGAGGCCGCTGATCGTGTCGCGCCGCCCGGCTCGCCGTACGCCGGTCACCCATTGCACGCCGTGCCGGTCGAAGAGGCCGTGCGGCTCGGCCCGGAGATTCTGGTCTGGCGGCGCGTCTTTCCGGGCGCGCTGGACCAGGCCGCGGAAGCCAGGCGCTTCACCCGGTTCCTGCTCGGCGGCACGCCGTTCGCCGACGATGCCGAACTGGTCGTCGGGGAGCTGGCCGGCAACGCCGTCCGCCACACCCGGAGCGGATCGCCGGAAGGCCACTTCACCGTGGAGATCGCGCTCAACTCGCCCCGCCGTCGGCCGCTCGGCGCCTCCGTTAGAGCGGTGGGCGTCATGGTCACCGTCTACGACCTCGGCGGGGCCGGCGTCCCGGCGTTCGGCGACCATGGCCGGACGGACATCGCTTGCGCGGAAGGCGGGCGTGGGCTGGCCATCGTGGCCGCCCTGGCCGAACGCGCCGGCTTCCAGGGCGCCCCGGCGACCGGCCACAGAGTATGGGCCTACCTCGCCGCGCGCCGGCCGTGATGGGTGCGGTCGCGAATCCGGGGGTCAAGCGCCTTGCGAGCTGACGCGATGACCGGCGCGACCTTCTCGGGCTTGAGTCTCAGGTAACCAGAGGCCCCAGGATCGGTGCTGCGAACGGCGAGCACTCGCTTGGAGCGCGTTCCGTCTCACCACCACGATCGAATCCGGCCCTCATGGAAGAAGGATTTCTCATGTCCCGACAAGCGACACCGTCCGCTGAGGACGGCAAGCGGCTCGTCAACGGCTTCGTCGACGAGATCTTCGGCGATCTGGACGCCAACCCCGACTTCGTCGCCATGATGAGGTCGGCCGTCCCTGAGATGCCCGCCGAGCCGTCTCCCGCGCAACTGGAGGCCTACGCGGAACTGTCCACCCTGATCCAGGACCCCGGCTTCAGGGCCGGTGTCCGCCGCATGGCCGAACATCAGGCGGCCGAAAGGGCGGAGGGAGACCGGACCGGGCTCCACCATGAGGTGACCGACCTGGTCCGCGAGCGAGTCCAGAAGGCCCAGGCCGACGGCATCGAACCAGGCTCACCAGCGGCACGGCCGGTCCTGGCGGAGATCATCGCCGGGTATACGACGACTTTCGGCCACCCCGACAGCGCCGAGTACCGCCGCAAGCTGCTGACCCGCCTGGAGGTCGCGAACGACCCGCGCGCCGGGCGGTACTTCGGTCTGCTCTCCACGATCAACGGCTGGCCGGCGCCACCGAGCCTGGAACCGGTATTCGACTGGTTCATAGAGGCCCTTCGGCACCACCCCATCCCATAGAAGGACGGCTCCGGCGCGCCGAGTCACCCGTCCTCCCGCGACAGGGGCGGGCGGGATGCTTCGCCGGCGGCGCCGAGACAGTGGCCGGCCGGGTGAAAGAACCTAGTGCGGTGACCACATACGTTCACCGGGCGCGGCTCTCCACCCTCGGCCACGTGCTGCACTGATCGGCGCCGGGTCGGCGGGTCGTGGTACGGCGATGCCGGCGCCTGCTACGGCGCCCGAGCCGGTGAACGTTCGTGGACAGCGCACTAGCGATCGGGTCGGATGCCGGTGGCCGCCTCGAGTGCGGTGAGGAACCAGCGGGCCGCCGGCACCGGGTCGGACTTGGGGGGCCGGCCGTTGATCAAGGCCAGCAGACGCCAATACCGCGAGACCTGGGGGTCGGCCCCGATACGGACGCGTTCGGCGAGCCAGATCCGGAACTCGGCGTCATCCTCGCGCCGGTGGGCGGCGGCGAACGCGGCGACCAGTTCCTCCACGATGGCCTGGGCCGGTACAGAGGTCGGAGAGATCCCGTCGGCCATGGCCCCGCCTGCCAGGTCCGCGACGGTCCGCTCGACCTGTCGCCACCTCTCCGGGTCGCCCTGGTCGGCACCGGAGGAACGGTCGGCGGCATGTCGCTCGAACGCCCGGCGAACGCTGTCCCGGAAGGACGGGTCACCGACGAGGTGCGCCAGCTCCAGCCATGCCTCGATCTGCTCGACCGTGGGGTCGTCCGGCAGATCCGGCAGCATCGAGCGCAGGTACGCGGCGAAGCCGGGCTCCATGTCGAGCCCGCGAGTCGTCTCGCCTATGAGGTCGGTCACCGTCTGACGGCGCTGCTCGGCGGTCAGCCGGGCGAGCCGGTTGGCGCGCGCGATCCCGGCCGCGTCCGCACCATGAGTGGCGACCTGGCGCAGCACGGCCTGCCGTATCCGCAGAGTCCGAATCTGGGTCTCCAGGGCCGCGACCTGCCGCTCGGCGACATCGGCCAGGCTCTGCGCATGCGTGAGCACCCGGGTGACCGTCGCGAGATCGACACCGAGATCACGGAGCGTCCGGACCAGTTCCAGCCGGCACAGCGCCTCGTCATCATAGAGACGGTATCCACCAGGTGACCGGCCCACCGGCGGCACCAATCCCTCATCGGAGTAGAAGCGAACCGTCGGCACCGACAGTCCGGTCAGCCGGGCCACCTCGCCGATCGTGTGAAGGCCGTCGTCGTTCACGCGGCCCGGCCCCGCTCATCGACCGGCAGCGCATGACGGACCGGCGCGGCATGACCGGCCGACCCCCGGGCCGGCCGCTCAAGGAAGACGCCGGCGCCGCCAGAGAACACGACCTGAGCCGACGACCGACAACGGGCACGCGCGGCAGCCATGGGCAACTCCCAAGCCTAGGAACAGATGAAGGCGTGAACGACTATGCGGCCTCACCTCACTTGAGACTCAACCAGGCGACGGCATCGGACGGCACCGGGGAGTCTGATGTTCACGCTGTCGGTTCGAGTGGGTC
This sequence comes from Sphaerisporangium sp. NPDC005288, assembly GCF_040607475.1. Taxonomy (NCBI): domain Bacteria; kingdom Bacillati; phylum Actinomycetota; class Actinomycetes; order Streptosporangiales; family Streptosporangiaceae; genus Sphaerisporangium; species Sphaerisporangium sp. NPDC005288. The sequence continues at coordinate 24,707 of NZ_JBEXGT010000062.1, read as the reverse complement.
GTCTTCGGCGAGGATGCGGTTTCGCGGTGGTGGTGGTCGCAGGACTTCTCGCGCCATCGCCTCCCTCCCCAGCACGATAGGGTCGGAGTAGCTCGACACGCTGTAGTCCTGCTCGACGGGCGAGCCGCTCATCGCGCTCCCGAGGGGCTCCCAGCCCGGCCGTCGAAAACATCCACGACGCGACAGGGTTGTCGAAGAGCACGGGCATCGAGAAATCGTCTGTCGCTGTCGACGGTTGCGAAACAGCATGAGCGACTCAGAGGACGGCACCTCATCTGGTTCGTCATCGGCGCATCCTTCGGGAACCGAAAGCGAGGTTGAAAGACACCATGACTTCCCCGGAGAAGGAGCACACCCGCGGTGACGGGCCCGCGCCGATGCGGTGGGATCGCCAGCGCACGGACGCTGTGGACGACGCGGCACTGCCGGGGCTCGCCCGTCTGTCGACCTTGGTTCGCAGTGTGCGCACCCCGGAATTCCAGGGGGTGACCGTCCGGGCCGTGGCGCAGGCCGGCGCGACGGGGCGTGCACTGGACACCGCTGTATCTCGCCTCGGGTGCGAAGGAGGTGTTCTTCGACTGGCTGCGCATCCATCACCCCGAACTCCTCGCCACCTACACCACGCTGTACGCGAAGGGCTCAGAGGTCCTCCCGGACTACCGCAAGGACATGCGTGCCCGCCTGTTTCCTCTCTTGACCCGGTACGGGCTGCCGTTGCCGGATCAGGCCACCGAGGACAAGTTCGCCCTGCGCGGCCGACGCGGCCGGCCGGAACCGCCGCGACAGGCGACGCTGTTCTGATCACGCCGAACCCGGGCGGATAGGGAGACCATGAGTGATCAACAGATGGCGGACGTCCCCACCGGAGGACTGGCGGACGTCCTCGCCGAGAAACTGACCGTTGTCTTCGTCGGCATCAATCCCGCGCCGCTCTCCGTCGCGGCCGGGCACAGCTTCGCGACGCCGGGAAACCGGTTCTGGCCGGCCCTGTACGCCTCCGGCTTCACCCCGGCCCTCCTGCGTCCACAACAGGAACGAGACCTGCTGGACCTGGGCCTGGGCATCACCAGCATCGTGCGCCGGCCCACCTCCCGAGCCGACCAGCTCACGCCCCGCGAACTGGCCGACGGCGGAGGCGACCTGACGCGGCGCCTGCACGCTTTCTCTCCCCGCTGGGCGGCGTTTCTCGGCGTCAGTGGATACCGCGCCGCGTTCGGCGCGCCTCAGGCACGCATCGGAGCCCAGGCCGACACGATCGGCGGAGCTCGGGTATGGATACTGCCCAACCCAGCGGCCGCAACGCTCACTTCCCGCCCGCAGCCCTGGCGGCGGAGTTCACCCGGCTGCGCCGCGCGACAGGAATGCCCGACCGATCCGCGCCAGAGGACGTTCGGCAGCGAGAGTGACGTGGGGTGTGCCGTCCGGCGCAGGAGGCGGGCGGTCCGGCGATGGGTGGGTTATTGGGTGCCGGCAGGCCCGGGTAGGCTCCGGCGGCGTGGAACCGCTGCTCGCCGTGCCGGTGCTGCTGGCCCTCGTCGGGGTGCCGGCCGTGGTGCTGTGGCGGGTGCTGCGCGGCCGGCGTGAGCTCGGCACCAGCCCCGCCGAACGCGCCACCTTCGAAACCCTGCACACCGCCTCCCTGGCCGCTCCGCCGCTGCGGGCCGGGCTGACCGCCGCCGGGGCGCTCAAGGCGTCCCGCTACCTGCGCGAGCTGCTCGGCTCGCCGGGCATCGCCATCACCAACGGCGAGGAGCTGCTGGTCTACGACGGCGCGGGGGAGCACCATGCAAAGGACGCCTTCGCGCACGCCGCCGAGACACTCCGTGACGGCCGCATCCAGGTGCTCGGCCCCGACGTCGTGTGGTGCCTGTCGCCGGAGTGCCCGGTCAGGTACGCCGTGGTGGTCCCGCTGACCACCGACGACCGGGTGGTCGGGTCCCTGGCCGCCTACGGCGACCACGCCAGCGCCGGGCTGGTCAGGGCCACCGGCGAGGTCGCCGCCTGGGTGGACTCCCAACTGGAGCTGGCCGAGCTGGACCGTTCGCGCACCCTGCTCATGGAGGCAGAGGTGCGGGCGCTGCGCGCGCAGATCTCCCCGCACTTCATCTACAACTCGCTGACCACCATCGCCTCGTTCGTGCGCACCGACCCCGAGCGGGCCAGGGAGCTGCTGCTGGACTTCGCCGACTTCACCCGCTACTCCTTCCGGCGGCACGGCGAGTTCACCACCCTGGCCGAGGAGCTGCGCTCGATCGACCGCTACCTCACCCTCGAACGGGCCCGCTTCGGCGACCAGCTCCGCGTCACGCTGCGCATCGCCCCGGAGGTGCTGCCGGTGGCGGTGCCGTTCCTGTGCCTGCAACCCCTGGTCGAGAACGCCCTGCGGCACGGCCTGGAGAGCAAGGACGGCGTCGGGCGCATCGCCATCACCGCCGAGGACGCCGGCGCCGAGTGCCTGATCAGCGTGGAGGACGACGGCATCGGCATGGACCCCGAGCGGTTGAGGCGCATCCTGTCCGGCGACCCCGACGAGCGGTCGGGCACCGGGGGCGTCGGGCTCGCCAACGTCGACGAGCGGCTGCGCCAGGTGTACGGCGACGAGTACGGACTGGTGGTCGAGACGGCCGTGGGCGCGGGGGCCAAGGTGAGCGTCCGCCTGCCCAAATACCGGCCGGGCGTCTCCGTATAGTTATCAGCGCCGGGCGTCTGACCCGTTGACTTCCCCTGCCCGATTCACCACCCTCTAGGGGGATGAGGAGCAACTTTCGCCAGGTCGGCGCCCCGGTTCGGCGGCCCCTGGGCGAGTCAGGGTGAGTGGCGGTGAGGTGACGGGCCTGCGCGTGCTCGCGGTGGACGACGAGCAGCCGGCGCTTGAGGACCTGGCGTACCTGCTGCGCGCCGATCCCCGCATCGGCGAGGTCGCCCTGGCCCGCGACGGCGCGTCGGCGCTGAAGATGCTCGACCGCGCCATGGCCGACGGCAGGCCGGTCGAGGCGGTCTTCCTGGACATCCGCATGCGCGGCCTGGACGGCGTCGTGCTCGGCCGCCTGCTGGCCCAGTTCGCCCGGCCGCCGCGCGTCGTGTTCGTCACCGCCTACGAAGAGCACGCGGTGGACGCCTTCGAGATCAAGGCCGAGGACTACCTGCTCAAGCCGGTTCGTCCCGAGCGGCTCGCCGAGGCCATCCGCAGGGTCTGCGCCGGCATCCCGGGCGGTCCGGGCGCCGGGGAGGAGGCCGCGCGTCCGGCGCCCGAGGGCGACACCATCCCGGTCGAGCTGGCCGGGGTGACCCGGTTCGTGGCCAGCTCCGACGTCCGCTACGTCGAGGCCCAAGGCGACTACGCGCGCCTGCACACCGCGAGCGGCAGCCACCTGGTGCGCATCCCGCTGGCCGCGCTGGAGGAGCGCTGGGCCGGCGCCGGGTTCATCCGCGTGCACCGCAGCCACCTGGTCGCGGTCAAGCACATCGACGAGCTGCACATCGACTCCGGCCGCTGCACGGTGCGCATCGGCGACACCGAGATCCCGGTCAGCCGCCGCCACACCCGCGAGCTGCGCGACCTGCTCGTCCGCCGCGCCAGGAAAGGCCGCGCCGAATGACCGCCGACCGTGAGCCGCGTCAGGAACGGCCACGCGGAGTGGGCGCCGACCACGAGCCGCGCGAGGAAAGGCCGCGTCGAGTGAACGCCGACCGTGAGCCGCGCCAGGATGGGCCGCGCCGAGTGGGCGCCGACCGCGAGCCGTCCCCGCCGGCCTCCGCTCGCGGGGACCGGCCGCAGGACGGCGGGTGGCGGCGCATCGCCCCGAAGACCCCCGAACGGCCGCGGCGGCAGGTGGTCACCAGCCCGCGCACCACCGCCGCCCGCAGGCCCCGCCAGCCCGTCACCCGGGAGATCGACGAGCAGACCAGCCTCGGCGAGGTCTACATGCGCTCGCTGGTGCGCACCCAGTTCCGGCTGGCGCTGTTCGTCTGCACGGTGCTGTCGTGCGTCATCGGCGGCCTGCCGCTGCTGTTCCTGCTGGTCCCCGGTCTGCGCGAGGTGCGACTGCTCGGCGTGCCGCTGCCGTGGCTGGTGCTGGCCGGGCTCATCTACCCGGCGTTCGTGGCCGGCGCCTGGCTGTACGTCCGCCAGGCCGAGCGCAACGAGCGCCACTTCGCCGACCTGGTCGAGCGCCGGTGACCGGCCGCGCCGCCGGTTGTGCCGGGGACAGCTCCGGGAAACGCCGACCCCGGACATGCCGGGGTGGCGGTCTCCGGCGGCGCACCTCGGCGGCGCCGGCTCCGGCGAGCCCGACCTCCGTCCGGGCGGGAGCACGGCGCTGAACGCCGGGCTCGGGGTGGCGGCGGTGGTGGTGGTCATGGTGGCGGCCATCCTCATCGGGGCCTTCGGCCTGCGGCTCTCGCGCACCACCTCCGACTTCTACGTCGCCTCGCGCACCGTCTCGCCGCTGTGGAACGCCTCGGCGATCGGCGGGGAGTACCTCTCGGCGGCCTCCTTCCTCGGCATCGCCGGCCTGATCCTCGCCTACGGGGCCGACATGCTGTGGCTCCCGGTCGGCTGGACCGGCGGCTACCTGGTGCTGCTGGTGCTGGTGTCGGCGCCGCTGCGCCGCTCGGGCGCCTACACGCTGCCCGACTTCGCCGAGGCCCGGCTGGAGTCGATGGCCGTGCGGCGCATGGCGAGCGTCCTGGTGGTGCTGATCGGCTGGCTGTACCTGATGCCGCAGTTCCAGAGCGCCGGCCTGGTGCTGCGCACGATCACCGGCGGCCCCGCGTGGGTGGGCGGCCTGCTCGTGGCCGTCGTCGTCGCGGTCAACGTCCTGTCCGGCGGGATGCGCTCGATCACCTTCGTCCAGGCCTTCCAGTACTGGCTGAAGCTGACCGCCCTCGCCCTGCCCGTGGTGTTCCTGCTGTTCGCCTGGTACGCGCACGGCAGGCCCGCGCCCGAGGGGGACGCGCCTCCGGTGTTCGCCGCCCCGGTCACCGTGACGATGGGCGTCGACGTCACCATCGGCGTCCAGCGGCCGGTCGAGGTCACCGCGAAGGGCCGGGTGGACGGCCGCGTCCTGCGGGGGGAGCGCCTCACGCTGACGCCCGGCCCGCACACCGTCACCGCCGACACGACGCTCGGCTTCCCCGCCGGGGCCCTGGTGCCGCACGCCGAGAACCTGCCGGTGCTCACCGACCACGAGTGGGCGCTGCCCCTGCACGGCCGGGAGCACCCGCTGTACGCGACCTACTCGCTCATCCTGGCCACCTTCCTCGGCACCATGGGACTGCCGCACGTCCTGGTGCGCTTCTACACCAACCCCGACGGGCGGGCCGCCCGCCGCACGACCCTCGTCGTGCTGACCCTGCTCGGGGCCTTCTACCTGCTGCCCGCCATCTACGGCGCGCTCGGCCGCCTCTACACCCCCGAGCTGCTGATGACCGGCCGCACCGACGCGGTGGTGCTCACCCTGCCCGCGCGCCTGGTCGGCGGGACGGCGGGCGAGGTGCTCGGCGCGCTGGTCACGGCCGGGGCGTTCGCCGCGTTCCTGTCCACCTCCTCCGGGCTCGCGGTGTCGGTGGCGGGCGTCATCGGCCAGGACATCCTGCGCGGGGGAGTGCAGTCGTTCCGCGCCGCCACGCTGATGGCGGTGGCCGTGCCGCTGGTGCTGGCGACCTCCGCCCGATCTCTCGCCGTCGCCGACGTGGTCGGCCTGGCCTTCGCGGTCGCCGCGTCCTCCTTCTGCCCGCTGCTGGTGCTCGGCATCTGGTGGCGGCGGCTGAGCGCCGCGGGGGCGATGGCCGGTCTGCTCACCGGCGGCGGCCTGGCCAGCACGGCCGTGATCGCGGTCATCACCGGCGGCCCGTACACCGGGTGGACCGGGGCGCTGCTGGCCCAGCCGGCGGCCTGGACGGTGCCGATCTCCTTCGCCGTCATGATCGTCGTGTCGCTGCTGACGCCCGGGGGCGTTCCGCGCGGCGTCGCCCGCACGATGGTGCGGCTGCACACGCCCGAGACGCTCGACGTCAACCGCGGCGACTGGCGGCCCCGCTCCACCTGAGCCCACGCCGCCGGGACCAGGGGGGTGGGCGGTCGTGCGCAGGGGGCCGTTCGCCGTAGCCAGGGGCGCGGCGACCATTCGTCGCAGGGATCGCGCCTTTGGGCGCAGGTCCGCGCCAGATGAGCGATCCTTCGGTACGACTTGGCGACCGCATGCCCCGCACCCCTGCGCAGCGGCGGGTGGGTGCTTCTACGGTATGGCGTGATTCAGATCACAACGTTGGAGGTCTCGTGACCACTCGACAAGACGAGTCGTCCGAATACGAACAGGTGCAGGCCGGCGCCGATTTCCAGGAGTTGCGCCGCCGTTACCGCAGTTGGGCGTTCCCGGTGACGATCGCCTTCCTGGCCTGGTACCTGCTTTACGTGATCCTGTCCGGCTGGGCGCGCGGGTTCATGGGCACCAAGGTCTTCGGCAACGTCAACGTGGCGCTGATCTTCGGCGTTCTGCAGTTCGTGTCGACGTTCCTGATCGCGTGGGCGTACGCCCGGCATGCCGACAAGAAGCTCGACCCGCTGTCGGGCAAGCTGCGCGACGAGATGGAGACCACGACCCATGAGTGACCACGCGCTGTCGATCACCCTTTTCGTGATCTTCGTCGCCGCGACGCTGGGCATCACGTTCTGGGCGAGCCGCAACACCAAGAGCGCCACCGACTACTACGCGGGCGGACGCTCGTTCACCGGTGTGCAGAACGGCCTGGCCATCGGCGGCGACTACATGTCGGCCGCGTCCTTCCTCGGCATCGCGGGCATCATCGCGCTGTCGGGTTACGACGGGTTCCTCTACTCGATCGGCTTCCTGGTCGCCTGGCTGGTGGCGCTGCTGCTCGTCGCCGAGCTGATGCGCAACTCCGGCAAGTTCACGATGGCCGACGTGCTGGCCTTCCGGATGAGCCCGCGCCCGGTGCGCACGGCCGCCGGCGTGTCGACGATCACGGTCAGCATCTTCTACCTGCTGGCCCAGATGGTCGGCGCGGGCGCGCTGGTCGGCCTGCTGTTCGGCATCACCTCCGACGCCGGCAAGATCGGCACCATCGTGGTGGTCGGCCTGCTGATGATCATCTACGTGGTCGTCGGCGGCATGAAGGGCACCACCTGGGTGCAGATCGTCAAGGCCGTGCTGCTGATGACCGGCGCCGCCCTGGTGACCCTGCTGGTGCTCGGCCACTTCGGGTTCAACCTGTCGAGCCTGCTCGGCAACGCGGCCCAGCAGAGCGGCAAGGGCGACGCCTTCCTCAACCCGGGCCTGAAGTACGGCGTCGAGGCCAAGGGCCTGGTCAGCAAGCTGGACCTGATCAGCCTCGGCCTGGCCCTGGTGCTCGGCACCGCCGGCCTGCCGCACATCCTGATCCGCTTCTACACCGTGCCGACCGCCAGGGACGCCCGCAAGTCGGTCCTGTGGGGCATCGGCATCATCGGCGTGTTCTACCTGCTCACCCTCGTGCTCGGCTTCGGCGCCGCCGCGCTGGTCGGCAGCAAGGCCATCGCCGCGCAGAACAAGGCGGGCAACACGGCGGCTCCGCAGCTGGCGCAGAAGGTCGGCCAGCTCATCTTCGGCGACGTCGGCGGCACGATCCTGCTCGCGGTCATCGCCGCGGTGGCGTTCGCGACGATCCTCGCCGTGGTGGCGGGCCTGACGCTGGCCTCTTCCTCCAGCTTCGCCCACGACCTGTACGCGCACGTCTTCAAGCGGGGCAACGCCACCGAGCAGCAGGAGATCAAGGTCGCCCGCATCGCCGCCTTCGCCATCGGCGCGGTGTCGATCGTCCTGGGCATCTTCGCGCAGAACCTGAACGTGGCCTTCCTGGTCGCGCTCGCCTTCGCGGTCGCGGCCTCGGGCAACCTGCCCGCGATCCTCTACAGCCTGTTCTGGAAGCGGTTCAACACCGCGGGCGCGGTCTCGGCCATCTACGGTGGCCTGGCGTCGGCCGTGCTGCTGGTGATCTTCTCGCCGGTGGTGTCGGGCACGCCGACCTCGCTGTTCCCCGGCGCGGCCTTCAACTGGTTCCCGCTGGAGAACCCCGGCCTGGTCTCGATCCCGATCGGCTTCCTGGCCGGCTACATCGGGACGGTGCTCAGCAAGGAGTACAACGCGGCCAAGTACGCCGAGATCGAGGTGCGGTCGCTCACCGGCGCCGGCGCCGAGAAGGCGACCGGCCACTGAGAACCCTCCGGGGTGGCGCCTTCGGGTGCCTCCCCGGAGCGCTGGGGACATCCTCCCTCAGCCGCCCCGGCCGCGGGTCCGCCCCCAGGAAGACCCCGGCCGGGCTTCGCCGCGGGCGCCCGGCGCCCGTTTCAGGAGATGACCGTCACCGGGTGCTGGACGACGCCGTCGAAGTGGTAGCCCAGCATGTTGAACCGCGCCCGCGCCGGCTGGGTGGCCCCGGTCTCGTCGACGGCCCTGGCCATCAGGATGTGCGCCCCCGGCCGCCTCGGCACCCAGGCCAGGTGCCAGGGCGCCCACGCCCGCGCCGGGCGGGGCCCGCGGGTCTCGGCGCGCTGCCAGCTCAGGCCGCCGTCCACGCTCACCTCGACCCGGACGACGCGGCCGCCGCCCGACCACGAGCGGCCGCGCAGGATGTGTTGCCGCCCGGCCCGCAGCGTGGCGCCCCACGGCAGCTCGAAGGCGCTCTTGACCACCTGGTCGCTCAGCGGGGCGCCGCCGGGCGGGTGGCCGGGCCCGAACATGCGGTAGAAGCGGGTGTTCCACGGCGAGGAGAGCGCGGTGGTGGCGACCTCGATGTCGCCGAGCCACTTGATCGAGGCCACGCCGCTCCAGCCGGGCACCACCAGGCGGGCGGGGAACCCGTGGTCGGGCGGCAGCGGCCTGTCGTTCATCTCGTAGGCCACCAGCACGTCCGACAGCGCCTTGGCGATGGGCAGCGGACGGCGCACGTGCCCGTGGTCGACGCCGTCCTCGACGTACACCGGGTCGAGGCCCCGCGGCATGACGTCGACCGCGTCGGCGCGCACCCCGGCCAGGTCCAGCAGCGTCGACAGCGGCACGCCGCGCCACCGGGCGACGCCGATGGCGCCGAGCCGCCACGGGATGCCCGCCATGCGCTGGTCCTGCTGGAGGTCGAAGAAGGCCCGCCCGTTGCCGGCGCACTCGATGGCGACGTCCGCGGTCGTCGCGGGCAGGGCCAGCAGGTCCTCGTAGGTCAGGGTGCGGGGGGCACGCAGCCCGTCCCCGTGCAGCCGCAGCCGCCAGGTACGCGCGTCGATGAGCGGCGTGGCGGTGTGGTCGCGGACGAAGAAGCGGTCGTTCGGGGTGTGGTACCCCTGACCGTGCATGGCCTCCCAGCGGGTCTCGGCGCTGGAGCCGTAGGTGATGAACAGGTCGGGCGGCAGCGGCTTGACGATGGGCCCCGGCGCCGCGGGGAACGCCGCCGGCGCCTCCGCGGGGGGCGCTGAGGGCGCGCGGCGCATCCGGGGGACCGGCGCGGCGCTCCTCGCGTGTCCCGGGGCGGGTCTGGTCCTGGTGGCCTCGCCGGTCCGGTCTTCGAGTTCCATGGGGGACCCCCCGTCCGGTCAAACTTGTACCAATTTCCTACCAGGAAACCATGTTATAGGTCCAGTCTACTCCGCGCGCGCCTCCGGCGGGAGGCCCCCGGGCGCGGAGCGGGGCGCTCAGTCGCGCCCGAGGAACTCCAGCAGCCGGTCCAGCGGCCAGGTGTTGATCACGTCGTCGCCGGTCAGCCCCGCCCGCTGGGCGATGCCGACGCCGAAGCGCAGATTGTCCATGTGCGGCACGGCGTGGGAGTCGCTGTCGATGCTGAACCGGACCCCGTGGTGGCGGGCCAGCCGCACCAGGTCGGAGGGCAGATCGGCGCGGTCGGGATAGGCGTCGATCTCCAGCGCCGTCCCCGTGCGGGCCGCCGCTGCGAAGACGGCCTCCCAGTCGGCGTCCACCGGCGGGCGCTTGCCGATCTTGCGGGTGGTCGGATGGCCTATGACGTGCACGTGCGGGTTCTCACAGGCGGCGACGAACCGGCGGGTCATCTCCTCGCGCGACTGGGTGAAGTGCGAGTGCACCGAGGCCACGCAGATGTCGAAGCCCGAGAGCACCTCCGCCGGCCAGTCGACCGTGCCGTCGGGCGCGATGTTCAGCTCGGTGCCGTGCAGCAGCCGCATGCCCGGGTGCTCGTCCTGGAGCCGGCGCAGCCGCTCGCGCTGCTCCAGCATCTTCTCCAAGGTCATCCGCTGCATGAACAGGTTCGGCGCGTGGTCGGTCACCGCGTAGTAGGCGTACCCGCGCCGCGCCGCCGCCGCGACCATCTCTTCCAGTGTCGCGATGCCGTCGGTCAGGTCGGTGTGGGTGTGCAGGTCGCCCTTGAGGTCCGAAAGCGTGACCAGCTCGGGCAGCGCGCCGCGCAGGGCCGCCTCGACCTCCCCGCCGTCCTCGCGCAGCGGGGGCGGCACCCACTGCATGCCGAGCGCCGCGTAGATGTCCTCCTCGGACTTGGCGGCGATCACCGTCTCGCCCTCGAACAGGCCGTACTCCGACAGCTTCCAGCCGCGCTTGACGCACATCTCGCGCAACCGCACGTTGTGCTCCTTGGAACCGGTGAAGTACTGCATCGCCGCGCCCCACGACTCGGCGGGCACCAGGCGGAGGTCCACCTGGAGGCCCTGCGTCGTGCGCACCGAGGTCTTCAGCGCCCCGCTCGCGATGACCTCCGCCACGTACGGCTGCGCCTTGAAGTCGGCCATCAGCGACTCGGGGCCCACCGCGAGGACGTCGATGTCGCCGACCGTCTCCTTCATGCGGCGCAGCGACCCGGCGAAGGCGATCTGCTCGGCGGCCGGGAGCGAGGCGATGACCCGCTCGGCCAGCTCCATCGCCACCCCGGCGTGCACCCGCTCGCCGGCCCGCCTGAGCTGCTCGATGCCCTTGAGGAGGTTCTCCTCGGTCTTGGCGCCGAACCCGCGAAGGCCCGCGAGCCGGCCCTGCTCGATCGCCTCCGCCAGCGCCTCGGGCGAGTCGATGCCGAGTTCACGGAAGAGGAACACGGCCTTCTTGGGCCCGAGGGAGGCGATGCGCGTGAGCAGGCGCACCCCCTCGGGCACCTCGGCGCGCAGGGCGTCGAGCTGGCGGAAGCTGCCCCGCTGCAGGAACTCCTCGACCTTCTTCGCGATCGCCTCGCCGACGCCGGGCACCTCGCGGACGTTCACCCGCGAGATGTCCCCGGGATGGCCGGCGATGGCCTTGGCGGCCTTCTGGTAGCTGCGCACCCGGAAGGCGTCGCCGCCGGTCATCGCGAAAAGATCGGCATACTCCTCAAGCGCCGCCGCAGCGGCGTCGTTGGCCCGCCCCATGGGGGCCAGCTTACGAAGGCCCCCCGACAATTCCGCCCCCGGGACCCGCCGACGCGCCTTGGGCCTTCGCATGGGCGAGCCCGCCTCCCGAAGGAAGGCGGGCTCGAGGGACGTTCCGCGCGTGCGGCGTCAGTGGATCACCGAGCGGGTGATGTAGGGCTCGGCGAGGTGGGTCAGTTCCTCTTCGGTGAGCTTCAGCTCGACCGCCGCGACGGCGTCGTCTAGGTGGTGCTCCTTGGTGGCGCCGACGATCGGGGCGGTCACGCCGGGCTGGGAGAGCAGCCAGGCCAGCGCCACCCGTGCCGCGGGGACGCCGCGCTTGCCCGCCGTCTCGGCCACCCGGGTGAGGACCTCGGCGTCGCCCGGCCCGCCGTACAGGTGCTCGATGCGCCAGTCGACGCCCGAGCGCGTCGTCCCCTCCTGCGGCACGTCCGCCCGCGCCAGCAGCCCGCGCGCCAGCGGGCTCCACGGGATCAGCCCGACCCCCTGGTCCAGGCAGAGCGGGATCATCTCCCGCTCCTCCTCCCGGTAGAGGAGGTTGTAGTGGTTCTGCATGGTCACGAACTTCGTCCAGCCGTTGACCTCGGCCACGTGCTGGGCCTTGGCGAACTGCCAGGCGTACATGGTGGAGGCGCCGATGTAGCGCGCCTTGCCCGACCGCACGACGTCGTGCAGCGCCTCCATGGTCTCCTCGATGGGGGTGAAGTCGTCCCACCGGTGGATCTGGTACAGGTCCACGTGGTCGGTGCCGAGCCGCCGCAGCGAGGCGTCGATGCCGTCCAGGATGTGCTTGCGCGACAGCCCGCCGTCGTTGGGCCCCTTCCCCATGGGGAAGAAGACCTTGGTGGCCAGCACGTAGTCCTCGCGGCGCGGGAAGATCGTGCGCAGCAGCCTGCCGGTGACCTCCTCGCTGGCGCCCTCCGAGTAGGTGTCGGCGGTGTCGAAGAACGTCACGCCCGCCTCGGCGGCCCTGCGCACCAGCGGCTCGCTGTGCTCCTCGTCCAGCACCCAGTCCTGCCAGCGCGCCGGATCCCCGTAGCTCATCATCCCGAGGCAGATGCGCGAAACCTTCAGCCCGGTCGTGCCAAGCCTGACATATTCCATAATCGATCCCTCCTCTTGGACATCTCACCACGAACGCCCGGAAGGTCGGCCACCATCGCCGACCTTCGCGGCATCGCTCCGTGGTACCGGTGAGGCCCGGGGGCATGAGACTGATCGCTACCATGGCACGGTCAACATGCCGGGGAAGCCAAACGAGGTGTCATGACGACCGAAGGTCCGCGAGCGGTGAGCCCCTCCGAGCCGCTACGGCCGGAGCCGCTCCCGTCCCAGCCGGTCCCATCCGGGCCGGTGTCGTCCGCGGAGAGCGCGGCCGGCGCGGTCGCCGCGGCCACCGCCTTCGGGCTCGGGTTGCACCATGTGCAGCTCGCGTCGCCGCCGGGGGAGGAGGAGGTGTGCCGGGGGTTCTACGTGGGCGTCCTCGGCATGACGGAGGTGGACAAGCCGCCGGAGCTGGCCGCCCGGGGCGGGCTGTGGGTGCGCGCGGACGCGCTGGAGATCCACCTTGGGGTCGAGGAGGACTTCCGGCCCGCGCTCAAGGCGCATCCCGGCATCCTGGTGGCCGACCTGGACGCGCTGGCCGAACGGCTCACCGCCCACGGCGTCGCCATCACCTGGGACGACGCCTTTCCCGGGTACCGCCGCTTCTACGCCGCCGACTGCCACCGCAACCGCCTGGAGTTCCTCACTCCCCGCACCGGCTGACGCCCGGCCCTGCGTCGCCACCGACCGGCGCGCCCGCCGCTCCCGCCGCGTCGAGGCGGCGGTGCCAGGGTACGGCGGAGCCGGCCTCCGGCCTGGCCGTCACGTCGCGGGTTGGCCCGGCCCGGCGGCCCGGAGCAACTCGGCGAAACATCGTTGCCGGATTTGGTGCGATATTTCTAGCTTCGTTCCATGAGTCTTCCTGGTGAGCCCGCCAGTGCCGATCCTGGACGTGGCGGCGAGCGATTACGGCGGCATCCGGCGGCGCGAGCCGCCCACCGGCTGTGCCGGACGCTGGAGCGGCACGGCATCACCGCCGAGGTCCACGAGGGCAGGGGCCTCGCGCTCGTGTCGGTCTGCGTGGACCTGGTGGCCTGGACCGACGGGTCCTGCTACTTCTGGTGGTCGGGCGAGGTGTCGGAGGCGACCGGCCGCCGGACCTACAACTACAGCCCGGCCGGCGACCCGGTGACCGCCGCCCGCCGCGTCGCCGACCGGTACACCACCCTCCGCCACGGCCGCCCCACCCCCTCCTCACCCGAGCCGGTCCCCGCCCTCTCCCGGCCCGAGCCGGTCCCCGCTCTCTCCCGGCCCGAGCCGGCCCCCGCGACGGCCCCGGCCTTCCGCTGATCAGAGGGTGGCGTGGACCTCGCCGACGGGGCGTCCGCCGCCGAGCACGGGAACGGTGGTGAAGGACTCGGCGCCGGCGGTCGCGGCGCCGATCTCCGCCAGGGCGGCCAGGGCGATCGCCGAGGTCGCGCGCGGCCCGCCGTCGATCACCTTGACGGCCACCGCGTGCCCCTCCGAGGTGGCGGCCACCAGCACTCCCTCCGCGCCGCCCTTCACCACGGTCCCCGGCAGGGCGCGCATCAGCTCGGTGTTGACGTGCCCGGTGCCCCCGACGTACTCGGGGTGGGCGCGCATGGCGTCGGCCACGGCGCGCTCGGGCGTGCCCTGCGGGGCGACGGCGAGCGCCCGCACGGCGCGGGCCAGGCCGGCCAGGGAGAGCGCGAACAGCGGGGCGCCGCAGCCGTCCACGGCCGTGTGCGGGCTCTTCTCGCCCGACAACCGCTCGACGGCCGAGCGCGCCCGCCGCTGGAGGGGGTGGGCGGCGGTGAGGTAGGAGGCGGTGTCCCAGCCTGCGGCGGCGCAGGCCATGAGCATCGCCGCGTGTTTGCCCGAACAGTTCATCCGCACCCTGGCGCGGTCCTCACCGGCCCTGACCATGGTGTGCCGGGTGGTCTCGTCCTCGGGCCAGTCGGCGGGGCAACCCAGCGCGGAGGGGTCGAGTCCGGCCTCGGCGAGCATCGCGCGGACCAGTTCGGCGTGGAAGTCCTCGCCGGTGTGGCTCCCGGCGGCGATCGCCAGGCGCGGGCCCGCGAGGGCCGCGCCGGACTCCAGGCAGGCCAGGGCCTGGAAGGGCTTGGCCGAGGACCGGGGGAGCATCGGCTCGTCCACGGCGCCGCGCGCGAGCGCCAGGGCGCCGTCGGGCGCGAGGGCGGCGACGCTGCCGAAGTGGACGCTCTCGGTGAAACCGGACCTGACGACCTCCGCCAGACGCGCGTACATGTGGTGCCTTTCTCGAAGGGGAAAAGGGGGGGCGGGGGGCGCCGGTCAGGCGTGGAGGGCCGCCTCCGGGGCGCCGGAGGCGGCCGCGGCGGCGCGCCGGGCGGCGCCGGCCTGGCGGGCCTCCAGCGTACGGGCCAGCTTGGACAGCGAGGCGTTCACCACCAGGTACACCAGGGCGACGACGATGTAGGTCTGGATGAGCAGGTGGTTGAAGTTGGCCAGGATCTTGCCGCTGTAGAGCAGTTCGGCGTAGCTGACGACGAAGCCCAGCGAGGTGTCCTTGAGCAGCCCCACCGACTGGCTGACGATGGACGGCAGCACGCGCCGGGCCGCCTGGGGCAGCACGATGAGACGCATGGTCTGCCCGCGCGTCAGCCCGACCGCGAGTCCGGCCTCGCTCTGGCCGCGCTCCACCGACAGGATGCCCGCCCGGAAGATCTCGGCGAAGGCCGCCGCGTTGGACACCGACAGCGGCACCGCGAGCTTCCAGAACAGCGGCAGGTCCAGCCCGTACCGGGGGAGCGCGAACAGCACCACGTAGACCAGCAGCAGCGCCGGGATCGTCCGGACGACCTCGACGTAGCCCCCCGCGGCCCAGCGCACCGGGCGCCGCGGCGACAGCCGCCCGAGCGCGAGCACCAGCCCGCCGGCCATGGCCAGGACGGCGCAGACCGCGGCCGCCAGGACGGTGGACCACAGGCCGCCGAGCAGGTAGCGCCACATCGGCCAGGTGGCGTAGGGCTGCCAGCGGGCGGCGTCGAGCTGGCCGTTGGCGGCGAACTGGCGCACGGCCAGCGCGAGCAGGGCCAGCAGCGCGAGCGCCGTGAGGTAGGTGGCGGCGCGGGTGCGCCGCCGGGCGCGCGGCCCGGGCTCGTCGAACAGCAGGCGGCCGCCGCTCATCGGCGCACCGCCAGTCTGCGTTCGAGCACGCCGGTGACGAAGCCGGCCAGCGACGACAGCAGCATGTAGGCCACTCCGGCTCCCACGAAGATCGGGATCGGCCGGGCCTCGACGAGGTTGACCCGGTTGGCGGCGGCGGTCAGCTCCACCACGCCGACCGCCGCCGCCAGCGAGGTGTTCATCGTGAGCATGATGAAGATGTTGCCGAGCGGCTGGACGACCGTGCCGAGCGCCTGGGGGAGCACCACGTGGCGCAGCGACCCGGTGAACCCCAGCCCGAGCGCCCGCGCGGCCTCGCCCTGCCCGGAGGGCACGGCGTTGATCCCCGAACGCAGCGCCTCGGCGACGTACGCGGCCTGGTACAGCGCGATCACCACCACGGCCGTCGTGAACAGCCCCGCCTGCACGCCGATCTCCGGCAGCCCGAAGACCGCCAGGATCAGCAGCACCAGCAGCGGAATGTTCTGCAGCGTCTCCACGTAGACCGTCCCCGCCGCGCGCAGCACCGGTACCGGGCTGACGCGCGCGGCGGCGACGAGGGTCCCGGCCACGGACGCGCCCGCGAACGCGAGCAGCGTGAGCTGCAGGGTCACGAGCAGGCCGTCCCACAGCGCCGGGAGGTTGCCGGTCAGGGCGTCCATCGGCGGCGGCGCCTAGGAGCCGGGGACCGAGCCGATGGCCGGCGGCGCCGGCGGCTCGCCCTGCACGACCGTGCCGATGGACTTCTTCCACGCCTCCTGCCACAGCCCGGCGTCCTGGATCTTCTTCAGCCAGTCGTTGACGAACTTCTTCATCTGGTCGTCGCCGTGCTTGAGCCCGATGCCGTAGGGGTCGGTGGTGAACGGCTCGCCGACCACCTGCACCTCGGGGTCGCTCTTGCCGTCGGCGACCAGCAGCGACTGGTCCTGGACGTAGGCGACGCCGCGGTCCTGCTTGAGGGCCTGGATGCACTCGGGGTCGCTGCCGAAGGTCACGATCTTGGCGTTCGGGGCGACCTTCTTGATGGCGGGGATGGCCGGGGTGTTGGCGCCGGCGATGACCGTCTTGCCGTCGAGGTCCTCGGGCTTGGCGATGCCCGTCGTGCCCTTCTTCACCGCGACGGCCAGGCCGGAGGTGTAGTACGGCCCGGCGAAGGCGACCTGCCGGGCGCGCTCGGGAGTGATCGTGTAGGTCTGGAAGACCACGTCCACGGTGCCATTGGACAGCAGCGCCTCGCGGGTCTCCGACGCCGAGTTGACGATCTTGACGCTGGGCTTGCCGATGATGTACTTGGCCAGCATCTTGCCCAGGTCGGCGTCGAAGCCCTCGACCTGGCCGGTCGCCGGGTTCTGCTGGGAGAGCAGCGGCGCGTCCAGCGAGCCGCCGACGAGCAGCTCGCCGCGCTTCTTGATCGTGTCCATCGTCGAGCCGGCCGGGATGTCGGCGGCCGTCGCGACCGGCGCCGAGGGATAGGGGTCGCCCGCCTGGGCGCCGGCGTCGCCCGCGGGGGCGGGCGGGACGGCGGGCGAGCCGTCGCCGCCGGAGCAGGCCGCCGCCCCGGCCAGCGACGCCACGGCCATGACGGTGAGCGCCGCGCGGCGCGTGCGGGACAGTGCTGAGGCGTTTCCGCGCAGCTGGATCATCACTTACCATCCGACTTCATTCGGAATCGAATTTTGATCGGACGATAGAGGTCGATGTCGGCCGAAGTCAATCGATTGCCGCATTAAGTAACATCGTGGTATTCATCTCGTTGTGTCAGGCAAAGGAGAGCTGCTCCGTCTCGTCGCGCTAGGCCAGGCCGAGTCCCGCGCCGAGTTGGCCCGGCATTCCGGCCTCGCCCCCTCCAGCGTGTCTCTGCGGGTGGAGGAGCTCATCGACGCCGGCCTGCTCCAGGAGGAGGGCGCCGGGCTGTCCACCGGCGGCCGGCGGCCCCGGCGCCTCAAGCTCGCCCCCAAGGCGGGGCTGCTCGCCGTCGCCGACCTCGGCAGCCACCACGCCCGGCTCGGCCTGGTCGACCTCGCCGGCACCCCGCTGGCCGTCGTCGAGCACGCCTGCGACATAGGGGCCGGGGCGGCCCCCACCCTCGACTGGCTCGCCGCCCGGGTGGAGGAGCTCGTCGCCGCCTCCGGCGGCGGCCTGCCGGTGCGGGGCGTCGGCGTCGGGGTCCCCGGCCCGGTCGATCCGGTGGACGGCACGGTGATCTCCCCGTCCCGCATGCCCGGCTGGAACGAGTTCCCCGTCGGCGCCCACCTGGCCGAGCGGTTCGACGTCCCCGTCCTGGTGGAGAACGACGCCAACCTGATGGCCGCGGGCGAGCACCTGGCCTGGCCGGGATGCGCGAACCTGATGGTGCTCAAGGTGGGCACCGGCATCGGCTGCGGCATCATCGCGGACGGCAGGCTGCATCGCGGGCGCGGGGCCGCCGGCGACATCAGCCACGTCAGCGTGCGCGCCGACCGGTCGGTGATGTGCTCCTGCGGGCACTCCGACTGCCTGGAGGCCTACGCCAGCGGCGCCGCGCTGATGGCCGCCCTGGCCGGCCAGGGCATCGAGGTGGACCATCCGGCCCGCATCGCCCGGCTGGCCGCCGACGGCGTCCCCCAGGCCACCAATCTCGTGCGCGGCGCCGGGCGGCTCATCGGCGACGTGCTCACCGCGCTGGTCAACTTCTTCAACCCCGACGCCGTCGTGATCGGGGGCAGCCTGTCGGCGGCCGAGCAGCTCATCGCCGCCGTGCGGGGAGCGGTCTACGAGCGGTGCCTGCCGCTGGCCACGCGCGACCTGCGGATCGACGTCACCCGCGCCGGGCCGAACGCCGCCATCCTCGGCGCGGGGTCGCTGCTGCGCGACGTGGTGCTGTCGGGCGACTGGGTCGAGGAGGCCTCCGCCCGCCCCTGACCGGCCCCCTGACCGGCCCGCTGACCGGCCTCGCTCCTGACCGGCCCCGCGCGAGGGCCGCTAGATCCAGTCCTTCTTGCGGAACACGACGTACAGGATCGCCGACGCCACCACGATCAGCAGGCTGGAGGTCCAGAAGCCCTCGGCGTGGGAGAACCCCGGGAAGGGGATGTTCTGCCCGTAGAAGCCGGTGATCAGCGTGGGCACGGCGATGATCGCCGCCCAGCTCGTCACCCGCTTCATGATGTCGTTCATGCGGTAGCCCTGCAGGTTCAGATGGGTCTCGTAGACGTTGCCCACCAGGTCGCGCAGCGACTCGGTCCATTCGGACACCCGCAGCACGTGGTCGTAGACGTCCTGGTAGTAGGGCGCCATCTCGGACTCCACCACGCCCAGGTCGCGGCGCATCAGGCTGGTGAGCACCTCGCGCATCGGCAGCACGACCCGCCGGAACCGCACGGTGGTGCGGCGGACGTCGAACATGCGCCGCTGCATGCCCCGGTTGTTGCCGGGCCGCTCGGTGAACAGCCCGTCCTCCAACGCCTCCACCCGGTCGTCGAGCGCCTGGGCGACGTCGAAGTGACCGTCCACCACGTAGTCCAGCAGGGTGTGCAGCAGGAAGGACACCCCATGCCCCGCCTTGCCCGGGCTGGCGTCCCAGCGCGCCGTGATCGCGTCGATGTCGCACGAGTCGTCCGAGCGCACGGTGACCAGCGCGTTCTTGGTCACGAAGACCGAGAGCTCGGTGAGGTGCAGCGCCGTCGCGTCCTCTCCCAGCCGGACGGCGTACAGCGTGAGGAACAGGTGGGTCTCGTAGATGTCCAGCTTGGGCCGTTGATGGGGGTGCAGGACGTCCTCGACGGCGAGCTCGTGCAGCCCGAGCTCCTCGCTGATGACCGCCAGCTTCTCCGGCGTGGGGGACAGCAGGTCGAACCACACGGTCGCCGAGGGGTCCTTGAGGTGCTCGGAGACATCGGCGTAGGGGAACCCCTCGGCCTCTAGAACGCCATTGCGGTACAGGCGGGTGCGCACCATGCCCGCCACCCTAGACCCGCACGTCAAGAGCGGCGCAGACCGGCCCGCAACACGAAGACGATCAGGGCCAGACCGGCGAGGATCTGCGCGCCGAGCACGATGCGGTTGACGTCCACGGCCGGCGCCCACGAAACCTCGCCGTCCCTGACGACGTACGCGCCGACCGGGCGGGCGATCGCGCCGCCGCCCCCGCCCATGCCGCCGCGCACCTGGCTTCCCACGTCGCCCTGGCCGAAACCGCCGCCGGCGCGTACCGAGACCGCCGGGATGACGGTGGCGCCGTCCTTCTCGTACGGCTGCCCGTACACCCGCTGCGCCCCGGAAAGGTGCTCGAAGAACTCCCGCAGTTCCATGCCCGCCTCCGTGATCGAATCGCCTCTAGGGTCATCATGCCTCTCCCGGCCGGCACGCACTCGGGATCGAGCCGGTACGGATAGAAAGGGGATGTGAACGAGCACGAGAACGCGGACGGCGTCCGCCCAGGGGTACCAGGGCCCGGGGACGGCGCCTTCACGCGCGCGTACGAGATCCGCCGGCCGGCGCCGCACGACGCCCCCGCCGTCTACGAGGTGGTGTCGGCCTGCGACACCGCGGTGCTGGGGCATCCCGACATGACGCCCGACGACGTGGCCGACGTGCTGGCCGACCCGGCGCTCGACCTGGAACACGACGCCTGGCTGGTCCTCCGGCGCGAGGACGGCGGTCCGGCCGGCTGGGCGTACGCCCTGCGCCAGGGGGAGGACGTCGTGGAGATCGAGGTCTGCTCCCGCGAGGAGGAGGTCCGGGCCTGGCTGTGGGACACCGTGCTCGACCGCGCCCGGCGCGTCACCGCCGAGATCGCGGTCTACCGGCAGGACGAGGCCAAGCGGGCCGAGGCCGCCGCGCGCGGGTTCGCGCCGGCGACGAGCTTCCACCGGCTGCGCGCCGACCACGCCGAGGTGGAGCCGGGCTCCCTCCCCGGCGTCACCGTCCACCCGGCGGCCGGGTCGGAGGAGCGGATGCGCGCCGCCCACCGCGTCCACCAGGAGGGTTTCGCGGAGCATTTCGGGTTCGTCCCCAAGGAGTACGCCCGCTGGAAGGCCGACTTCGAGGCCTCCAGCACCCACGACTGGTCCCAGCTCATGCTCGCCGAGGTGGACGGCGTGCCGGCGGCCATGCTGCTCGGGTCGGACATGTTCGCCGCCGACGAGAACTGCGGATACGTCCGCATCCTGTCGGTGCTGCCGGAGTTCCGCGGCCGGGGGCTCGGCCGGCTGCTGCTCAAGCGGGCCTTCGCCGCCGACGCGCGCCGCGGGAGGGCCGGGACGTACCTGCACGTGGACGCGGGCAACACCACCCCGGCGCTCGACCTGTATCTGTCGGTCGGCATGCGCCCCGTCCTGGCCATCGACGTCTGGCGCCGACCCCTCTAGGAGACGCGGGAGCGGCGCAGCAGGGGCAGTACGCACGCCGCGCCCACCAGCGCGCAGGCGGCCAGGCCGAACCCGGTCACCCCGATCGCGTGCGAGGAAGGGATGAGGCTCAGGTACAGCGAGCCGAAGGTCGCCACGCCCATCACCTGGCCGAGCTGGAGCGTCGTGGACATCAGCCCGCTCGCGTCCGGCGCGTCCCGCGGCTCCACGCCGGCCAGGGCGACGGTGAACAGCGGGCTGTAGGCCAGCCCGAGACCGGCTCCGGTCACGGCGAGCAGGATCTCCAGCAGCGGCTCGCCCCGGCCGCCGCCGCCGAACACCAGGGACAGGCCCGCGTAGCCGAGGGCCGCGAGCGCGAACCCGGCGAGGATCAGGCCGCGGTGCATCCGGGCGGGCAGGCGCCGCCAGGTGAGGCTCACGACCGCGAACCCCGCCGCGCCGGGCACGAAGGTCAGGCCCGCGCGCAGCGGCCCGTCGCCGATCCCGCCCTGCAGGTGCAACGCCACGGTGAACAGGAACCCGCCCCAGGTCACCATCGCGAAGAAGACGCCGAGCACGCCGGGGAGCAGGCCGGGGGCGCGCAGGAGCCGGCCGGGCACCAGGGGATGCCGAGCGCGCCGCTCCGCGACGGCGAAGACGCCGAGCAGCGCCACGCCGGCCGCCATCGAGCACCAGCCCCACAGCGGCCAGTGCTGCTCGTGCCCGAGGACCAGGGGGATCACCAGCAGCGACACCGCCGCCGACAGGGAGAGCAGTCCGGGCAGGTCGAGCCCCTGGTCGCGCGGCACGTGGTCGGAGGGCAGCATCCGCGCGCCGGCGGCGAGCAGTGCGAGGCCGATCGGCACGTTGACCAGGAAGACCGGGCGCCACTGGGTGCCGAACAGGTCGGCGGTCACCAGCAGGCCGCCGAGCACCTGCCCGGCGACGATGCCGCCGGCCAGCACCGCCGAGTAGGCGCTGAGCGCCCTGGCCCGCGCGGCGCCCGTGAAGTTGAGCTGGATGATGCTGAGCACCTGGGGCACCATGAAGGCGGCGCCCGCGCCCTGCGCCAGGCGGAACCCGATCAGCGCGCCCTCGGAGCCGGCCAGTCCGCAGGCCAGGGACGCGGCGGTGAACAGGGCCAGGCCGAGCAGGAACATCCGGCGCGGGCCGGACAGGCCGCCCAGCCGGGCCCCGGTGATGAGCAGCATGGCGTAGGCGATGGTGTAGCCGGAGATGATCAGTTGCAGGCCGGAGCCCGAGGCGCCGAGGGCGGCGCGGATCGTCGGGGCGGCGACGTTGACGATCGACACGTCGAGGATCGCCATGAACTGTCCCGCCAGGACCACGGCGAGCGTCCATCCCGGGCCGCGCCGGGACCGCGGGACGGCGGGGGCGAGCGTTGCTACGGAGGTCATGCCAGGAATCGTCGGGCCGTTCCGGTACCGGTAACGAGAGCCTGCCGATCCTGGTAGCGGCACTACCTGGCAAGACGCCGCCCTCCGCGCCATCATGGACCCCGTGACGAGGACGGTTTCCAGGCGGGGGGAGCTCGCGGCGTTCCTGCGCAGCCGGCGTGAGCGCATCGCCCCGGCCGACGTGGGCCTGCCGCCGGGCCTGCGCCGCCGCACGCCGGGGCTGCGGCGCGAGGAGGTGGCCCAGCTCGCCGGGGTCGGCGTCACCTGGTACACCTGGCTGGAGCAGGGCCGGCCGATCAACGCCAGCGTCCAGGTGCTGGACGCCATAGCCCGCACGCTGAGACTCGACACGGCCGAGCGCGAGCACCTCTACCGGCTCGCCGATGTGCCCGAGGTGCCGCAGAACGACAGCTGTGGCCGGCTGGAGCCCGAGGTGCACACCATCCTGGGGAACCTCGACCCGCTCGCGGCCGTGGTCTACAACAGCCGCTACGACGTGCTCGCCTGGAACTCCACCTACGCCCTGCTGTTCCCGGCGCTGGTCGTCGGCGACCCGCCCGAGCGCAACGCCATCTGGCAGTGCTTCACCTGTCCCGAATGCTGCAACCCGGTGCGCAACCTCCAGGACGAGCGCGGTCTCATGGTGGGCATGCTGCGCGCGGCCTTCGGACGCCACCTCGGCGAGCCGTCGTGGGTCGACTTCGTCCGCAGGCTCTCGGCGGCCAGTCCCACCTTCGCCCGGATGTGGGCCAGCCACGACGTGGCCAAGCCGGGCACGCGCATGAAGATCTTCCAGCGGTCCGGCGTCGGCCTGGTCCGCATGGCCTCCACCAGCCTGACCCTGGCCACGCCCCCGGAGACCCGCGTCGTCGTGTACACGCCCATGGACGACGAGAGCCGCGGGCGCATCGAGTGGCTTCGCGCGCACCCGGACGTTGCGGCCGGCGACCACACCCACTGACCGGGGAGAACCGACGGCCGGTGCCGGGTCTGTCGTGGTTTATCCGATCGTGACTTGACGGCGGATGTGACGCGCGAGTTACATGAACCTACCCCCGTAAACGTTTTCAGTGGTCTTTCCGAACATCTGTAAACGTTTACTCTTCCCCTGGACCGAGGTGACACGTGAGTGACGGGCCGACCATCACGACGATCGCCCAGCGCGCCGGCGTCTCCATCGCCTCGGTGTCGCGCGTCCTCAACGGCCTGCCCACCAAGGCCGAGACCGAACGGCGGGTGATGAGCGCCGCCCGCGAGCTCGGCTACGTGCCGAACTCGGTGGCCAGGTCGCTGAAGTCCCGCCGCAGCAACCAGCTCGGGTTCGCCATGGCCGACATAGGCAACCCGGTGTACCTGGCGATGATCCGCGAGATCCAGCCCGTGCTGAGGGCGGCCGGCTACCGCCTGGTCCTGCACTCCACCAACGCCGACACCGATGACGAGATCGACGTGCTGCGCGGGCTCGGCGAGCGGTACATCGACGGGCTCATCATGATCCCGCTGCGGGTGACCGGCGAGCACCTGAAGATGTTCGCCGCGGCCCGCGCGCCCGTCGTGGTCATCGGCTCGGTCCCCGAGGGCACCCCGGTCGACAACGTGCGCACCGACTCCCGCGAGGGCGTGCGGCTGGCCGTCGAGCACCTCCACGGCCTCGGCCGCCGGCGCATCGGCTTCGTCAACGGCCCGCTGGACACCGTGCCCGGCGCCGCCCGCGCCGCGGCCTACGCCGAGGCGGTGCGCGCCCTCGGCCTGCCGCACGACCCCGCGCTGGCCGAGGTCGGCGATTTCTACCGCGCCGACGGCGCCCGCGCCACCGCCCGGCTGCTCGAACGCGCGCCGGACGTGGACGCGCTGCTGTGCGCCAACGACCTGATCGCGCTCGGCGCACTGGACGTCCTGCGCCGCGAGGGACGCCGGGTGCCGCAGGACGTCGCCGTGGCCGGCATGGACGACACCGACCTGGCCACGCTCGCCTGGCCCCCGCTGACCAGCGTGTCGCTCGGCTCGCCCGAACGCGGCCGCGCCGCCGCCGAGCTGCTGCTGGACCGGCTGGCCAGCAGGGACCGCGAGCCCCGCGTCGTCACCGTCGAGCCCCGCCTGGTCGTCCGCGCCTCCACCGCGGGGGACGACGCCCCCGGCGAGCCGCCCGCCGTAGACGCCTCGACCGTAGACGCCTCGACCGTAGACGCCTCGACCGTAGACGCCTCGACCGTAGACGCCGCGGCTCGCGACACCTCGGCTCGCGACACCTCGGCTCGCGACGTTTCGGCCGTCGACGCCTCCGCCGTCGAAGAGGCCGTCGGCGACTCGGGGAGGGAGGCGCCGTGACCATGACCGCGCGGACGACCCGGCGGCCCGCGGCGGGCCGGCGCGCCGGCG